>NZ_JBGFSI010000069.1:0-301 GCF_041365735.1 Rhodosalinus sp. K401 | reverse complement strand
AACGGTGGAACTGGCGAAACGCAACTCGCGGCAGCGGATCGATCCGCTGATCAAGGAAAGCCCCGAGCTGCGCGAGCGGATCAAGCCCGCGCGGTCCCGCGACGCGGGCAACACGATGCTGTCCAAGGAGTTCGCGGGCGGCATCCTGATCATGACCGGCGCGAACTCGGCGGTGGGGCTACGCTCCACCCCGGCGCGGTACATCTTCCTCGACGAGGTCGACGCGTACCCGGCCTCGGCCGACGAAGAGGGTGACCCGGTCACGCTGGCCGAGGCGCGCTCGCTGACCTTCGCGCACCGG
>NZ_JBGFSI010000068.1:0-302 GCF_041365735.1 Rhodosalinus sp. K401 | reverse complement strand
GTCAGATGCCTCTGTACCGTCGTCTGCCGAAATTCGGCTTCACTTCTCGTAAAGCAGCGATTACAGCCGAAATTCGTCTGTCTGACCTGGCTAAAGTAGAAGGCGGTGTAGTAGACCTGAACACGCTGAAAGCGGCTAACATTATCGGTATCCAGATCGAGTTCGCGAAAGTGATCCTGGCTGGCGAAGTAACGACTCCGGTAACTGTTCGTGGCCTGCGTGTTACTAAAGGCGCTCGTGCTGCTATCGAAGCTGCTGGCGGTAAAATCGAGGAATAAGTAGCAGATGGCTAAACAACCGGG
>NZ_JBGFSI010000067.1:0-304 GCF_041365735.1 Rhodosalinus sp. K401 | reverse complement strand
TGGCGGGTCAGTTCGCGCTGGGCGGCGAGCCGTTCCTGTTCGGGGGTGTGCGGGTTGCGGATGACGGACTTCAGCAGGGCCCGCCGGGCGGCGTAACGGGCCACCGTCGCGCGCCGCTTCTCGTTCTTCGCGATCTTGCTCTTCTTGGCCATCAGATCTTCTCCCCTCGTGCGCGGATACGGGCGACGGCCGCCTCGATCCCGATCGTGTCCACGGTCTTGATCCCCTTGGCGCTCAGCGTCAGCCGGACGTGCCGGCCTTCGCTGGGCAGCCAGTAGCGCTTGCGCTGGATGTTCGGGTCGAA
>NZ_JBGFSI010000066.1:0-342 GCF_041365735.1 Rhodosalinus sp. K401 | reverse complement strand
GTCGCCGCTTCGTCGTCGTCCTCTTCGGGGGAGACGGGCGGAGGGGAGGAAAGTCCGGGCTCCATAGGGCAGGGTGCCAGGTAACGCCTGGGGGGGAAACCCACGACCAGTGCAACAGAGAGCAAACCGCCGATGGCCCGCGCAAGCGGGATCAGGTAAGGGTGAAAGGGTGCGGTAAGAGCGCACCGCGCGGCTGGTAACAGTCCGTGGCACGGTAAACTCCACCCGGAGCAAGGCCAAATAGGGGTTCATAAGGTACGGCCCGTACTGAACCCGGGTAGGCTGCTTGAGCCAGTGAGCGATTGCTGGCCTAGATGAATGACTGTCCACGACAGAACCCGG
>NZ_JBGFSI010000065.1:0-343 GCF_041365735.1 Rhodosalinus sp. K401 | reverse complement strand
CTGTTTGTGTGATACGCCGTAAAGTTGGCGGTCGCAGACAGCGGTGCATAAGGCGGATCGCAATAGACGACGGATGCATCATCTGCGCGCGCCATGCTATCGGCGTAAGACTCACAATAGAAAAAGGCATTCTGCGCTTTTTCAGCGAAGTGATACAACTCTGCTTCCGGGAAATAGGGTTTTTTGTAGCGGCCGAACGGCACGTTAAACTCACCGCGCAGATTGTAACGACACAGGCCGTTGTAACCGTAGCGGTTCAAATATAAAAACAGTACCGCCCGACGGAACGGATCCTGGCTTTTGTTGAACTCTTCGCGGAACTGATAGTAAACCTCGGCGCAAT
>NZ_JBGFSI010000064.1:0-346 GCF_041365735.1 Rhodosalinus sp. K401 | reverse complement strand
CCGCTGCCGAAGGGCAAGCAGATCAGCGTCGTCGTGCGCTACGCGGGCAAGCCGTCCGAGCTGAAGATCGACGGTGCCTCCAACTGGCACCGCACGCCGGACGGCGGCGTGATCGCCCAGGAGCCGGACGCCGCCGTGTGGTGGTTCCCCAGCAACGACCACCCGACCGACAAGGCGACGTACGACATCTCCGTCTCGGTGCCGGACGGCAACCAGGCGCTCAGCAACGGCGTCCTGCTGTCGAAGACCTCCAAGCTCGGCTGGACGCGCTACAACTGGCGCTCGGACAAGCCGCAGGCGACGTACCTGACCACGCTCGCGGTCGGCAAGTTCGACGTCACCCAGG
>NZ_JBGFSI010000063.1:0-354 GCF_041365735.1 Rhodosalinus sp. K401 | reverse complement strand
AATATTTAGGCTTAACGGGTGGTCCCGCCAGATTCACACGGGATTTCACGGGCCCCGTGCTACTTGGGTGGTTCTCAAGCGAGCCGCTAATGTTTCAGCTACGGGGGTCTTACCCTCTACGCCGGACCTTTCGCATGTCCTTCGCCTACATCAACGGTTTCTGACTCACCGACCGGCCGGCAGACCGATCAAGAGAACTCCCACAACCCCAACCACGCAACCCCTGCCGGGTATCACACGTGACTGGTTTGGCCTCATCCGGTTTCGCTCACCACTACTCCCGGAATCACGGTTGTTTTCTCTTCCTGCGGGTACTGAGATGTTTCACTTCCCCGCGTTCCCTCCACATACCCT
>NZ_JBGFSI010000062.1:0-379 GCF_041365735.1 Rhodosalinus sp. K401 | reverse complement strand
CGCGATTTTTCTTCATGCTGACTAACTAATTACACCTTCTCCGGCTGTGGAGAAAGCTCCGACAGCATCCAGCGCTTCAGGCAACTCCCGCAACGATAAACCATTGCGGGAGATAACCTTGATTACTTCAGATCGGCCTGTACCTGACGCAGCGGTTTCGCCCACGGGTTTTTGGCCTGGACATCTGCTGGCAATGTAGATACCGCTTTTTTCGCCTCTTCTTTCGAAGCGTACACGCCAGAAACCAGGACATACCACGGCTGACCATTCTAGAGCGGCCGCCACCGCGGTGGAGCTCCAGCTTTTGTTCCCTTTAGTGAGGGTTAATTGCGCGCTTGGCGTAATCATGGTCATAGCTGTTTCCTGTGTGAAATTGTTA
>NZ_JBGFSI010000061.1:0-401 GCF_041365735.1 Rhodosalinus sp. K401 | reverse complement strand
ACGGTCAACACCGTGGGCCTGCCGCTCTACGCGCGCATGATCCCGGACCGGGATCGCGACGAATGGGTGCGGCTCGAGATCGAGTCCAACCCGCTGCCGATCTGCACCCGCCCGCAGGTGCTGCGCTCGGCGCGGCGGACCTGATGACCGCCGTGGCCATGGCGCTCGACGCGCTCTTCGCGGATGACAGCATCGCCCGCGAGGCCGTGTACACGCCCGAGGGCGGTGCCCCCGTCCTCGTGCGCGTGGTCACCCGCCGCGCGGATGAGATGACCGGCTTCGGCGACGCGCGCCTCTGGTCGGAGACCACGCGGCTGGACCTGCGCGTGGCAGAAGTGCCGAACCCACGCCCCGGCGACCGCATCGAGATCGACGGCGACGCCTTCCTCATCCAGGGCGAG
>NZ_JBGFSI010000060.1:0-404 GCF_041365735.1 Rhodosalinus sp. K401 | reverse complement strand
TACTGAGCAGCCAGGTAGATGTTGTTAGCGTCGTATTTCAGACCACCAGTGTAGGTTTCAGCACGGTCGCCGTTACCGATGTAAGCAGCGGTGTTCTGAGCATCAGTACGTTTGGAGCTGGAGATCGCACCACCGATACCGAAACCTTCGTAATCATAAGTGATAGAACCGCCGACGCCGTCGCCGTTTTGACGCAGTGCGTCACGACCGTTGTTAGTTACGCCACTAGTAAAGCCTTCACCAGATGGGTTGCCGTTTTTACCCTGGTACTGAACAGCAAAGTTCAGGCCGTCAACCAGACCGAAGAAGTCAGTGTTACGGTAGGTCGCGAAGCCGTTACCACGCTGCTGCATGAAGTTGTCAGAACCGTAGGTGTCACCACCGAATTCTGGCAGTACGTCGGT
>NZ_JBGFSI010000059.1:0-413 GCF_041365735.1 Rhodosalinus sp. K401 | reverse complement strand
GGGTGCCGGGCTCCAGGCTGGCGGGCGCCACATGCGGCAGGCCGCGGATCTGCCCGGCGTCTAAGGGTCGGTAGATGTGCAGCACGTCCTGCGCTGGCACGCGCAGCGTCTCGGGCACGGCCACGCGCCGGTCCGTGCTGTCGCCGGGATGGCTGCGGCGGAAGTGATAGGCCACCCGCCGGCCAATGGCGTCGAACTCGATCCCGCAGCGGATGCGGTTACCGTTGACGGCGGTCTCGGTCTTCTCGAAGGGCAGCATCTCGGACTGGAGAAGCTGCAGCTGCAGCGGCACCAGCAGACCATCCTCGGCCCGCCGCGGGCGCAGCCGGACGAAACACTCGCCGGCCACGAACATCTCCCGTGCGACCATGGCCTGCAGACCGTAGAAATCCGTCAGCCCGTCCGCATCCGCC
>NZ_JBGFSI010000058.1:0-431 GCF_041365735.1 Rhodosalinus sp. K401 | reverse complement strand
GCCCGAGCCGCCCGTCAGCTTGGTCCCGCCCAGGACGACGGCGGTGATGACCCAGAGCTCGTAGAGCGTGCCGTCATTGGGGTTCACCGACCCCGACTCGGAGTAGAAGACCACCGCCGACAGCGCGGCGAGGAAGCCGATGATCATGAAGTTGATCATCATGTGGGGGCCCACGCGGATGCCCGCGTTCACGGCCGCCTCGCGGTTGTCGCCGATGGCGTAGGCGTTGCGCCCGTGGACGGTGCGGTTCATCAGGTACCACATCGCGGCCGTCACCATGAGCAGGAACCAGGTCGCCGTGTGGAGACCCAGGAACTGCGCCTCTGCGAAGTCCACGAGCGTCCAGTTGAGATGCGAGGTCGGCTGCTCGCCGTTGTACATGAAGACGAGCCCGCGGAAGCCGAGCATCGCGCCGAGCGTCACGATGAAGG
>NZ_JBGFSI010000057.1:0-436 GCF_041365735.1 Rhodosalinus sp. K401 | reverse complement strand
TGACCTTGAGCTTCGCCCCGGAGCGGATCGAGCAATGGCCGCTGGCCCGGCTCCATCCCTATGCCCGCAATGCCAAGCAGCATGACGCGGACCAGGTCGCGAAGATCGCCGCCAGCATGGCCGAGTTCGGCTGGACCGTGCCGTGCCTCGTGGGCGAGGACGGCGAGCTGATCGCGGGCCACGGACGCGTCCTGGCCGCCACCCAGCTCGGGCTGACCGAGGCGCCAGTGATCGTGCTGGGGCACCTGACCGAGGCGCAGCGGCGGGCCTATCGGATCGCGGATAACCGGCTGGCTGAAAGTCCATGGGACGAGGCGCTGCTGTCGGCGGAACTGAACGACCTGCTGGCGGAAGACTTCGAGCTGTCGCTGGTCGGCTTCTCCGACGGCGAACTCGACAAGCTGCTGGCCTACGTCGCGGAAGACGACGGGGACGA
>NZ_JBGFSI010000056.1:0-449 GCF_041365735.1 Rhodosalinus sp. K401 | reverse complement strand
ATCGAAAACCGACCCGCCCGGGCTGTTGAGGCGCAGGTCGATGGCCGCGTCATCCGGCAGCGCGCCCAGCTCGGCCAGGAACCCCTTGGCCGAGACGCCGTAGGCGCCGATCTCGTCATAGATCAGCACCTCCGCGCCGCCGTCACGGGCGCGGATCGTGTACCAGCTCTTCATCATGTCACTCCTGTTCGCTCGCGCGGTTCGGTGCCGCCGCATCGTCGTGGCTGTCGCCATCCGCTGCATCGTCCGGCTCCGGCCGTGTCGCCGGGGTCGCCCGCGCCCCTTGCGTCTCGCCCGGGCTGGTACGGTAGCTGAGGCCCAGCTCCGCGGCGCGCGCCGTGTCCGTCGCGTTCTCGCGGTCCACTTCCTCGACGTCGTAGCCGGTGGCCTCGACCACCTTGCGCCGGGAAGTGATGCCCGCCTCCATCGCCAGCACCTGCGCCTGGATG
>NZ_JBGFSI010000055.1:0-483 GCF_041365735.1 Rhodosalinus sp. K401 | reverse complement strand
GAGCGTTCCGGAGGCGACGGTGATCGTCTCGCGGGTGTAGTCGCGATGGGCCTCCCAGACGAGGAAGCCGCCGGGATGCGTGCTCTCTGTCAGCGTGGTCATGGGATCATCCTTTCAGTTTGAAGGTGCGGGCGATGACGTCGCCCCAGGGGCGGGTCGTGGCGCTCCGCCCGGGTTGCGGGTGATGGGGCGTGATCCCCGGCGCGATCTCGGCGCGGGCGTCCAGCAGCGCGGCGCGGACCGCGTCGAGGCTGGCGTCCTCCTCGAGGAACCGCCCGGCCATCTGCGGCTGGCCCGCGAGGCGGCAGAGATCGACGACGGCGCGGGCATGGGCGATGGCCTCGGCGCGGATGGCCGCGGGGTCCGGGCTCGTGCCGGGATCTGCCGCCGTGCGGTCCGGATCGTTCGCCTTGGGCTCCGGTGCGGCATCGTTGGCGCCTTCAACGATGTCGGATCCCGCCGTGGCGTTGTCCGGCTCGGCGG
>NZ_JBGFSI010000054.1:0-483 GCF_041365735.1 Rhodosalinus sp. K401 | reverse complement strand
CACCATCTGCCGGCCTTGCTAATGCGCCGGCCTTCTGTATCCGCCGGCCCGGCCGAAAAGCTGCCGGGACTGCGGGGATCGCGGTTGCTTGACCGGAGACCACCTCACTATCGATGTCCTGCGGTACCCGGACTTCACACGTGCGCCCGGGCGATCCTGATGGCGCTCGCTCCTCCGTCCTTCCCTCAGTGATCAACTACTGTACTGCGAACTGCTCAGCGGCCTGTGACAGCGCCGCTTTCCGACAGCCAGCCCCGTTGCCCGTCCTGCGGCGTGAGGCTCACTGCCTTACGTCCGGTGCGCGCGCCTGCAGCCGACGCCTTCACCGGGGTCCTGCTCACGGCGGCCCCTGACACTGCGGGCCACCCGGTGCGGCCGTCAGCCCCGTCGCCATCCTGCAACCGTGGCTTCGGGACTCCACCGCCGCACCGTCCTGCATGCTGCATGTGCGGGTCCTGCTGCCCGGCAGTTCGTCCCTGCCGG
>NZ_JBGFSI010000052.1:0-501 GCF_041365735.1 Rhodosalinus sp. K401 | reverse complement strand
GTCGAGACGCGCCGCGGCTTCAGCCGCCTCGCGGGTTGCGGCCTCGCGCGCCGCGGCGGCCTCGCGGGCGTCCTCGAGCGTGTCCGCCCCGGCTGCGGCCAGCGCCTCGGCGAGGGCGCGGGCGGCGGCGTCCATGTCCGCGGCACCGGCGCCCGCGGCTTCTCCGGGATCGATCTCGAGCCGCCCGATCTCCGCGATGTCGAGCGTTGCCGGACCGGTCAGCGCGACCTGCGCGCCGTCCTCGAGCACGCGGCCGTCAAGCGTGACCCGGCCGGGGTGACCCCTCGCGTAGCGCATGGTCAGCTGCGCCGCGCGCGCATCGCGCAGCGCCCGGGCGGTGGCGAGGTGTTGCGCGGCAGCCTCGATCCCGCGCATCGCTTCGGCGTCGGGGCCTCGCCGGGCCCGCCGGGCGGCGGCATTGCGCGCCTGCATGGCCGCCTCGGCCCGGGCGAGACGCCCGGTCAGCTCCGCGCGCCGGCGCGCGCCGTCTGCCGCCGCGGC
>NZ_JBGFSI010000051.1:0-523 GCF_041365735.1 Rhodosalinus sp. K401 | reverse complement strand
CCACTGCTGCCTCCCGTAGGAGTCTGGGCCGTGTCTCAGTCCCAGTGTGGCTGATCATCCTCTAAAACCAGCTACTGATCGTAGGCTTGGTAGGCCGTTACCCCACCAACTACCTAATCAGACGCGGGCCGATCCTTCTCCGATAAATCTTTCCCCCAAAGGGCGTATACGGTATTAAACCCAGTTTCCCGGGACTATTCCGTAGAGAAGGGCACGTTCCCACGCGTTACTCACCCGTCCGCCGCTAGGACCGAAGTCCTCGCTCGACTTGCATGTGTTAGGCCTGCCGCCAGCGTTCGTTCTGAGCCAGGATCAAACTCTCAAGTTGAAACGCGCCAAAAACGCGTCCTTGACAGTCGAACCTCTGCACATCTTCGGCACATGCCCGCCCGGCCGGGCAGACACACACCGAAAGTCATCTGTCTGCAGATCGTCCCAAAAGGAAAGATCCGACAAACAGTGAAGCTGACACCTTCGTCATCGGGACCCCGTAAGACCCCTGGAAGGCCGACATGCAAACAGT
>NZ_JBGFSI010000050.1:0-558 GCF_041365735.1 Rhodosalinus sp. K401 | reverse complement strand
TCCTCGGCCGCGGCCTCGGTCGTCGCGGCACGTTCGGCGAGGCGCTGGCTCGCCGTCGCGTCCTCCACCATGATCACGATGTCGGAAAGCGCCGCGCGCTCCTCCTGCTGCCAAGTGGGCTGCGCGAGCGCGGCGAGCACGACGAGCCCGGCAAGCCCGCGGAGCGCCCAGCCGGACAGCCCGCGCCAGAGCGCGAGCGCGGAGGCCGCCGCCACCGCCACGCCCAGCGCGCCAAGCAGCCAGAGCGGCACGAGGGGGTCGAAGAGCACCGTTCCCGTCATTGACCCAACCTGTCGAGAAGCGCCGGAACATGCACCTGGTCCGACTTGTAGTTGCCCGTGAGCACATGCATCACGAGGTTCACGCCGAAGCGGAAGGCGAGTTCGCGCTGGCGCTCTCCCGTGTAGCCGCGTCCCACCGGGTAGAGAGGCTGGCCGCGCTCGTCCACGGCCCAGGCAGCGGCCCAGTCATTGCCGCCGATGACCACCGGCGTCACCCCGTCGTTGAGGTTGCGGAAGGGCATCCCCTCGATCCGTTCGGCGTCGGGCGGCGCGGCCT
>NZ_JBGFSI010000049.1:0-564 GCF_041365735.1 Rhodosalinus sp. K401 | reverse complement strand
CCACGACCAGCGGCACCGGGCCCTACACCCACGAGTTCCAGTCGGGCGCCTGGGACCTGCCGAGCTTCGCGCTGGAGAAGGGCCTGCCGGAGGTGCCGCATTACGCCATGTATCCCGGCTGCCGGGTCGACCGGCTGCAATGGTCGATGGAGCGCTCGGGTCTCGTGACCGCGACCGTCGGCGTGATCGCGCAGGGCGAGGACAAGAGTGCTGCGAGCCAGGCCGGCACCCTTACCGAGCCCGCGCTCAGGCGCTTCGGTAGCTTCAACGGCAGCGTCCAGCGCAACGGCGCAGCGCTCGGCAACCTGGTCTCGGCCGAGATCACCTATGCCAACAACCTCGACCGGGTGGAGACGATCCGCGCCGACGGCAAGATCGACGGCGTGGAGCCCGGCATCGCCGCGCTGACCGGCAACGTGGTGGTTCGCTTTGCCGACGAGACGCTGCTGCAACAGGCCATCGACGGCGATCCGTGCGAGCTGATCTTCGGCTACGCGCTGCCTTCGGGCGAGAGCTTCAAGCTGACGGCGCATGCCGTCTACCTGCCGCGCCCGCGGATCGGGA
>NZ_JBGFSI010000048.1:0-606 GCF_041365735.1 Rhodosalinus sp. K401 | reverse complement strand
TTCGTTCATCCATAGTTGCCTGACTCCCCGTCGTGTAGATAACTACGATACGGGAGGGCTTACCATCTGGCCCCAGTGCTGCAATGATACCGCGAGACCCACGCTCACCGGCTCCAGATTTATCAGCAATAAACCAGCCAGCCGGAAGGGCCGAGCGCAGAAGTGGTCCTGCAACTTTATCCGCCTCCATCCAGTCTATTAATTGTTGCCGGGAAGCTAGAGTAAGTAGTTCGCCAGTTAATAGTTTGCGCAACGTTGTTGCCATTGCTACAGGCATCGTGGTGTCACGCTCGTCGTTTGGTATGGCTTCATTCAGCTCCGGTTCCCAACGATCAAGGCGAGTTACATGATCCCCCATGTTGTGCAAAAAAGCGGTTAGCTCCTTCGGTCCTCCGATCGTTGTCAGAAGTAAGTTGGCCGCAGTGTTATCACTCATGGTTATGGCAGCACTGCATAATTCTCTTACTGTCATGCCATCCGTAAGATGCTTTTCTGTGACTGGTGAGTACTCAACCAAGTCATTCTGAGAATAGTGTATGCGGCGACCGAGTTGCTCTTGCCCGGCGTCAATACGGGATAATACCGCGCCACATAGCAGAACTTTAA
>NZ_JBGFSI010000047.1:0-823 GCF_041365735.1 Rhodosalinus sp. K401 | reverse complement strand
GCGGTGGCGGCCGCTCTAGAACTAGTGGATCCCCCGGGCTGCAGGAATTCGATATCAAGCTTATCGATACCGTCGACCTCGAGGGGGGGCCCGGTACCCAATTCGCCCTATAGTGAGTCGTATTACGCGCGCTCACTGGCCGTCGTTTTACAACGTCGTGACTGGGAAAACCCTGGCGTTACCCAACTTAATCGCCTTGCAGCACATCCCCCTTTCGCCAGCTGGCGTAATAGCGAAGAGGCCCGCACCGATCGCCCTTCCCAACAGTTGCGCAGCCTGAATGGCGAATGGGACGCGCCCTGTAGNCAAGCTTATCGATACCGTCGACCTCGAGGGGGGGCCCGGTACCCAATTCGCCCTATAGTGAGTCGTATTACGCGCGCTCACTGGCCGTCGTTTTACAACGTCGTGACTGGGAAAACCCTGGCGTTACCCAACTTAATCGCCTTGCAGCACATCCCCCTTTCGCCAGCTGGCGTAATAGCGAAGAGGCCCGCACCGATCGCCCTTCCCAACAGTTGCGCAGCCTGAATGGCGAATGGGACGCGCCCTGTAGCGGCGCATTAAGCGCGGCGGGTGTGGTGGTTACGCGCAGCGTGACCGCTACACTTGCCAGCGCCCTAGCGCCCGCTCCTTTCGCTTTCTTCCCTTCCTTTCTCGCCACGTTCGCCGGCTTTCCCCGTCAAGCTCTAAATCGGGGGCTCCCTTTAGGGTTCCGATTTAGTGCTTTACGGCACCTCGACCCCAAAAAACTTGATTAGGGTGATGGTTCACGTAGTGGGCCATCGCCCTGATAGACGGTTTTTCGCCCTTTGACGTTGGA
>NZ_JBGFSI010000046.1:0-850 GCF_041365735.1 Rhodosalinus sp. K401 | reverse complement strand
ACACCCATGAGTTCCAGTCGGGCGCCTGGGACCTGCCGAGCTTCGCGCTGGAGAAAGGCCTGCCGGAGGTGCCGCATTACGCGATGTATCCCGGCTGCCGGGTGAACCAGCTGCAGTGGTCGATGGAGCGTTCGGGCCTCGTGACCGCGACCGTCGGCGTGATCGCGCAGGGCGAGGACAAGAGCGCCACCAGCCAGGCCGGCACCCTGACCGAGCCCGCGCTCAAGCGCTTCGGCAGCTTCAACGGGAGCGTCCAGCGCGACGCCACGGCGCTCGGCAATCTGGTCTCGGCCGAGATCACCTATGCCAATAACCTCGACCGGGTGGAGACGATCCGCGCCGACGGCAAGATCGCGGGCGTGGAGCCCGGCATCGCCGCGCTGACCGGCAACGTGGTGGTCCGCTTCGCTGACGAGACGCTGCTGCAACAGGCGATCGACGGCGATCCTTGCGAGCTGGTGTTCGGCTACGCGCTGCCCTCGGGCGAGAGCTTCACGCTGACCGCCCATGCCGTCTACCTACCGCGCCCGCGCATCGGGATCGACGGGCCGCAGGGCATCCAGGCGACCTTCGACTGGCAGGCGGCGCGCGATCCCGGCACCGGCCGCATGGCCACCGCAACCCTCATCAACGACGTGGACCAGTACTGATGCTCCGACTCGACATGACCCGCAAACCCGCCTGGCACGACATGCCCGGCGGCGTGCGCCTGAAACTCCTGCCCATCACGACCGCGCTGATGGCCGAGGCGCGCCGCGACCCCGACGTGGTGGAGGCGCTGGAGGGCGTGCCCGGCGCGGGCGACGACGCGGAGACGTCGCGCGCGACCGACGAGGCGGTGGCGATCCCC
>NZ_JBGFSI010000045.1:0-889 GCF_041365735.1 Rhodosalinus sp. K401 | reverse complement strand
AATGGTAGTCGACGATCTCGACGTTGGCTGGTCCCTGATCGGTCCACACGAAGCAGATGCGCCACTGGTCGTTGATGCGCACCGAATGCTGCCCGGCCCGGTCGCCCTTGAGCTCCTCGAGATGGTTGCCCGGCGGAAACCGGAGATCCTCGAGGACCGCGGCGGCGTCGAGCGCCGAGAGCATCGCCCGCGTCCGCTTGACCAGATCGGCCGGGAAGCCCTTGCCGAACCGGCCTTCCACCGCGTTCGCCGCGCGCTTGCCCTTCGTGCTGACGATCATGGGGGCATGTATCACGACGTGATACATTCTGCAAGGGGGCGCGCGGCGGCGCCCGTCTCACCGACCCTGTTGATACCGGAGGCAGTCAAATGGCCGAGAAACGCGTGAGCGTCCGCCTGTCGGCGACGGGCGGTCGTCAGGTCAAGGATGCGCTGCGCGGTGTCGGCGAGGCCGGGCAGCAGGGCTTCCGGCACCTCTCGCGCGAGATGGAGGCCGCCAACCGCCGTCTCGCCCGCTTCGCGCGGCAGGCGACGCGGATCGCCCGGGTCGTCGGCGCGGCGGCTGCGGCGGCCGGCGCGGCGCTGATCCGCTCGGGGCTGCAGACCGTCGATGCGCAGGCCAAGCTCGCGCACTCGCTCGCCACGACCACGGCGAGCGTGCAGGTACTCGCCCGCGCGGCGGACCTCTCGGGCAATTCCTTCCGCGAACTGGAGGCCGGCTCGGCGCGCCTGACCCGGCGCCTCTCGCTCTTCGCCGCCGACGGCAGCGGCCCGGCGGCCGACGCGATCCGGCGGCTGGGGCTGAATGCGGCGGAGCTTCTGGCGCTGCCGCTCGACCAGCGCATCGCGCGCGTGACCGAGGCGATCCGGCAGAACGCCGCGGCCTCCG
>NZ_JBGFSI010000044.1:0-939 GCF_041365735.1 Rhodosalinus sp. K401 | reverse complement strand
TTCGAAGGCGATGCCTTCACCATCGTCGAGCTCACTCGCGCGCTCGAGACCATCCCCTACAAGCCCGCGATCCTGTCGGGCGCCAACCTCTTCGGCGCCCGCGGCGTGCGCTCGCGCACCGTGATGATCGAGAGCCGAGACGGCACGCTCTCGCTGATCCCCTTCTCGGAGCGGGGCTCGGCCTACCAGTCCCAGATCCCCGAACGCCGCGAGATGCGTGCCTTCGTCTGCCGGCAGTTCAAGAAGCAGGACGTGCTCTGGGCCTCGGAAATCCAGTCCATCCGCGACTTCGGGTCCGAGACCGCCGTCCAGCAGGTCCAGGCCGAGGTGGCGCGCAAGCTCGGGCGCCTGCGCAACGACGCCGAGGCCACCTTCGAGTTCCACCTCTTCAACGGCATCCAGGGCGTGGTGAAGGACCCGAAGGACGGCGCGACGGTGATCGACTACCACGCCGAGTTCGGCATCACCCCGGCGGCGGAGGTCGACTTCGATCTGGACAACACGAGCCCCGCCTCGGGCGCGCTGCGCAAGCGCTGCCAGGCGCTGATCGAGAGCGTCGAGGACAGCCTTGGCGGTCTCGCCGCCGGTCAGGTGCAGATCCGCGCCGAATGCGGCTCGGCGTTCTTCGCCGATCTGGTGGCCCACAAGGAGGTGCGCGAGACCTACCTCAACACCGCCGCCGCGGCCGATCTGCGCGGGCGCGTGGGCGAGGAGGTCAGCTTCGGCGGCATCACCTTCCGCCGCTACCGCGGGGGCCTCGGCTTCGGCGTGCCCACCGACAAGGCGTACTTTTACCCCGAAGGCGTCGAGGGCTTGTTCGAGATCTACTACGCCCCCGCCGACACATTCGAGACGGTCAACACCGTGGGCCTGCCGCTCTATGCCCGCATGATCCCGGACCGGGACCGCGACGAATGGGTGCGGCTGGAGATCGAGAGC
>NZ_JBGFSI010000043.1:0-971 GCF_041365735.1 Rhodosalinus sp. K401 | reverse complement strand
CTGAACGCTGGACTCCGGTGGCTTCCCAAAAAATCGGCCCTGTCGCTGGCGATATTTCGCGCCAAGCCCGCCAGCATACGTTTCGGCTCGAAAAGGAACCGTAAAACAATGACTTGGCGGCCTGGACCCCGACTGGACCCTGCGCCGGACCCCGGGAAGCCAGCGGCTGCGGGGCGTCCCGCGCGCGCCTCTCCCGAGTATATCCCGTTTGTAGGCCCCGACGCCGGCTTGGTGAACCCTGTGCGATGTCTCTCCGAAAATTCCCTCACAGGACGATTTTTCTTGACAGCCGGTCGGCGTTCTCGACCACGAAGCGCTTCGATCGCCTGGACGACGGCACGCGCCCGTTGAGCCGCCAGGTGATCAGCGCGACGCCGTATTGCCAGTGGCGGTTTGTGGCCGGGCGGCTCAGCCCGACCTCCCAGCCGATCTTCTTCCACGGTGTCCGGTTCGCGCGCAGCCAGACGATCCGTGCGTCGTCGCGCTCCAGCCACCGCAGCCAGAGCATCGCCGCCTCGGCCTCGGTGATCTGACGAGGGCCGGGCCGCGGGCGCTTCATCTCGGGCTCCTGGCCCACCTGATCCGCGAAGCCGTGGAAATACTCCGGCCAGGCGTTGAAATACCCGGTCGGCTTCACGCCGGGCAGCTGCGCGAACACGTCAGCCGCGCTTTCCAGCCGGTCCTGCACGCGCGCCATCGTCCACTCAGTCATGGCGCGCCTCCCGGTCCTGCTGCCCGTAGAGACGCTCGCCCAGCTGCCGGACGAGCTCGCGCTCGGGCCAGGTCAGCCGGTCGTCGTCGACCGAGACGGCGAGCACGCCTTGTTCGCGCCATCCGTCGCGCTTCACCTGCTGGGGATCGCGGCGGCGTACGCCGTAGCCCTTGGGCGTGAACCGCATGCCGCTCATGCCACGCCTCCCTTCGTCTCCAGCGCCCAGAACAGGATCGCGATGGCATCGGCCTCGTTGTCG
>NZ_JBGFSI010000042.1:0-1005 GCF_041365735.1 Rhodosalinus sp. K401 | reverse complement strand
GCCTGCTGGCGCTCGGGCTGGTCCGGTTGCGGCTTCGCGAGCGCGGCGAAGCTTCTGACGATACTGAAGAAATTCGCCTACACTCTCGGGCAAGCGCATGCCGTCATGCAACTCCAACTCACCGGAGGACCGCATGACGACCCACGATCCCATCCCTGCGCGCCTGGCCGCACTCAAGACCACGCCGACGCCAGAACTCAAGGCGCAATGGCGCGACCTGTTCGACAGCGAACCGCCGCCGTTCAACCGGCGCTACCTGGAGAGCCGTCTCGCGTACCGCATCCAGGAACTGGCCTATGGCGGGCTGAAACCCGAGACCGTCCGGCGACTGGAGCGGCTAGGCGAGGAACTGGACGGCGGCGACCGCAAGAAGAGCCGCGTCCGCGCCGACACCATGCCCATCGCCGGCACCCGGCTGATCCGTGAGTGGCAGGGCGTCGAGCACGTCGTCACCGTCACCGCGGACGGCTTCGAATGGCAGGGCCGCCCGTATAAGTCGCTTTCGGCCATCGCGCGGGCGATCACCGGGACGCGCTGGAACGGCTGGGTCTTCTTCGGGCTCAAGAACCGGAGGGCGCGGACATGACGAAGGCCCCTGCGAAATCAGGAATGATCCGGAAGCAGCGCTGCGCGATCTACACGCGCAAGTCGTCCGAGGAAGGGCTGGAGCAGGAGTTCAACAGCCTCCACGCCCAACGCGAGGCCTGCGAGGCATACATCGCCAGCCAGCGCTCCGAGGGCTGGGTGCTTGTCCGTGATCAGTATGACGATGGCGGTCTCTCCGGCGGCACGCTCGACCGCCCCGGCCTGCAGCGGCTGCTGGAGGACATCGAGGACGGGCTAGTCGATGTGGTGGTGGTCTACAAGATCGACCGCCTCAGCCGTTCACTGGCCGACTTCGCCAAGCTGGTCGAGGTGTTCGACCGGAACGGCGTGACGTTCGTCTCGGTCACGCAGTCCTTCAACACCACGACCTCGATGGGCCGGCTGACGCTGAACATCCTG
>NZ_JBGFSI010000041.1:0-1328 GCF_041365735.1 Rhodosalinus sp. K401 | reverse complement strand
CGGTTCGTCTACCGTCGGCGTGGGCCGAGCCTGCTGGTCGCCGACCGCGCCCGCATCAACAAGCGCGGCCAGGCGGTGGCGTCCCGCGCGAAGACTGGCCGCAACCAGGTCACCGCGCCGATCTTCCTGCTGGTCCCGCAAGTCAAGCTGCCGAAGCGGCTCGACCTCGACCGGGACGCCGAGCGAGCGCATGACAGCGTGCCGGGGCTGATCTTGGCTAATTGGATTGAAGGCAGGCTCTAATGTCGGCTTTGCGGGATTTAGCGGGCTTTCGTTGCGGTAAGGCGAATGGCGGCTCTTCTGCCTTACATTCATGCTCAACAATCGATATCTTCGCCCGTCCGCCACATCGTGAACGCGCGGGCAATGAAATTTTCTATCAGCGTCTCAGAAATTTCGGTCGATTTGGAGAAGCGAATACAACCTTTTCCAACATTCAGACCAGCCAGCAATTTCCCGTCGGGATCGATCTTAGAGACGTCTCCAACGTAAAGGCTAACGTAGGCGCGCTGTGCGTTAAGATGAAACGCGTAAGCGTCATCGATCCCGTATCCAAGCATTTTGTAGTGTATGCACTCGGTAAGCTGTGGCGCCTGTTCCTTGATGATGGCGCGGATTTCCAGAAGCTTTTCGCGCCGCCAATCATGCTCAAGCTGGTTTAGATAGTCATTGGGTGTCTTGGCATCACTCAGCATGACTACTCCTAGTTTTCACGAAGCTCGATACTGTTCGAGACAGTAACACAGGCACGTGAGGCAGCAAATTGCGGAAGCCACCATTCGTGGGGCGATGGTATAAGTCAAAGTCGAATCTATCCGGACTTTCTCCGCGTCGAGAATATAGCAAGAATCCATGCCCACGCCACGCGAAACCATCCTCGCCGCGCTGCACGCGCAGCTGTCGGCGCTGCCTGCCACCGCCCTGCGGGGCGACGTGCTGCCCGAGCGGGTGCCGGCCGAGGGCCTGCTGATCCTGCGCGACGGCGAGCCCGGGGAGCCGGAGGTGACGCTGTCACCACTCGCCTACCACTACCAGCATCGCGTGGAGATCGAGGCGGTCGTACAGGGCGCCGACCGTGATGCCGCCTTCGACATACTGACCGCCAGCATCGGCACGGCGCTTGCCGCCGACCGCACATTGGGCGGGCTCTGCGACTGGGTCGAGGCGGAAGCGCCGCGGCCGGTCGATTTGGCGGTAGAGGGCGCGGCGAGCCTGAAGGCGGCGACCATCGCGGTGGTGCTGCATTACACGACGGACGACCCGCTGAGCTGAGCTCGGCGCACACGACACCGGGGCACCCCCCGAATCCCGACCACTGACCCACCGGC
>NZ_JBGFSI010000040.1:0-1535 GCF_041365735.1 Rhodosalinus sp. K401 | reverse complement strand
AGTTCCGTCACAGCGGTCATGGATCACCTCTCCCCGTTGATGCGGGCCAGTTGACGCCGCACTCACCACGCGCCGGTGGCGGTCACGGCGCGGCTCAGCCATAAGGATGGCATGGACTCTCTCGCCAGCAGATCGATCGCCGAACTCCTCTCCCTTCACGCCGCGACCATGGAGGAGCTGCGGGCAAGAAACGTTCTTCGTTCGGCGAACAATCCCACCGGCGATCTTGCCGAGTACCTGTTCTGCGCCGCATTCGGCTGGGACCAGGAGAACAATTCCGCAAAGTCCTTCGACGCCACGGACGAAGACGGGGCTCGGTATCAGATCAAGGGACGCCGCATTCACCGGCGCAACGGTTCGCGGCAACTCTCCGCGATCCGCGATCCGGACGGTTTCGACATCCTGGCCGCCGTCCTCTTCGACGATGAATTCAGGATCCTGCGGGCCGCCCTGATCCCGGCCCAAGTCGTGCGCGACCACTCGAAGTTCATCGAGCACACGAACAGCCACAAGTTCCTGTTGCGCGACGCAATCTGGGACGTGACCGGCGTCATCGACGCGACCGAGCGGCTGCGCGCCGCCGAGGGGCTTTAACCCGGCTACGACATGTAACTCGACCGCCGCGTCCGCCGTCGCGGCGCCGGGCGGTTCGCGGGCCGGGCCGGCGGCTCACCGTCCGCCGCGGGCGTCTCCACCGCCAGTTGCCGCTCCAGGTCCTGCCAGCGCGCCTCCGACCATCGGTCGGCACCGGCGATCCAGGCGGCGGCGCGGGCGTAGACCCGGCAGTCCAGCGCCTCGTTGCGTTCCCGAAGCTTCTGCCATTCGAGCTTCGAGAAGCCGCGCTTGCCCTTGACCGTGACCAGCTGCTCGGCGGTCAGCTGCTTGAGCCATTCGCTGTCCGTCCAGGACGGCAAGTGGACCGTTCCCGGCGGAAACGGTGCACCGGCCGTGACCTCTTCCGCGGTCGGCCTGTCCTGCCGCAGGAAGCGGTAGGTCTCGGCCTTGAAGGTCGCCGTGGCCACGGACCACAGCCGCGCGCCGCGCCGCAGGCGCTTGCCCGCGACGGTGGCGTCGACATAGGTCGGCCCCGTCACCGGGCTCGCCCGATTGAACCCGTCGAGCCCCTTCACGGGTGCGACCTGCGCGAAGCCGACCTGCCGGGCCCATCCATAGACCGCGCTGGTCTCGAACCCCGTGTCGATCGCCAGCCGCGCGATGGTCAGGTGCTCGCCCGAGGCATGGGTCCATGTCCGCCCGAGCAGGTCAGTCAGCTGCTGCCAGCACGCCGGATCCCCCGGCCCGCCCTCGATGACGACATGATCGACGAGCCAGCTTTCCAACCCGCGGCCCCAGGCCCAGACGTCGACCTCGATCCGGTCCTTCTGCACGTCGGCGCCGGCGGTCAGGAACAGGCCCCGCGCTGGAACCGTGCCGGGCGTCCATGCCTCGCGGCGGTCCGCCAGCCGTTGCCAGTCCGGCGCCTCGCCGGTCTCGACCCATGTCTCGCCAAGCACCGTGTTGCGGAACGCCTTGAT
>NZ_JBGFSI010000039.1:0-1568 GCF_041365735.1 Rhodosalinus sp. K401 | reverse complement strand
ACTGGCAGCGGCTGGCGGACAGGCGCGAGTCGTGGAGACCGGGCATCGTGCCGGACAAGGGTCTGTTCCTGACGGCCGGCGCCGACGTGCAGAAGGACCGGATCGAGGTCGATGTCTGGGCCTGGGGCCGCGGGCTGGAAAGCTGGCTCGTCGATCATGCCGTCATCGAGGGCGGCCCCGGTGATCCGGCCTGCTGGCAGCAACTGACCGATCTGCTGGGGCGCACATGGTCCCATGCCTCCGGCGAGCATCTGGCGATCACGCGGCTGGCGATCGACACCGGGTTCGAGACCAGCGCGGTCTATGGCTGGGCCCGGCAGGTCGGCTTCGCGCAGGTCGCGCCGGTGAAGGGGCTCGACGGGTTCAACCGCGCCAGCCCGGTGACGGGGCCGACCTATGTCGACGCGACCGTCGCGGGCAAGCGCCTGCGGCGCGGCGCGCGGCTGTGGTCCGTGGCCACGGCGACCTTCAAGGCCGAGACCTACCGGTTCCTGCGGCAGGATCGGCCGACCGCGGAAGAGGTCACGGCCGGTGCACCGTTTCCGCCGGGAACGGTGCATCTTCCGACATGGGCTGACGGCGAATGGCTCAAGCAGCTGACCGCCGAGCAGCTGGTCACGGTCAAGGGCAAGCGCGGCTTCGCGAAGCTTGAATGGCAGAAGCTGCGCGAGCGCAACGAGGCGCTGGACTGCCGGGTCTACGCCCGCGCCGCCGCCTGGATCGCCGGGGCCGACCGATGGTCCGAGGCCCGCTGGCAGGACCTGGAGCGGCAACTGGCGGTGGAGACGCCCGCGGCGGACGGAGAGACGCCAGCGAGGCCCGCGCCCCGCCCGGCGCCGCGGCGGCAGACGCGGCGATCGAGTTACATGGGGTGAGGCTCAACCCGTCAGGGTGCGCTGAACGATACTCGGATCCTTGTCGATCAGCGCAAGCAGGACGCGGGCCGGCCCCTCTGGCGAACGCCGGTGCTGTTCCCAGTTCAGAAGCGTGGACTTCTTCACGCCGATGCTCCGGGCAAATTCGGCCTGCGACAGGCCGGTGCGGGCGCGGATGGCCTGGACGTCCGCGTCGGGGATATCGATCTCGTGGATCGTGACCGCCCCTTCGCCTTGGGCATGGGCAATGGCCTCCTTGAGGCCCTGTTCGATGCTCTTGAATGCGTCGCTCATCTTGCGCTCCTGTAGCTGTCGGCCAGCAGTTTGCCGAGAGACTTGACCGTTTCCGTTTCCGCCCGGGTCAGATTGGCCTTTTCGTTCTTGGCGAAGACGGTGATCAGAAAGACCGGAATGCCAACGTCGCCGCCGTAAAAGTGAATGACACGATATCCGCCGCTCTTGCCGCCCCCGTCGCGCGCAAAGCGCACCTTTCGCACGCCACCGCCAAGCGAGACCCCGGTTGTGGGGTTGCGGGCGATGTAATCGATCAGCGCCATCCGTTCCTCGTCGCTCATGATGGCGCGGGCGCGGCGCTGGAACTCGGGCGTCTCGGCGACAGTCACGATGGTCATACCTGTGTATGCGCCAATGGCGCATATGTCAATGACGCACCCAAGGGATTGCTCATGTCCG
>NZ_JBGFSI010000038.1:0-1742 GCF_041365735.1 Rhodosalinus sp. K401 | reverse complement strand
GGCGCTGAGGATCACGAGCTGAGTGTCGGAAAGTTTGGTCATGATGGTCTCCGGTGTTCGGACGCCGCGGAATGCGGCGCCTTCTACCGGGTGAAGCCCGCCGCTCGGCGGGCCGCTCGGGGTGCTGGGCTGACGGGTTACTCGGCGTGCTCGCCTTCGCCGAAGGCGCTGTCGGTGATGCGCTTCAGCACGCTGGCGTAGTGTTCGAGGGTGCCGACCATCGCCCAGCCCACCTCGTCTGGGTGGGTCTCAAAATGATCGTCGCTGAGCGCTTGCAGGCGGGCGAGCATCTCGTCGATTTCGGCCTTCTTGCCGATGAAGGCGTTCAGGGCTGCCTCCTTGTTCCGCCGCGCCTTATCGGCGCGGAGTTGGTGGCGCGGCGTGGTAATCGGGTTCAGGCGGGTGGTCATCGTGGTGGCTCCTTCGTTCTGCGCTATCGCGGCGCTGCTTGAGCGCGGTGCTGAGTTGCATCGTCCTTGTGGATCCAGGTTCGCTCCGGCGCGGAGGCTTATCAACTCAATAAGCTCATGAATTCGCATGATAATCGGAGCGCGGCATGGAGGGTCTGAGCGAGCGCCAATACGCCGCCCGCGTCGGTCTCTCGCGCGGCGCGATCCAGAAAGCGAAGGCCGCCGGCCGCCTCGTGCTGCACGCAGACGGGAGCATCGACGCTGCTGCGAGCGACGCGCGGCGCGCCGAGACCACGGATCCGTCCAAGACCCGCAAGCCACCGCAGCCGAAGCGCAAGCCCGTGCCGGAGGCTGCCGTCTCGGCCGTGGGCGACACGCTGAAGGAACAGGGCCTGGCCGCGCCGGCGACGGGCGGCGGCACGACCTTCTTGCAGGCAAAGACGGCCAACGAGGTGCTCAAGGCGCAGGAGCGGCGCATCCGGCTGCAAAAGCTGAAGGGCGAGCTGATCGACCGCGCCCGCGCGCTTGCGCTGGTGTTCCGTCTGGCACGGCAGGAGCGCGACGTCTGGGTCAACTGGCCCGCCCGGGTGGCCGCGCTCATGGCGGCCGATCTGGGCGTGGAGCCGGCCGCCATGCAGAAGGCTCTGGAGAAACATGTCCGATCCCAGCTCGACGACCTCGCCGAGATCCAGCCCGACCTTCGCTGAGGACGCGGACACGCTGGCTTTCGACGGGGCCAGAGATGTCCTGCGGGCGTGGCTCGCGGGCCTGCGGCCCGACCCGGATTTGACCGTGTCGGAATGGGCCGACCGGCACCGCAAGCTGTCGTCCCGCGCTTCGGCCGAGCCGGGGCAGTATCGCACGCTGCGCACGCCTTACATGGGCGAGATCATGGACCGGTTGTCGCCCGGCGATCCGACCCAGCGGGTCGTGTTCATGAAGGCGGCGCAGGTCGGCGCGACCGAGGCGGGCAACAACTGGATCGGCTTCGCGATCCACCAGGCGCCGGGGCCGATGCTGGCGGTCCAGCCGACGGTAGAATTGGCCAAGCGTAACTCGCGCCAGCGGATCGACCCGCTGATCGAGGAAAGCCCGGAGCTGCGGGAGCGGATCAAGCCGGCCCGCTCGCGCGACGCCGGCAACACGATGCTGTCGAAGGAGTTCGCGGGCGGCATCCTGATCATGACCGGGGCGAACTCGGCGGTCGGGCTGCGGTCCACCCCGGCACGCTACATCTTTCTGGACGAGGTCGATGCCTATCCGGCCTCGGCCGACGAGGAAGGCGATCCGGTCACACTGGCCGAGGCGCGGTCGCTGACCTTCGCGCACCGG
>NZ_JBGFSI010000037.1:0-1939 GCF_041365735.1 Rhodosalinus sp. K401 | reverse complement strand
GACAGAGCCGGATCATGTCGATGGTCGAAGCCGCGACGAATGTCGTCGTCGGATACGTTCTGGCCATCGCCACGCAGATCGTCGTGTTCCCGTGGTTCGGGATCGAGACTGGTCTCGCGGAGCATTTGACCATCGGCCTCGCCTTCTTCGGCGTCTCTCTGGCGCGGGGCTACCTGCTTCGCCGGCTGTTCGAGGCGATCCGGATGCGTGGGGCACGATGAGATACCGCCGCCCCATGCGGGACGGCGGTATCTGGCCCATCGTTGTGTGCGGCGTCAGTCGCGCGGCAAGTTGTAGACCCGGCCGCGACCCGCGACCTTCTCGGAGGTGACCTCGAGCCCGAGCTTCTTCTTGAGCGCGCCGGCGAAGGCGCCTCGGACCGTGTGCGGTTGCCAGCCCGTTTCGGCGACGATCTCGTCGATGGTCGCGCCGCCCTCGGCGCGGAGCATCTCGATCAGCTTCGCCTGCTTCGTGCCCGCGCGCGGTGTGCGCGACTTGGGTTCGGGATCGGCCTCGGCGGGAGCGTCCTGCGGGTCCTCCGCACTCGGCGCCTCGTCGGCGGCCTCGGGCGCGCTGTCGCCGCCTTCCGGCTCGACGCCAATGACGGCGAGACCCGCGTCAGTGATGTGCAAGAGGATGGCTCGCTCGTCCTCGTCGTTGCGCCAGATGCGGTTGAGCGCGGCATCGGCCTTGGTCTGACTGTCGGTCGTCGTCTCGGCGATCAGCCCGCGGGAGAGGAGCGCGCCGACCACCTTGGTGGCGGCGCCGCCGCGGAGCGAGCCGGGGAGCGGCAGGACGTTGCGGTCCTCGCGCTGCGCGGCGGCGCTGAGGATCACGAGCTGGGTGTCGGAAAGCTTGGTCATCTGGGGTCTCCGGTTTTGGGGCCGCGACATGCGGCGCCTTCTACGACCCCGAGCCGCGCAGGGCGCGCGGCGGGAGTTCCGGCGGTGCCGGAGGTCAGATCAGCCCGAGGTCGCGCAGGAGCGCGGCGGCGTCGGGCAGTCGATCCGTGGCCACATCGATGGCGATGGTCATGCTGTCTGCGGTGAGGCGTGCGGGAATGTCCGCCTCCTCGCGGAGCGCGGCCCCGATCTCGTCGAGGACGACGGGGATGCGGCTGGCATCCCAAGGCTCATTCAGGCTGCGGATGGCGATGCGGATGGTGCTGGTTTCCATGGTGCGCGCTCCTGTCACTCGGCGTGTTCGCCCTCGCCGAAGGCGCTGTCGGTGATGCGCTTCAGGAGGCTGGCGTAGTGTTCGAGGGTGCCGACCATCGCCCAGCCCGCCTCATCGGGGGCGCAGTTGAAATGGTCGTCGCTGAGCGCCTGCAGCCGGGCGAGCATCTCGTCGATCTCGGCCTTCTTGCCGATGAAGGCCGCGAGCGCGGCCTCGCGATTGCGCCGTGCCTTTTCGGCGCGGAGTTCGTGGCGGGGCGTGGTGATCGGGTTCAGGCGCGTGGTCATCATGGTGGCTCCGTGTGCTGAGTTGCATCGTCCTTGCGGATCCAGGTTCGCTCTGGCGCGGAGGCTTATCAACTCAATAAGCACATGATTTCGCATGATAATTGGAGCGCGGCATGGAGGGTCTGAGCGAGCGCCAATACGCCGCCCGCGTCGGCCTTTCGCGCGGCGCGATCCAGAAGGCGAAGGCCGCCGGCCGCCTGGTGCTGCACGCAGACGGGAGCATCGACGCCGGCGCCAGCGATGCGCGCCGGGCCGAAGCGACGGACCCGTCCAAGACCCGCAAGCCGCCCCAACTGAGCCGCAAGCCCGTGCCGGAGGCGGCTGTCTCCGCCGTCGGCGACACCCTGAAGGAACAGGGCCTGGCCGCGCCAACCACGGGCGGCGGCACGACCTTCCTGCAGGCCAAGACGGCCAACGAGGTGCTGAAAGCGCAGGAACGGCGCATCCGGCTGCAGAAGCTGAAGGGCGAGCTGATC
>NZ_JBGFSI010000036.1:0-1955 GCF_041365735.1 Rhodosalinus sp. K401 | reverse complement strand
GCTGGTGCCTCAGGTCAAGCTGCCGAAGCGGCTCGACCTCGACCGCGACGCCGAGCGCGCGCACGACAGCGTGCCGGGGCTGATCCTGGCAAACTGGGTGGAACGTCGGGTTCGCTGAAGGCTGCTGGTGGTCGTGGTAGCTGAAAATATGTGCGCAAGATCTCACGCAGCACATTGTTGCTAGGGAATGGCAGAGATCGTCAGGAAAGCGAAGAAGATAACAAGATGAATGCCCCCCTGAAGCACGGTCGTCCGACCTGTGGCCAGTGTCAGCGTCGCCATGAACAATGAGAGGAGCAGCAACACCATATGCTCGGCCTCGAGCCCAAGGATCAGCGTCTGGCCCATGGCGATCGACAGGATTGCGACGGTCGGGATGGTCAGGCACAGGCTGGCCAGTGCCGATCCGAGCGCGAGGTTGATGCTGGTCTGTAGCCGGTTCGATCGCGCGGCCCGCAAGGAGGCCAGACCCTCGGGCATGAGCACGATCAACGCGATAAGAACGCCGATCAGAGCTTCAGGAAAGCCCGATCCGACGATGGCATCGCCCACCGGATGCGCCAGGACTTCGGCCAGCAGAACGACCGCAAGCAGCGAGAGCGGCAGGAGGACGAGGGCGATCAGAAAGGTGCGCCGGTCCGGTGGCGCATGATGCTCGTCGTCCTCGTCGAGTTCGAGGAAGGAGTCCTTGTGCCTGACCGTCTGCACATAAAGAAACAGGCCGTAGAGCGCGAGGGAGACCACTGCCACGAAAGCCAGCTGAGCAGGTGCATAGACCGGTCCGGGAACCGTCGTCGTGTAGTTCGGCAGCACGAGACCGAGAACCGCCAGCGTGCCAAGCACTCCAAGGGCTGCACTCGCGCTCCCGGCCTGAAAACTCTGCTCATGGAACCGGAGACCGCCAACAAGAAGGCACATCCCGACAATGCCGTTCAGAACGATCATGATGGCCGCGAAGACGGTGTCGCGGGCGATGCTGCTGTCGGCCTCTGGCGACGAGAGGAGCATCGACACGATCAGCGAGACCTCGATCACGGTGACTGCAAGAGCCAGAAGGATGGACCCGAAAGGCTGGCCGATCCGAAGGGCCACGGTCTCGGCATGATGCACAGCTGCGAAGACGGCGGCGAAAAGAACGGGAACCGCGACCACGAAGACCGCGACCGGGAATTGGCCGTGCAGAACGATGGTCCCGGCAGTGCCCATAACAATGGCGACAGTCGGCGCGGCCCACGACCACCACGGTGTTCCGGAATTGGCTGACACGACGACGTACCTCCGCAAGAATTCTTGGCCCATCAAGCTTTCGCAAGACGCCGTGTTCGCCGTCCCATAAACGCGCAGTTCCCACGAGTCGATCTGGGAATGTGTTCCGGCACCGCCCAATACGTCCGACGGCGCCGGCCAAGGTTCGACCGATCCAGTCCGGATTGAGTTCGGCCCGAGTGTATCGTTCAGCCTTTCGACAAGTGGTCGCATATGCCCACCCCACGCGAAACCATCCTCGCCGCGCTGCACGCGCGGCTTTCGGCGCTGCCCGCCACCGCGCTTCGCGGCGACGTGCTGCCCGAGCGCGTGCCGGCCGAGGGCCTGCTGATCTTGCGCGACGGCGAGCCGGGGGATCCGGAGGTGACGCTCTCACCACTCGCTTACCACTACCAGCACCGCGCCGAGATCGAGGCGGTCGTTCAGGGCACCGAGCGTGACACCGCCTTCGACGCGCTAACCGCCAGCATCGGCACTGCGCTTGCCGCCGACCGCACATTGGGCGGGCTCTGCGACTGGGTCGAGGCGGAGGCGCCGCGCCCTGTGGACCTGCCGGTCGAGGGCGCCGCAGGCCTGAAGGCGGCGACCATCGCGGTGGTGCTGCACTACTCCACAGACGACCCGCTGAGCTGAGCGCAGCGCCCAAGACACCGGGGCATTCCCCATAACCCGACCACTGACCCACCGGC
>NZ_JBGFSI010000035.1:0-2085 GCF_041365735.1 Rhodosalinus sp. K401 | reverse complement strand
TGCCGAGCACGGTGCCGGGGGCGAGCGTGCCAGCCGCGACGGTGATGGTCTCGCGGGTGTAGTCGCGATGGGCTTCCCAGACGAGGAAGCCGCCGGGATGGGTGCCCTCTGTGAGCGTGGTCATGGTGTCTTATCCCTTGAGCTTGAAGGTTCGGGCGATGACGTCGCCCCAGGGGCGGGTCGTGGCGCTGCGCCCGGGTTGCGGGTGATGGGGCGTGATCTCCGGCGCCGTCTCGGCCTTCGCGTCCAGCAGCGTGGCGCGGACCGCGTCGAGGCTCGCGTCCTGCTCGAGGAACCGTCCGGCCATCTGCGGCTGGCCTGCGAGACGGCAAAGATCGACGACGGCCCTCGCATGGGCGATGGCCTCGGCGCGGATGGACGCGGGATCCGGGCCCGTGCTGGCATCTGTCGCCGTGCCGTCCGGATCGGGCGCCTCGGGCTGCGGTGCGGCATCGGGCTGCGCAGCGACATCGTTGGCGTCTTCAACGATGTCCGGTCCCGTCTCCGCGCTCTCAGGATCGGCGGTCTCGACCGCTTCGACCAGCGCGGGCGGCGCGTTGCGGAACCGGGCGATGTCGAAGCTGGCGGCGATGCGCACGGGCTCGGCCAGCTGCGTGGCGAGGCCCGCCTCCAGCGCCTCGGCGGCCGAGAACCAGGTCTCTGCCGCCATCAGCGCCGCGATCTCGTCCTCCGTCTTGCCGGAGCGGGCGGCATAGCCGCGCGTCATGCCGGCCGCGATCTTGTCCAGCGTCCCGGCCATCTCCCGCATGTCCGCCGCCGTGCCCATGACGAGGCCGGAGGGGTCGTGGATCATCAGGAAGGCGTTCTCGGGCATGACGATCGCGTCGCCCGCCATCGCGACATAGCTCGCCGCCGAGGCCGCGATCCCGTCGATCCAGACGGTGACCGTGCCGGCATGGCGGCTCAGCGCGTTGTGGATGGCGACGGCATCGAAGACCGACCCGCCGGGGCTATTGAGGCGCAGGTCGATGGGCCCGTCATCGGGCAGCGCGCCGAGTTCGGCGAGGAAGCCCTTGGCCGAGACGCCATAGGCGCCGATCTCGTCATAGATCAGCACCTCCGCCCCGCTGTCGCGGGCGCGGATCGTGTACCAGCTCTTCATGATGTCACTCCTGTTTGGTCGCGCGGTCCGCTGCCGCCGCATCGTCGTAGCTGTCGCCATCCGCCCCGTTGCCCGGATCGGGCCGCGTCGCCGGGGTCGCACGCGCTCCTTGGGTCTCGCCCGGGCTGGTGCGGTAGCGCAGGTCGAGCGCCTCGGCGCGCGCCGTGTCCGTCGCGTTCTCGCGATCCACTTCCTCGACGTCGTAACCGGTTGCCTCGACCACCTTGCGCCGCGAGGTAATGCCCGCCTCCATGGCCAGCACCTGCGCCTGGATGTCCTTCAGCGGATCGACCCAGTCCCAGCGGGGCGGAATCCACTGCACAATGCGCGCGGCCGCCGGGTCGGGCAGATCCAGCCGGCCCGCCAGCCGCGCGGTCTCCAGCCAGCGCGCCCAGACCGGGCGGCACAGCTGGTGCGCGATCACCCCGTGCTGCAGTTGCTGCACCCGCCGGCGGAACTCCACGAGTTCGGCCCGCAGGCTCGAATAGTTCGCCTGGCGCACATCGCCGGTGACCAGGTGATAGGGCAGCCCCAGCGAGGCCGAGACGCCGAGCAGCGTGCGGTACTGGAACGCCTCGTAGCTGCTCCCGACATCCGCAGGTGCCGAGAACTTCACGTCCTCGCCGGGCAGCAGCACCTGCAGGGTGCCGGGCTCGAGGCTGGCAATGGCCGCGCCATCAGGATCGGGCTCCTCCGTGCCCATCATCGGCTCTTCGGGCGCCGTCTTGGTGATGAAGCCCGCGAACATCGCCGCGGTCTTCTTCCGGTCGAGTTCGGCGTCGTCGTACTGGTCCAGGAGGAACAGCCGCACCATGGCGGGCGCCACATGCGGCAGGCCACGGATCTGGCCGGCGTCGAGCGGGCGATAGATGTGCAGCACATCCTCGGCCGGCACGCGCACGGTCTCCGGCACCGCCACACGCTGATCGGTGCTGTCGCCCGGATGGCTGCGGCGGAAGTGA
>NZ_JBGFSI010000034.1:0-2118 GCF_041365735.1 Rhodosalinus sp. K401 | reverse complement strand
GCCGGGCAGTGCTCGGCGCCCATCTGCCAGAGCCCCAGAAGAAGCCCCAGCACGGCAAAGGTTCCATCGGACATAGTGTCGGTCCTGCCATGTCGCTTCCGGGAACGAGGATTTCGTCCCCTGCTGCACGCGGACCGCCCCGCCCGGCTGCGCGCCGCGCAAGGAGATGTCCAAGATTGTCACAAGAGTCCAGTCAAGCTCCGACTGATTGTAGGCGTTCGGTTTCAGGGTCTGTTTCACTCCCCTCGTCGGGGTGCTTTTCACCTTTCCCTCACGGTACTGGTTCGCTATCGGTCAGCAAGGAGTACTTAGCCTTGGAGGGTGGTCCCCCCATCTTCGAACAGGATTTCACGTGTCCCGCCCTACTTGATACGTCCTCTCACGCTTCCCGTACGGGGCTGTCACCCGCTATGGCCATGCTTTCCAACATGTTCCGGTCACGCTCAAGGCTCGGCTGGTCCGCGTTCGCTCGCCGCTACTGACGGAGTCTCGGTTGATGTCCTTTCCTCCGGGTACTGAGATGTTTCAGTTCCCCGGGTTCGCTCTTTGAAGCCTATGTATTCAGCCTCAAAGTACCTGGTTCTGCCCGCTGTTGATCACGCCGCTCCGACATCGCGCCGAACCGGCCGAAGGCCGGCGCGGAGCGCGTCGTCGCGAAGCGACAACAACGAACAATCAGGTGGGTTGCCCCATTCGGAGATCCATGGATCAAAGCCTATTCCCGGCTCCCCATGGCTTATCGCAGGGTATCACGTCCTTCATCGCCTCTTGCTGCCCAGGCATCCACCAAACGCCCTTCTCGCGCTTGATCCGATCCAGAGAAGGCAAAGCCTCTCCGGATACGGAAGTCGTACTTTCCCGCGGGACGCTCCGAAGAGCGCCCGCTTGGTTAGTGTACTTGACTTGGAGCAGCACCCCGGCCCGGCGGCCCGAAGACCCTCCAGATGACACACGCCCACTCGCGTGCATCGGGGATGCTGCATTTGTATCTCTCTCAACGATGTCAATTCGTCCGGTCGGACGATCCAGCGCATCGCGCCCTGCGCGCTGCGCTCGATGATCCGACCCGAAGATCGCCCTGACCGGGCCCGGGCCGCTGCGCGGCCCCGACCGGGGTGTCCGAAGGAACGGGATTGGTGGAGCCTACCGGGATCGAACCGGTGACCTCCTGAATGCAAATCAGGCGCTCTCCCAGCTGAGCTAAGGCCCCTGTCCTGGACGGCCGCGCGGACACGTCGCTCCGCGCCCGACCTCACCGGCCGGGCCTCCGCCCGGGGCGGCGCGAAGCGCACCAAAATGGTGGGTCGAGGAGGACTTGAACCTCCGACCTCACGCTTATCAGGCGTGCGCTCTAACCACCTGAGCTACCGACCCGTCACAGACCGGCGGCCTGCTCGTTCCATCTGAAGAGACATGAGGACGGTCCGGGACCGTCATGCGCCCCGCCCGAAGACGGAGACGCTGCCAAGTCGATCCCTCGTGGAAGGCGGACCTTCCAGCCGGGATCATCCTTAGAAAGGAGGTGATCCAGCCGCAGGTTCCCCTACGGCTACCTTGTTACGACTTCACCCCAGTCGCTGAGCTTACCGTGGCCGGCTGCCTCCTGCGAACAGGTTGGCGCACCGTCTTCGGGTAAACCCAACTCCCATGGTGTGACGGGCGGTGTGTACAAGGCCCGGGAACGTATTCACCGCGGCATGCTGATCCGCGATTACTAGCGATTCCGACTTCATGCCCTCGAGTTGCAGAGGACAATCCGAACTGAGACAGTTTTTGGGGATTAACCCATTGTCACTGCCATTGTAGCACGTGTGTAGCCCAACCCGTAAGGGCCATGAGGACTTGACGTCATCCACACCTTCCTCCCGCTTATCACGGGCAGTTTCCACAGAGTGCCCAGCCGAACTGCTGGCAACTGGGGATGTGGGTTGCGCTCGTTGCCGGACTTAACCGAACATCTCACGACACGAGCTGACGACAGCCATGCAGCACCTGTCACCGGGCCACCGAAGTGGAAACCGCGTCTCTGCGGCTGTCCCGGGATGTCAAGGGTTGGTAAGGTTCTGCGCGTTGCTTCGAATTAAACCACATGCTCCACCGCTTGTGCGGGCCCCCGTC
>NZ_JBGFSI010000033.1:0-2771 GCF_041365735.1 Rhodosalinus sp. K401 | reverse complement strand
GATCGACGAGATCGCCGAAGCCACTGGATGGCAGCCACATACGGTCCGAGGTGCCTTCGCCGGCGCGCTCAAGAAGAAGCTCGGGCTCGAGGTGACCTCGGAGAAGGTCGAAAACCGGGGGCGCGTGTACAAACTCCCCGCCGAGTGACCCACCCGACCAGTTCATCGCTGCCGTCCCTTGGGGGCGGCAGTTTCTCGTCATGCGAAGCGGGGATCGAGAAACTGCAACCGCCCGTCAGTTGCCGGTCCGGTTCCGATGTACGTCGGCGTACTCGATAAGGTCCCAGCGATTTCCCCAAGGGTCGACCCAAACCACAACGCGCCCATACGGCTCATCACGCGGAGCAGATTCGAAAACAACGCCTTCAGCCTGCATGCGCAGGTAGTCCTCCTCGAAGTTGGCAGTTTGCAGAAAGAGCCAGACCCGACCGCCGCCCTGCTGGCCGATGGCCGCATTTTGACGATCACCGACTGCGCGCGCGAGCAGGATCTCGGTTTCGCCGCCGCGTGGGGCAATCCTTACCCAACGCTTTCCGTTTCCCAGATCGGAATCTTCACGGCACTCGAACCCGATGCGCAGGAAAAACGCCAGAGCTTCATCGTAGTCGGGGACAAGAAGCGAAAATAGTGCAACGCGATCAGGCATGTAAAACTCGTAGCGACACGGACCCAGACGACCTGCGGTGACTGCCGACGCCGGCCGATCCCCGAGCCATCAGTCAGCAGGCGCCCTGACACTGCGTGCCGCGAAGCAGCCGGGTTTCGCATTATGGATGTCGATGAAGGCGACGCCCCGGTCTGTGAACATCTGCTCGAGCCTGGGCCCGAGGTCTCCACCGTCGATCACGTCGGCATCGACCATGAACCCGCGCGCATCGAACGCCCTGACCGATAGCAGCCGCGAAGACAGTACCTCCGGGACTTCGCCCGGTTTCGGATGCGCCTGTCGGGCAAGCTCGCGAACGAAAATCGCGTGTGCGGCCGCGTAGGGGGATTGGACGTCCAGATGACTGTAATTGAAAAGGATCAGGGTCTCGCCGATCTCGGCATCCTGCAGGCTCACCCGACAAGGGAAGCCCGGGCTCGCATCGGCCACGACACGGACGGCGCGGCGGGCGGCCAGTTCGTCGCTCGAGAGGGTGAACAGGTGTGTGAACTTTGCATGATCCAGTGCCTCGATCTGAAACGTCATCACCCCGGTCTCCGTACTTGTGTCCGCGTCGAGACTAGGCAACCCTATCCTGAAGGGCGACCCGGTTCCTGCGCTTTGGGGCCCACCTATGGCCGTCGCCGGAAACGTCGCCACTCCCCGACCCGGATCGCCTCGAACAGCCGTCGCAGCAGGTAACCCCGCGCCAGCGAGACGCCGACGAAGGCCAGACCGATGGCCATGTGCTCCGCGAGGCCCGTCTCGATCCCGAACCACGGGAACACCACGATCTGCGTGGCGATGGCCAAAACGTAGCCGACGACAACGTTTGCCGTGGCCTCGAGCATCGACATGGTCCGGCTCTGCTTCATCGCAGCCCATCCGGCAGGCACTCCAGAAACGCCGTCACGAACTCCGCCGCGAGCGGCGGAACGATCGCATTGCCGTAGCCCCGCAGGAGCCCCATGCGGCCGGGTATCCCATCAGCCAGCGGGAATGTTCCGGGTTCAACGGGCCGCCAGCGGCCATCCCGGCAAAGGAGCCAGTCAAGATCGCTCCAGACGCTGTCCGTCGCATCGGTCCCGACAGGGTCGGCGCCTTCGACCAGTCGACCAGCTTCACCGTCCTGCGGCTCGCATCGGTGTTGCCGGCCGCGTTGTAGCGCTCCGTCGCAGGCGAGCCCGCCATCGCCGTCGGCCAACCCGCCAGCCAGACCTGCCGGCCGAGCAGTGCATTGATCGGAACCGCCGGGCATTCCGACCCGTCCTTGTGATCCCGCGCCGAGGCCGTCGCCCAGCCCACCCGGTTCAAGGGCGACGGCGCCGAAGAACAGCCGCTGGCGGATGTGAGGCGCACCGATGCCCGCAGCCGGCAGATCGGCCGCCGCGACGGCGTAAGATGCTGCTTCCAGCCCAGCCGCCACAGCGTCGAACCACGCCCAGCCAGCCGGACCTTCAGCCGCTGTTCGAGCCGCACCGCCAACCGGTCCGAGCACTGCCGCGCTTGCGACCTGCTCGCCGAAGACGAGCCCGGGTCGGCAGGCGGCGACGAGCCGCAGGAAAGCGGGCGCGAGATGGCGGTCATCGTCCTGTCCCTTGCGCTGCCCGGCCTGGCTGAAGGGCTGGCAGGGTGGCGAGCCGGTCCAGACGGACATTTCCTCGGCCACGCCTGCGAGTCGCAGCGCATAGGGCCAGCCGCCGATCCCGGCGAAGAAATGGCATTGGGTGAAGCCGCGCAGGTCGGCCGGCTCCACTTCGAGGATGGACCGCGCATCCACCTCGCCGTCAGGCAGCAGCCCGGCCGCGATCAGCTCCCGCAGCCATGCGCAGGCCGCGGGATCGGCATCGTTGTAGTAGACGGCCATCAGGCGGCGGCATCGGCCTTGTCGCCCAGCCGCTCCGCCTTCACCTCGGCGAAGGTCCTGCCGTCGCCGTCGAGGATCGCGTCGCGGCAAGTTTCGGCCTGCCAGCGCTCCACCGCCACGTCGACATAGGCGGGGCTGATCTCCATCGCGAAGACGCGGCGGCCGTTTGCCTCGCCCGCCATGATCTGCGAGCCGGAACCCGAGAACGGCTCGTAGCAGAGTCCGCCGCGCGCAACGTGCTGGCGCATCGGGATGCCG
>NZ_JBGFSI010000032.1:0-3218 GCF_041365735.1 Rhodosalinus sp. K401 | reverse complement strand
CCGTCGCAGGAATAAACCCCGCAGACATGGTCAGGCAGACAGCCTGATCCCGGCATGAAGCTGCAAACGGTGTACGGCTTGTCCGGCCAGCGATTGGCCGGGCATCTCAAGGCGTATCTGCCGGGCGTCATGGTCGCGGTCCTCGTCGCGCTGGCGGCGCAATTCGTGGCCGAGCATCATGGCGCCCCGGCGATGCTCATGGCGCTGCTGTTCGGGATCGCGCTGAATTTCCTCGGCGAACCGGGACNGCGCTGCTGTTCGGGATCGCGCTGAATTTCCTCGGCGAACCGGGACCGACCGCGGCGGGCATCGGCTTCACCGCCCGCACCGTCCTGCGGTTCGGCGTTGCAGTCCTGGGCGCGCGCATCAGCGTCGAGATGCTGACGTCGCTGGGCTGGGGCATGATCGGGCTGCTTGTCGGCGGGACGGTCGCCACCATCCTCTTCGGCGTGGCGCTGGCGCGCCTGATCGGACAGGGGCCGCGATTTGCCATTCTCACCGCCGGCGCGGTCGCCATCTGCGGCGCATCGGCCGCCATGGCCATCGCCGCCGTCCTGCCCAAGGACGAACGGTCCGAGCGCAACCTGCTGTTCACGGTCCTGGGCGTCACGGTCCTGTCGACGATCGCGATGATCCTCTACCCGATCCTCACCAATGCGCTCGGCTTCGACGACGTCACGGCGGGGGCCTTCATCGGTGCGACGGTGCACGACGTGGCGCAGGTCGTCGGCGCGGGCTTTTCGATTTCCGACACCGCGGGCGAGACATCGACTCTCGTCAAATTGATCCGGGTCTCGTTCCTCGCACCGGTGGTGATCGTGATCACGCTTGTGTGGCAACGCGAACAGACGCGCGCGGACGGCACGCGGCCGCCGATCGTGCCCGGCTTCGTGGCGGGGTTCCTCTGCCTCGCCACGCTGAATTCGCTTGGCCTGATCCCCGAGACGCTGGGCGCGTTCCTGGCCGGGCTTTCGTCCTGGGCCCTGCTGGCCGCCATCGCCGCGGTCGGGATGAAGACCGACCTGCGCAACATCATCAAGGTGGGTGGCGGTGCGATCGCGCTGATCGTGGCCGAAACCCTGTTTCTCGCGGGGCTCGTCCTGGCCGGGATCAGCTTTCTGGAGTTCGCGTGACGATGGTCGCCCTGCTGGCCCCGAACGCCCGAAGCTCTTCGCTGAATTTCGCCGTGGCCGACTGGCGAACCGAATCGACGCCCACGCTCGGCCATCATCGACAGACGAGCCGCGTCGCGTGTCGCCTGCCACATGCCGCCGTCGGGCTACACCGCACGGATGCCTGCCACGGCAAAGAGGCGCAGGGCGTCGCGAGCTATCCGCAGCTGTCCGACAAGGCGCCGGACTACATCGCGAACCGGCTGAAGACTTACAGAGCCGGCGCGCGCGTCGGCCCGGACTCGGTTCCGATGATCCAGACCGCGAGGGATATTTCGGACACGGAGATCGCCAGCCTTGCGGTCCACGTGACACGCGCCTTCGACCGACGCGCGAAAGGCCCGGGCGGTCGGATGTCGGACATGCGCTTGCCTTGATCGGAAAACGATCGTGCTTACGTTTACAGCTTAACCGCCAACGCCTCCCGACGATCAATTCCGGGAGGCCGCATTGGTCGGAAGGCATTCAAGGGAGGATCACATGGCTTATCAAAGGGCCTTCGTCGCATCGCTGCTGACCGGGACCGCGATCCTTGCATCGCCGGCTTTCGCCCAGGTGGGGATGAACACCACCAGCCTTCAGCACGAAGTCGTGCTCGACGGGCTGGACAGCCCTTGGGACATCGCGTTCCTCGACGATGGAACGATGCTGTTCAGCGAGAAGTGCAACGGCCTTTCGGTGCGGTTGCCCGATGGGACGGTCAACGCGCTCTACGGCATGGGCGACGTCGATGGCTACCCGTCGAACGGGTCGGACCTGTTCTGCGAAGGTCAGGCCGGGATGATGGGCGTCGCCTTCGACCCGGAGTTCGAGACCAACCGGCGCATCTATGTCTATGCCACGTCCGACATGTCCGATCCGCACACCAACCGGCTGATGCGCTTCACCGTGAACGAGGACTTCACCGCCGTTTCGAACCGCGTCGATATCGTGGATGACGTGCCCTACAAGATGGAGGACTCCGATCATCCCTTCGGCGGGCCCGGTGCCCATAACGGCGGGCGCGTTCGCTTCGGTCCCGAGGGGGCGCTGTGGCTCACCACGGGCGACAACCACAATCCCGAGATCCCGCAAAGCCCGACGCTCATGGGCTCCAAGGTGCTGCGCATCCAGACGGACGGAAGTGCGCACCCCGACAACACCCCGCCCGAAGGCTTCGACAAGCGGACCTACACCTACGGGCACCGCAACGTGCAGGGCATCGCCTTTCACCCCGAAACGGGCGACGCCATCATCACCGAGCACGGGCCATGGCACTCCGACGAGATCACGGTGCTGGAAAACGGCGGGAACGGTGGCTGGGACCCGCGTGACAACATGGCGGGCCGGGGCGACTGTCCCGATGGCTATTGCGGGTACATGCCCAACCAGGACGAAGGCATGAACCGCTTCGAACGCGCGTCGTTCATGCCGATGACGGATTTCGAGACCTATCCCGACGCGATGCCGCCGATCTGGGAAAACAACGGCTGGTCGCAGGGCATATCCTCTGCTGCCTTTCTCCAAGGCGAGCAATGGGGCGAATGGGACGGCGCATTGGCCGTCGGCCTGCTGGGCATCGGCTTTGGCGGAACGCCCATCGGCCAGCGCATCGACGTGATCGAGCTCGAGACCCACGAAGGTGAGATCTCGGTGCGTGACGTGACCGAGATGACGCTGCCGATGCCGCCCGCGCGCTTCCGCTCGCTCGTGCTGGGCCCCGACGGCAGCCTCTACACCGCCGTCGACGGAGGGGCGGTCCACAAGCTGACGCCGGGCGACTGAGCCGGCAAGCGGGCCGCGCCACCTTCGCGGCGCGGCCTGCCACCGCAAATCTGCGTCTCGTCAGATCCGGTATCTTCGGCGGTGGCCGGGGCGCCGAAGCCGGCCAAGGCGCGACACGCTCGACCGGAGAGATGCGCGGGAGCGCGCTGGCGTGACGCCCGCGCGTGGCGCTTTGGAGCGTCGACAGGATCCAATCGGTGCGAGACGGTTCCCGGCCGCCTCCGCACGAGATGCACCGCTGCTTTCCGACCGTCCTTGCCAGATCACCAACATATGCGCGCC
>NZ_JBGFSI010000031.1:0-13140 GCF_041365735.1 Rhodosalinus sp. K401 | reverse complement strand
TGGTACGAGCGCCGGCGAAGACTTGCCCCAACCTTTCTAGATTGTTCGACGATGCCGAGCCGACGCTTCTGGCGGCGTTCTTCGGTAGCAAGATTTTCGAGCGGTTGAACTGGCTCGAACCCTACCGGTTCGACCCTGACGATCCGGACGGTCCGGCATCTGCCCGCGAAATGCTGCGTAAGGAGAACAAGGATCGGCTGGGACCGCTCGAATCCGAGGCGGCGCGGATCGTCAACATTGCGAGAGATCAGGGTGAGTATGTCCTCGACGGTCTCGCAAGGACCAAGCTTGAGCCAGATCGCGCCAGGGAACTCCTTAACCAGCGGGACAGGCTGGCGCGCAGCCTATGGGTTTTTGCCAACGAACACGGACTGTTCGAAGCGGCGGAGAACAGCCTGCACCTGCGTCTCTATCGGCGCTACGACAAGCATTATCAGACTTTCATGGCCGACCCGTCAGTCGAAGGGGGCCCGGACGGCGGCAGCACATTGCTTGAACAGCTTCTCGCCGACCTCAACCAGCGGCTCGATCGCGGCGACGGCTACAGCATCGACAAGTTCGATCTGCCCGAGGACGGCGAGGAGCCGGCCGCAGAGATGTACCTGCTTTACCATCCCGATCCCCCCACGAGCGTTCGGGAGATTGACGACCACGGCAATCGGTCGAGCATCTATTTCCGGCCGCCCGGCGAAGCGATGATTGTCTACACGCCTTCGACCGGTCGAGTGCATGTCCGCGCCGGGAACCGAAAGCTCAGGCACACCATCGCGGAACGCTTCATCGAGACGGCTCTCGATCAAACCTATTCCAACCAGCCCGTCGACTTTCAGGCCTACGATATATCGCAGTTCTTTAAGGGGTTCGACCTGGAGCCGCCGGACTTCGAAGACGCGGTGATCGAGCGCGCGAGGGTGATCCGCGCCGACATCAGCATCGGGAACCTCGCCAATCGCCTCTCGCTGTCCACCACGATCAATCAGGACATCTCTGAAATCATCGATGGCCAGCCAGGCCTCCCGAGGACCTTCGAGCGGGCGGTCGCAATCCGCTTCATCGAAATTGCGGTGCGGTATCGCCGCCCCGGACGAGCCGAGGCGCAAACCCTCGACTTCACGCTTACCGACCGGAACACAAGCAGCCTTCTCAGCCTCGATGACCCCTTTGAACGGGTTCTGGGGCACCGCCTGCTGCGACACTGGAATATCCTTCGTGAGGGCCGCGCGCCAGGCGACAAGGAGAGTATGGCCGTGATGCCCGCATTGCTGGCCATGTGGGACATCGGGGCCGACAAGGTCTCAGGGGCATGGCTCCAAGCGCGTGGAATAGAGCCGGGCCTTCTGACTGACCTCGGCTTTCTGGTGCCCGCCGGCTGGGAAGGCGACGATCTGATCGACGATGAACACGAGATCGGCCCGGTCGACGCCGAGGTGGTTGTTCGGGTCGAGAAAGGCGATGGGGACGAGGAAGCCCGGAAAGAGGCCAGCCTCAAGGTTGTCGAGGGGCAGGCCGCGCCCGGCGGCAACGTTGACCGGTACAGGATCTACCGGGTGCGCGACGGTTGGGTGGAGGAACACCTCAAGACAGGTCTTGAACATGCGCTCGATCATCCTGCCGTCGAAAAGCTGACCGACCATCTTCTCTACCTCGGCATGCTCGCGGTCGATCGCGGAGATGTGCCGGTGTACCTCGTGCGCGGTTTGGATCGGGAAAGGGTCAGGTCGGCCGCCGATACGGAACTTCGGGCACGCCACAACCTCGGGATTGGACTGGTCCTGCAGGCCGGCGACGCGCCTGGTCCTTGCCTTGCAGCCAACGTTCTGACGCCACTCGCCGATCAGATCGACGGTGATCAGCACGAGATCACGCTGGTCGCAGACAAACTCCGGTCGGTTTTCCGACGACACCGCATACTTGCACGAGGTGGCCTGGCGGTCGAGCTCACCCGCGCCGGGGACAACATGGCAACTTTGTTCGTTCCTGGGAAAGGCAGCATCGACATCAATGGCGAACATCGCATCGAGATCATTCAGCGCCTTGTCGACGCACACAACGCTGGCCCGATGCCGATGGCGACCGAAGATCTCGTCAAGGGCGTCGCCGAGGACCAATCCATGTCGAACATCTTCAAGCAGGCGCTCTGGAACAAGCTGAAGGCCGACTTTCTCCGAAGCCCCAAAAAGGGACTGTGGGAAATCGCCACCTGACAGCCGGCTCCGATCCGGCTCCGATCCGGCTCCGATCCGGCTCCGATTGGGGTGTCTGACTAGCTCCGATTCTGCAGGCCAATGGAAAGGCTCACTCGATCAGAGGAGCATTCCAATGCCGACTACCTTTCCCGCGCGCCAGACAGCCATGACGAGCTGGGCCGGCGCCGCGAAGACCAATCCTGCCACCTCCAACCCTGAGTGGCGCTGCACGCGCTGCGACAAGCTGCTCGGCGTCTGCCGCGACGGCCGCATGCACCTGCGGTTCGCACGGGGGCACGAGTATCTCGTGGGCTTCCCGGTTCAGGCCACCTGCCGCGGTTGCGGCACGCTGAACCACGCGACCGCCCCCGCGCGCTGACGCGCATCCACCCAACCCCCTGAAACCGCAGAGACGCACGACGTCCTGACCTGGCCACGAGAAGGCGCTGGACGCCTGGCCGCAAGGCAGGCGTCCAATGTCTTTTGCGTGGCACGAGATCCGTGATCACCTCATGCAGTCTTCATCAACGCTTCGGTTCCAGCACAGTCTGGACATCCTCCGATGCGACCACCCGGCCCTGCAGCGATTTCTCGATCCGGCTGCGGTTCTGGAATACCTGCATCGCGGGCACGACGCGCCAGAATGCAAGAACGACGTCCTGGCCGCGCTGGTCGTCGCCGCGAAGACCCCGTCCCAGACGGCGAAATGTGCACAGACCCTGTTGCTGCTCGCGCTCTGGCCGGGGCTGGATGCTGTCCGGCGGCGGTTGATCTGGCGCTGGAAACGCCCGCCAGGGGATGTCGCGGCGGATGTGATGGCCGCCGCGTGCGATGCGATTGCCACCATGGACCTGTCACGGGTCAACCGGATCGCGGCCACGCTGCTGCGCAATGTCGAGCGCGACATCGGCCGAGCGCTGCGGCGCGACGCAGATCTGCATGAACAGCACGCAGCAGTAGATCCCGAGCAGCTAACCTTTCAGGCGACCACAGACCAGCCCAACCGCGGCGCGGCGCATGTCGCGCGCGAGGTCGAAGGGCTGGTCGGACGCGATGCGGGGCTGGTTCTGGCCGTCGCCTGGGACGAACAGACCCAGTCCGAGGCGGGGGCTGCGCTTGGACTGTCCGAGGCGGTCGCACGCAAGCGATTCCAGCGCGCCACACGCCGTCTGCGCGACGCCCTGCAAGAAATCCCATGACCCGATGTCCCGTTTCCGGCGCTGCGGTGGCTTTTCCCGATCAGACGCCACCGAACGCCCAAACCGAACCGAAAGCCGCCTCCCATGATCAGCAAAGCCGACCCACTGTCTGCAGACCTCAAGCGCATCCCAGGCCTCTATCGCCGCTGGGAGCTGCCGGAAATCCTCAGGAACCAGCGTGCCTACCGCATCGAGAATGCCGGTGCCCATCAGGACGGAACCCCGCTCGTGGCGATCTTTGCCGACGCGCGCAGCGACCATCACGGCTCTCACGACGGGTCTTCCACCGAAACTCCGGAAGCCGCCGCAGCTCCCTCTGGGACGATCTCGCTGCGGCGTGAGTAGAGGCGAGAGGAGGAGATCATGTTCATGGGCACCACCCCCTTTATCACCGTCCGCGCCAGCCGTCCGCTGACCGAGATCGAGTTCTGCGCCTGGGTGGCGCAGGCCGCGCCCGGCGATCGGCTGGAATATCACCGCGGGTATCTCGTGCTGGACACCTATCCGCTGTTCAGCGCGCTCGACGACAAGGCGCGCGGCGAACTCGCCAGACTGGCCGGGCGCGCCTTCTGGGCCGCCGAACAGGGGCTCGTGCATCTCGTGCAGGAGCGCGAGGGCCCCGACCGCTTCGCCTACATCGCCGTCGCGCGCCCGAAACCGAAGGCCGCCGCCGCCTCGCTGTCGGCGCTGCTGCTCGAGGAGCAGGCAGCGTGACCGCCCCCATCCAGACCCCCTTCGCCGATCACGGAGACCCATTCATGCCCTTTCCCGAGAACGCCCCCACGCCGGACGACCTGCCGGCCCTCGACCCGAAGGAAATCGCCGACCTGCCGGTCGAGATGCTGGCGGTGCTGCGGCACGAGATCGACGCACGCCTCAAGCGCGACAAGGCTGCCAAGGCCCGGCTCGATGGCGCCTTGAACCTCCGCTACGCGACGCGCGCCGCCGAGGAGCGGCGCGCCGCAGGCAAGGACACCGGCACGGCCCGGTTCGACGACGGCGACTTCACCGTGGTCGCGGACCTGCCCAAGCGCGTCGAATGGGATCAGGACAAGCTCGCCGCGATGGTCGAGCGCATCCGCGCCGCCGGTGACGATCCGGCCCAGTATGTCGACATCGCCTTCAAGGTGCCGGAGCGCAAATACGCCGCCTGGCCCGACAACATCCGCGCTGAGTTCGAACCCGCGCGGACCGTGAAGACCGGCACGCTCAAGGTCGAGATCGTCCCGCAGGAGGGCGATCGATGACAGCGCTCACCCCCGTTCACGCCCCCGACCTTCCCGGGCTCATCGAACGCGCCGCGACAAAGCTGTCGGGCGCCAAATCCGCCGCCGAGGTGCTCGAAGCCCGTGAAGCGGCGGGGCTTGCCTACGATGTCGCCAAGCGCGCGGCGCGGTTGAAAAGCGCCAAGGTGGCCCATGACGATCTGATCGCCGCCGCCCATCGTGCACAGGCTGACGCGCTCGAGATCGAAGCGGCCGCCAAGCGCAGGCTGGCGGACGAATACGACGCGGCGCAGGCCCGCGGCGAGGTGGCCAGCGCCAGGAGCGATCGTGGCAATCAGTGGACCGTTTCCGACGGGAACGGTGCAGCGTCCGCGGCCAGTCTCGGCCTCAGCCGCAAGTCGATCCATGACGCGCGCCATCTCCGCGACGCCGAAACCGCCGAGCCGGGGCTCGTGCGCCGCACGCTGGATGCGCAGCTGGAGCGCGGCGAAGAACCGACACGCTCCGCCCTGCGCCGCGCGGCGGAAGCGCGGCTCGAACGCTCACTCGACCGGCTGCAGCGTGTGCAGAACAGCGTCCGGCGCCTCGAGGAGACGAAACCGCCGCCACCGACGCCCGAAGAGCGGGCGCGCCAGGTCGCCGTGTTCGGCACGCCGGAGGATCGCGCGATCTGTGGGCGGATCGATGAAATCGTCGAACGTATCGGCGAACAGCCCGCGCCTGCAGAGGCGGTCCGCCGCATCCCGCCGGCCTCGCGCCATGCCGTCGACACGGCGCCGATCCGGCGCGCCGCGGCCTGGCTCAGCGAGTTCAGCAATCTTTTCGAACAGGAGGTCCAGCATGGGACAGATGCGTCTGAATGACGTTGTGGGGGAGATCGTCGGCGCGGTGATCGCCGGCCGGTCGGTCAACAAACGCGAGGCCGCGGTCGCGCGCTGGGACGATATCGATGCCGACGGCCAGTACCTCGCCGGGATCGACGGGGTCGTCGCGCGGATCGATCAGCGCGCCCGCAGCCTGAAGCTCAAGGCGGAAAGGTCATCGACCCCGGCACAGGCGGAACTGCCATTTGAACTGCCCGCCGCCGTGGCCATGGACCTCGAGGGCACCACGCTGGTGGCCACCCGCGATCTCTCGCGCGACCAGTTCGAACGCGCCATCGAGATCCGCCGCCGGCAGATCGCCCATGACAGCGCCGCCCTGCGCGAATGGCGCGAGGCGCTGCGGCAGGCCGACCGGTTCTGGGCCGCGCATCCCGACTGGTGCTTCGGCGACTGTCTCGACGCGATCCTCGCTCAGGCCGGCGCGGCCGCGCGCCCTGCGGAGGTGCCGGCATGACGCTTCCGATCATCACCGCCGACCAGCGGATGGCCGAGCCGCGCGGCATCAAGGGCGTGATCTTCGGCCCGCCCGGCATCGGCAAGACGTCGCTGCTCTGGACGCTCCTGAACTCGACGCTGTTCTACGATCTCGAAGCCGGGGATCTGGCCATCGAGGGGCTGGCTGTCGACGCGATCCGGCCGCGGACCTGGACCGAATGCCGGGATTTCGCGGCGTTCATCGGCGGGCCCAACCCGGCGCTGCGCGCCGATCAGCCCTACAGCCAGGCGCACTACGACGCGGTCTGCGACCGTTTCGGCGATCCGGCCGTGCTCGAGAAATACGACACGGTGTTCATCGACTCGATCACCGTCGCCGGGCGGCTCTGCTTCCAGTGGAGCAAGGGCCAGCCGGAGGCGCACTCCGAGAAGACCGGCAAGCCGGACGTCCGCGGCGCCTACGGGTTGCACGGGCGCGAGATGATCGCCTGGCTCACGCATCTGCAGCACACAAGGGCGAAGAACGTCTGGTTCGTCGGGATCCTCGACGAGAAGCTCGACGACTTCAATCGCAAGGTGTTCCAGCCGCAGATCGACGGCTCCAAGACCGGCCTCGAGCTGCCGGGCATCGTCGATCAGGTCATCACCATGGCCGAGTTCAAGGCCGAGGACGGCAGCCTGCAGCGCGGCTTCGTCTGCCAGACGCTCAACCCCTGGGGCTATCCGGCCAAGGACCGCTCGGGGCGTCTCGACATGGTCGAGGCTCCCCATCTCGGGCGCCTGATGGAGAAGATCCGCCAGCCCGCAACACCCGCCCCCGAGCGGCTGAGCCACGCCGCGCCACCGACGGCGCCGGCCACCCCCTCCGACACCACCGACAGCTGAAAGGACCCCATCCATGTCTCTCTGGAACGATTTCAACGACGCGCAATCGAACGCCAACGTCATCCCCAAGGGCACGCTCGCGAAGGTGCGCCTGACCATCCGCCCCGGCGGCTTCGACGATCCCGCGCAGGGCTGGACCGGCGGCTACGCCAGGCGCGGCGCGACCGGGGCCGTCTATCTCGACGCCGAATACACGGTGCTGGAAGGGCCGTATGCCCGCCGCAAGATCTGGTCGCTGATCGGGCTCTACAGCCCCAAGGGTCCGGACTGGGCCAACATGGGCCGCAGCCTCGTCCGCGGCATGCTGAACTCGGCGCGCGGGATCTCCGACAAGGACACCTCGCCCGAGGCGCAGGCGGCACGGCGCATCGACGGCTTCGCCGATCTCGACGGGCTCGAGTTCGTGGCCCGGATCGACATAGGCACCGATACCAACGGCGAGGACAAGAACGAGATCCGCGCGGCGGTGACGCCGGACCACCGCGATTACGCGCAGATCATGGGCACAGCGCCGGCCATGGCGTCGCAGTCACAGGACCCCGCCCCGCACCAGCATGCGCGGGCGCCGCAGCCACGGCAGCAGCCCGCCCAGCAGGCGCCGTCCGCGCCGGGCATTCCGGGTCGTCCGAGCTGGGCCCAGTGAGGGGTCCGGGCCATGCGATTGCGTCCCCGCCAGAAACTCTTCGTCGAGCGCAGCCTGTCTGCGCTCGGCACCCGCGCCAACACGCTGGGCATCGCGCCCACCGGCGCGGGCAAGACGATCATGCTGTCGGCCGTCACCGGCGAAAGCCTTGGCGACAGCGCCTCCAAGGCTTGCGTCCTGGCGCATCGCGACGAGCTGACCGCGCAGAACCGGGACAAGTTCCGGCGCGTGGTCCCGGGCGTGTCCACCTCCGTCGTCGACGCCACGACCAAATCCTGGGACGGCCAGGTCACCTTCGCCATGGTGCCCACGCTGGCGCGCCAGGCCAACCTGGCGGGGATGCCGACGCTGGACCTGCTGGTGATCGACGAGGCGCATCACGCGGTGGCCGACAGCTACCGTCGCATCGTCGACCGTGTCCGCGAGGCCAATCCCGACGCGCGCGTTTTCGGCGTCACGGCCACGCCGAACCGGGGCGACCGGAAGGGCCTGCGCGAGGTCTTCGACAATGTCGCCGACCAGGTGCGGCTGGGCGAGCTGATCGCATCGGGGCACCTGGTGCCGCCCCGGACCTTCGTCATCGATGTGGGCGTCCGGGACAAACTCGAGGCCGTGCACAGGACGGCGTCGGATTTCGACATGGGCGAGGTGGCCGAGATCATGGACCGCGCGCCGATCACCGACGAGGTTGTGCGCCACTGGCAAGACAAGGCCGCCGACCGCCCCACGGTCGTGTTCTGCTCGACCGTGGCGCACGCGGAGCATGTGGCCGAGGCGTTCAACGCGGCCGGTATCCCCACGGGTCTGATCCACGGCGATCTTCCCGCCGATGCGCGGCGCAATATCCTGGCCGCCTTCGCCCGCGGAGAACTCCGCGTCGTCACCAACGTGGCCGTGCTGACGGAAGGCTGGGACCACCCGCCCACGTCCTGCGTCGTGCTGCTGCGCCCGTCCTCCTACAAGTCCACCATGATCCAGATGGTCGGCCGCGGCCTGCGGACCGTCGACCCCGAGGAGCATCCCGGCGTCGTCAAGACAGACTGCGTGGTGCTGGATTTCGGATCGTCGAGCCTGACCCACGGCACGCTGGAACAGGATGTCGATCTCGACGGCAAGACCGGCAACGGCGAGGCGCCCTCGAAGACCTGTCCGTCCTGCCATGCCGACATTCCGCTGGCCGCCCGCGAATGCCCGATCTGCGGCGAGGCGCTGGTCGAGCCCGAGGACGCGACATCCGATGGAAACCCGAACGGGGCGCTCTCGGACTTCCTGATGACCGAGATCGACCTGCTCGAGCGATCCAGCTTCGCATGGGTCGATCTCTTCGGCACCGAGGATGCGCTGCTGGCCACGGGGTTCACGGCCTGGGGCGGCGTCTTCTGGCTCGACGGGCTCTGGTACGCCATTGGCGGCGAGCGTGGGGGGCAGCCCCGGCTGCTGGGGATAGGTGAGCGCAGCGTCTGTCTCGCGCAGGCCGACGACTGGCTGAACGATCACGAGACCGACGAGAGCGCCTTCAAGAGCAAGGCGTGGCTGACCCAGCCCGCCACGCAGAAGCAGCTGCAATATCTCTCGCCCGCCGCGCGCGGCGACTACGGGCTCACGCGCTACAAGGCCTCGGCGCTGATGACCTTCGGGTTCAACAAGCGCGCCATCCGACAGCTGATCCTGAGCGCGGCACCGCCTGCGCGGGAGGCGGCGTGAGCCATGTCGCGCAAATCCCATCCCCGCCCGCAGAGGCTGCGGATCGACCGGGCTTTGATCGCCTCCGGCATCCGCGCCCGGTGCTCTGCGCCGTCTGTACATCCCGCACGCGCGGTTTCGGCTGGTTCGATCCGCACCGGTCGCGCCGTTCGCCGGGGAAACGGTCGCCCGGACCGTTTCCTGATCCGGCTCACCGCACCCGTCGCTGGTTCTGCTCCATGGGCTGCCAGGCGGCCTTCACCCTCAAAGCCCGGAAAGGATTGAGCATGATCGACTTCACCGAAGAGGAAACCCAGGCGCTGCCCGCCGTCATGCGCGCGCTCGCCCCCGAGATGGAGCGGATCGGGTGGGACCGGCCGTTGGGCCAGCTGACCCAGAACGACATGCACCGGCTGATCGTCATCACGATCGAGGCGTTCCGAATTGAGATGGCCGAGATCGCCGCCGAGTCGGAGATCCCGTTCTGATGCTGGACTATAACCACCGCCCCGGCATCGCCGAGCGCATCAACGCGGCCGTGGACGCGGCACTCGAGGCCGAAAGGGCCGCCACGCCGCCGCGGGACTACCTCGGTGGCTCCCGGCTGGGCCACCCCTGCGAACGGGCGCTGCAGTTCGAGTTCGCGGGCGCGCCCAAGGACGAGGGTCAGGATTTTCGGGGCCGCGTGCTCCGGATCTTCGCCATCGGGCATCAGCTCGAGGATCTCGCCATCCGCTGGCTGCGGGCAGCGGGGCTCGACCTCTACACCCGCAAGGGCAACCGACGCGATGGCGCGCAGTTCGGCTTCTCCGTCGCGGGCGGGCGCATCCGCGGTCATGTCGACGGGATCGTCGCCGACGCCCCGGCAGCGCTGGGGCTGCGCACCCCCGCGCTCTGGGAGTGCAAGACGATGAACGCGAAGAACTGGCGGGCCTGCGTGAAGGACGGCGTCACGGTCTCGAAGCCCGTCTATGCCGCGCAGATCGCGCTGTACCAGGCCTACATGGAAGCGACGGTGCCGGGTATCAGCGCCGCGCCCGCGCTCTTTACCGCGATCAACAAGGACACGGCAGAACTGCACCATGAACTGGTGCCCTTCGATGCCGACCTCGCACAGCGCATGTCCGACCGCGGCGTTCGGATCCTGCGCGCCACCGACGCGGGCGAGCTGCTCCCGCGCATCGCCGCCAGTCGCGACTTCTTCGAATGCCGGTTCTGTCCGTGGGCGGAGCGCTGCTGGGGGCTGTCGGTATGACCGATGCGCCCGAGGACCCGCCGGACACGTCCGCCACGCAGGAGGACCCCGCCATGACCACAGATCACGATGAGAACCCGGCGCCGCCGGAGCCGCCCGCGCCAGGGCCCGAGAACCTCGTCCACTTCAACCCCTGGCGCGACTTCAACGACGCAGCACCGCAGATCGACGTCTTCGGGGACGAGCCGGACCCCGCGCAGATCGCGCAGTTCATGGAGGTGGTCTTCGGCTACTCCGATGGACTGATCCCCGTCCGCAGTTTCATCGACAAGGGTCAGGGCTTCGACGGCCGGCCCCACAACATCTGGATCGAGGCGGATGCAGCCGCGCCTGACAAGATGGTCACCTTCGCAGGCTGGGCCGCGCGTGAGGGCGCAGCGGTCTATGTCATCCCCGGCACGGTCGCGGAGCCCGGACAAGCCAGGGCAGCCGACATCGAGCAGATGCAGACCGTGGTCGTCGATCTCGACACCGGCGACATCGCCGCGGCGCGGGCTCATCTCGAGCGTCACCTCGGCCCGCCCACCATGGTGGTGGAAAGCGGCGGCGTGACGCCCGAGGGTCAGCGCAAGGCCCATGTCTGGTGGAAGCTGACAGAGCCAGCCGAGGGCAGCGACATTGCGCGCGTGACCCGCCTGCGCGGCGACATCGCCGCCAAGGTCGGCGGGGACACGCATTTCCGATCGGCGCACCAGCCCATTCGCGTCGCAGGCTCGGTCTACTACAAGAACTCCCTCAAGACGCTGGTCCGGATCGTCGAACTGAACGCCGATTTCGAACGCGACCTGGACGAGTTCGTCGAGGCCGTGACCGACATGCCGCCCGCGCCGGGCGTGTCCCTGCAGCCCGAATTCACTCATGCCGACAGACCCGCCGTCGACGATGTGCTGGTCACGCCGGTGCGCGAGGGCGCCACTGATGACTGGTCGCGATTCGAGGGGGCCTCGGCCGCCATCGGGCATTTCATCCGCATGGTCCATGAAGGGCGGCTGTCGAAGGAGGCCGGATGGGAAGGCATCTGCGGCTACAACGCGGCGATGCTGCGGCCTGAGTGGCCCGTGGAGCGACTCAAGCGCGAGTCCGAGCGGCTCTGGGCGCTGCATGTGGAGAAGAATGGCCCACCGCTGGTGCGGCTCGACAGCGGCGCGCCGTCGCCGGACGAGTTGCCCGCCTTCAGCCTCGGCGCGCTGCTCGACGATGACAGCCCGATGCCCGAGGACATCATCGGACCGCGCGTGCTGACGCCGGGCGGCCTGCTGGTGCTGGGCGGCGCGCCCAAGGTCGGCAAGAGCGATCTGCTGATCTCCTGGCTCGTGCACATGGCCGCCGGTCAGCCCTTCCTCGGCTTCGCTCCGCCGCGGCCGCTGCGGATCTTCTACCTGCAGGCCGAGATCCAGTACCACTACCTGCGCGAGCGCCTGCGCCAGATCGCACTGCCGCCCGACGTGCTGGACGCGGCGCGCGACACGTTCGTGGCCACCCCGAAACTGAAGCTGCTGCTCGACGACGAGGGCAGCGTGCGCGCCGCCGGTGCGATCCAGACAGCCTTCCCCGACACCCCGCCGGACATTCTCTGCATCGATCCCATCCGCAATCTCTTCGACGGCGGACCCGAAGGCGGCGGCGAGAACGACAACACCGCCATGATGTTCTTCCTCAAGGACCGGGTGGAGGCGCTGCGCGACCATATCGATCCCGAATGCGGGGTGATCCTGGTCCATCACACGCGCAAGCTCTCCAAGCACCAGGTCAAGGAGGACCCGTTCCTCGCGCTGTCGGGCGCCAGCGCGCTCCGGGGCTTCTACACCACCGGCCTGATCCTCCACCGGCCCGACGAAGAGGCCAGCGAGCGCCGGCTGGAGATCGAGCTGCGCAACGGGCCCGCGCTCGCACCGAAACTCATCGACAAGCGCTGCGGCGAATGGGTCGAGATAAACCCGCTGAACGAGCGGCTGGTCCGTCAGGACGTCGGCGCGAAGCACGATGCCGAGCGGATCAGAAAGGGCGACGTGATCCTCGCCCTGTTGTTCGAGGAGGCGGCCGAGGGACGGCTCTATACATCGACGCAGTTCGGCGAGGCGTTCGAGAACACCGCCGGGCTGGGCAGCAAGTACACGATCCGCGACCGGCTCGCGGTGCTCACCACCAAGGGGCACGTGAAGTTCCGCCGCGACGGGACCGCCTTCGGGCATGCGGTCGTGCGCTCCCGGTTCGGCTATCTCTGCGTCGAGGGCATGCGTTTCGGCCGCGAGACGCAGGTCGATCCGGAGACCGGCGAGGTCCTCGGAGAAGGCATCCCGGTGCTGCCCAGCCACTACAAATGCCCCCAATCCGGGGTCTGCCTCGACGTCGAGAACCCGGCGATCTGGGTCTATCCGGAGGGCGTCGATGACTGACTTCGTCCTCCCGAAAATCCTGTTTGTCCTGAGGACGAAGTTGTTCGTCCTCGTCCATTGTTTGTCCTCCCTCAATGAAATCAATGACTTGCAGAGGACGAGGACAAACAGACACGTCCTCTTTGTTCGTCCTCCGAGACGGGCGAAAGTATCTCTAAAACAATTGGTTACGCCATCCGGAGGACTAACAATGAACCCCCCCATACTCCGTATGGGGGGCCACCCGAGGGTGTGGCCCCCCATCCCATACGGAGCGGGGTATCCGCGCGGGACTGTCCCAGCACCCTCGCCACGCACCGATCCGACGACGGCGGCCCCGTACCGCCAAGCACCAGACCGCCGTCGTCT
>NZ_JBGFSI010000030.1:0-14286 GCF_041365735.1 Rhodosalinus sp. K401 | reverse complement strand
CTGCGCTATTGTGGATTATTCATGTCTGAATTTCGGGAAACCGACCCTCGCGGTGAGCGCCATTGAGCTTCAGAATGATCTGTGACCAGACGTTTTTCGAGGATTGAAACCTAACTTCCGTGATGCATTCCATTTACGTATAGTCGTGTGCGCCGTCGATCATGCGCAGGACATTCGCGGCGAACCGGTCAGCCTCAACATCTGGATCGACGGCAGCTAGATCATACCGCAGCAGGACCATTTCCTTCCCGGATGCGGTCGTACCAAGAAACCGTGACGTATCGACCCCATCCGCCGGGCACACGAAACCGCCGAGGCTAACGGGCATGGCGTCCATGAAGGAAAGCACCTCATACCGGTCTGACTCTTTCGGGTCCGGCTTATACTTCGCATCGAGGACAGCGATGACCTCGTCGCCCCGGCAGATGATCATGTCCGGATGCACGGAGAATACACCGCCGTCACGGAAGAAGGGTCGCGGCGCGGTGTTGCCGTCCTGAACGCGGTATCCATGCTCCGCCAGGCGCGCGGCCAGTTCTCGGCGCAGAAATGCTTCGAATACCTTCGACACGTCGATAATCAGCGAGTCCAAGCGGACGAAACCGTCGAAGCTGAGCTCCGGGAGAACACTCTGCAGGATGAGGTAAGCCGACCAAAGGGGATCCCTGTAGTGCGGCAGGCGTGGTGAGAGGGTGTGGATCTTCCGCGAAAGCTGACGCACAAGGTCGCTCTTCGCGCCATCCCAATCGGAGATATGCCACATGTCGCGATACAGGCCGCGCGCCTCCGGCAGCATGGCGTTGCGCCGGTCGTTCTCCGAGAGCCAGTCGATGACCTGTTTCAGGGCCATCTTGAGCGCGATGTTCTCGATCGTCGACGGGGTGAGGACGTTCTGCTCGAACTCGTGCCTATAGCGAATACCCTTCGAAGCATGCTTCCGGACCGTATCCGACGCCAGCAGACGCCCTCGCCATGGCGCCTGGTGTTTCGGGGGCAGATACTCTTTCATGTAGCCCCGCCGGGCGATCAGCTTCACGCCGTCGATCAGTGACCTGGCATAGATGCGCTCGGCATTGTCCGTTGCGACGAAGCGGGGCATGTAACCGCGAGCGAAGCCCGATATCGCCGAGGGGATCACCCCTGACCGGACCAGCATGTAGGATAGGTTCGCGATCGTCGCCCGGGGCACAACGCGGACGGCGAGGTCCGGCGTCAACGGGATGGTGCCGACGAAGCGTGTCGCCCGCAAAGCGATCTGCCCGCCGCGCATCGTGGCCGTCAGGTAGCCTTTCGTCGTGATCCTCTCGTCGAGCCTGAGCTCTCCGTCCTGCAGGAGCGCACTGACCCGCACCGAGAGCTCCTCGAACTCCCGGCATTCAATGATCTCAGGCATCGTCCGCCACGCCCTCGAGACGGCGAACCAGTGCCTCGAAGCTCGCGGTGAGATTCCCCATTGCGCCATCGTTCAGCTCAACGGCATGAACCGCCGCGGGTCGCATCCGGTATTGCCAGACGAGCTTCAGGTGATCGACGCTCTTTACCTCCGCGAAGAACGAATGGCCGATGCCGAAGGGAACGAGCCTCTGCGCCGCATCGAACCAGGCGCCGATGTCGGAGATCTGATCCTGGGTGAACCCTCCGCCCTTCTCCAGCAGACTTTCTGCGACCTCCCGGGATGGCGATACCTCAATGTGGTCGAACCGGCGAACGAAAGCCGCGTCGACCTGAGCCACACTCCGATCATAGGGGTTCATCGTCCCGATCATGACCAGGTTCTCCGGAACCGAAAAAGGCTTCTGTGAGAACGGCAGCCTAAACTTCTCTTCCCGATAGGCTCTCTCGATATAGGTCAGCAGCTCGCCGAAGATCCTGGCGGGATCGCCGCGATTGATCTCGTCGACGATAAGGACGACGAAGCCCTTCTCCTCCTCAAGTCGCCTAGCACGCTCACATGCGAGGAGAAACGTCTTGTCGACGACCCTGAAACCCGACTGGGATGTCTCGTCAGGCCGATAGCCCTCGACGAAATCCTCGTAGCCGTATGACGGATGGAACTGCACACGGAAGATGTCCTGCTCAGGATCCTTGACAAGGTGCTTCCCGATCCGCTTGGCATAGTAGGATTTCCCTGTCCCAGGCACGCCCGTGAGAATGATGCCGGATGTTCCCAATCCGAGGAGCTTCTGCACTTGCACCAGGATCGGGTCGTCGAGATCCATGACGAAAGGTTCAGGCTCCGGCTCCGGGAGCGCGGCCGAGGATTTCACGTCGTCGACAAGCACGCTCAGGATGGCGCCTTGGTAGTCCTGTGGTTCCGCGGCATCGGCGAAGATCTTGTCCGGATCTTCGGGATGAAAGACGAACAGCTTCTCGTAGTCTTCGTCCCTCTGCGGGAATGCACCGCGAAACGCCGCCTCGAGGGCCCGGGCATCCGCATCGTCTGGGAACTCACTGTCCCGAAAGAAGAGCATTGCGATGTCGAGTGTAGGAGCGCGAGCGACATCGGTGCCCTTGGTCAGGACCTTGTCGCGGAAGATGTCCGCATAGTTGTCGGCGAGCTTCCATTCCTCCCCGTCGTCAGTGGTCCGCCGCGAGGCAGCGTTCCATTTGCCCGCAAAGGTGTTCTTCCGGATCGTAGCCGAGTTGCTGTGAGGGAATCCGGCTTCCGCCCGGCGCAGGGTCACCGGGTTAAAATACGGCTTCGCCTCATTGCCGTCGTCCAGACGGAAATACTTGTCCCAGAACTCGAACTCGTGCGGCGTCTCATTCAGGATTGTGGCTTGGCCGGGCGGATTGCCGGCGCCACGCTCGATTAGCGCGAGCATGGGGAATAGGTGCGTGGCGCCTTGGCTCTTCGCCTTGCCACGCCAGTTCGACAGGTTGTTCAGGGCCGCGGCGACCCTTTCAGTTCGGATCTTCTTGGGCATCAGGCAGCACGGCTACGCTGCTTGCCCGCCTGGGAGAGCATCTTCACGATCTCTTCGCCGATCGCCCGCCCAAGAAGAGGCGGCACAGCGTTTCCGATCTGCCGAGGGAAGCTGGCCCCGACGAACTGATAATGATCGGGGAAGCTCATGAACCTGGCGGCCTCACGATGAGAGATCGCGCGGTCTTCCCATGGATGGAGGAAAGGTCCCGATGCCACGTTCTTGTAGTTGCATGTGATAGTGTAGGACGGCTTCGCGGGATGGAGGCGATGATAGAGCGTCGTGCAATCGCGGCGGAGAGCGCCGCTCGAGATCGTCCGCATCTTCTGGAACCGCGCCGGCAGAGCTTCTACGGGAACGGCACGGAGACCTTCCCCTTGGCCGATATGGTCCGCCAAAGACTGCGCCTGAGCAGACAGGGGCCGGCCGATATGCAGGGTCACCTCCTTGGGCGCGCCCGTCCTGCAGTAGACTTGGTACGGGTTTTGGGGAGCGCAGGCGTAAGGGCGCTCGTTCTGTTTGTAGTCATCTCCCATCAGTGGCAAGTCGCCAATGGCCTCCTCGACAGTGACGTAAGGCTTGAGCTCCGGCTCGTCATCGGCGCCATGTGTACGCGGAGGGAATGACAGCTCGATTTCGTCCACACGAGTACCGATGAAAAGGATCCGATGCCGCAGCTGGGGGACGCCATAATCAGCAGCAAGAACCTGAGCGAAATCAGTACGATATCCTATCTCGTCGAAAGCAGCCTCAATCTGTCTGCGGAATGCACCCTTTCCATAAGTGAGCATCCCCCGGACGTTCTCCATCAAGAACATCTTGGGCTGAATTTCCTCGACGAGCCGAACAAAGTGCTTGAATAAGAAATTTCGAGGGTCGTCCTGCATCCGCTTCCCATGGGTCGAGAAGCCTTGGCAGCTTGGTCCGCCGGCGATCAGATCGATCTCACGAGTGCCCGCCAGCTCCATGAGCTGCTCTCCGGTCACCTCAGCTACATCGCCTTCGACTACTGGTACGTTTGGATGGTTGTGCCGGTATGTGGCGACGGCATGCTTGTCAAAGTCAACGCCTGCCACCGGACTGATCCCCGCCTGACGCAGACCTTCGCTTAGTCCGCCTGCGCCGCAAAATAAATCGATCGCCGTCGGTGAGGAACCTGAAGCCATGCTCGCCTCTTAGTCTGATTTTTCAGGCAGTGTGCCATGAAGTGCATAACGAGTCGCCGGGAACAATGCAAGAACATTCAGAATCTTGCTTGCATTCCCTGCGGTTGCGCCAACGTCTGGCAAGTCGCTAGCGATGCAACACCGAGCCGGCACAGTCGCACAAAAATGCAGCCTCGCCCGGGCCTCGGTCGTTCGGACTGGTCGCATCGAACGGCCGCATTGGCGAACGTTCGATGCCTGTTCCATATCCCCGAGCGCGACCGGCGTCGAAGTGTTTAGGTCGAAGCCGCGAAAACCATTACACACCAATGCCTTAGAAGCTATTCACCAAAATGGCGCAGTCATCAGGTCCAGAGAATATCGGCCATGAGAGACCGGTTCCGGCCCTCTCTGCGCCGGCGCCGGTGCTCAGCCCCTCTCGCATAACCTTCGAAAACAACGAGAAAATCCGGCCGTAGCCGGATCGGGAGAACGCTTTCGCGGGGGCAAGTGGCGGAGGAGATGGGATTCGAAACCTTTGGCAACGGGAGCTCCCCAATCATAGCGTGCTGCTCGAGCCGTCATCTCGCGGGTTGGGCGCTGCGCCAAGATGGCATAGCTTGCTCAGCCAACCACCGTACCCAAGGAGAGCCGCTTGAACACGCCCCCAAAGGCACAGGACGTCTTCCCTAGCCTCAACGAGGCTTTCGCGCGACGCGTCCAAGCTGACCTGTATAAGCGCTTCGGTGACGAGGCGCCGACAATCGCGTGGGAGGATTGGTGTGCGCTGAAACCCGATCTTGCGAAATACAAAGATCACGCCGAGTATTCCCGCGGTTTTCTGAACAAGGGGCAAGCAGAGAAGCTTCGCAAGATCGCGAGGAGCAGTTGGACCCTCAGGAAAGTGATCGACGATGCTTGCGAGGAAGGGCTGGAGCTGATCGTCTCCGAATCCGTCGAGCCTACCGGTCTGGAAGAGTTCCGAGACGGGCTCACGCGCCTCGCCCATGAGTTGGATCTGGGTGAGAAAATCGCGCCCGACTTTGAAGACACAACGACGCGCGAGCTCACAACGAAGCGCGAGCTCTTCGCGAGTTTCGAGATGTGGTGGACAAGAGTTAGCGGTCTGGACGCCAGAATCGCAGAGGGCTGGCAGGGTGAGACGCATCCCACCCCGTTCATGTTTGTCGCCAACGAGGTCTTTAATCTACCACAGCTCCCGGGTCCAATCGGCGCCTCTTACAAGTCTCTCAAGGATCTGCGACGCGCTGACCGTCAGAAGAAAGCGCAATTCAAGCGCCTGGCAGCGGCGCTCGAGAAACTTCGGCCGCGTAAGCCCTAGTGTTCACCACCTGACAGAAGCTACCCGAGGGAAGCAGGGTATCGAACGCCTGTCCAGCAATTCGGAGAAAAACTGCCGGATGACGGCTAGGCGCCCTCACCGGACGGTCGCCCCCACTTCGGATGCAGCAAACGCAGCAGGCCGTTCTCAGCCTCAAGGCTGACAGTCGTGCGGGCAGCCTCCTGTATCGGGTCACCGACAAGAAGGGCGGCAAGGTGACGTTGCCGACGCCGGTCGTCGACGGCGGCTACACTTGGCCACCAGACTGTCAACAACGAGCGCTGGATCCATTATGCGGCAGCAAAGGCGGCGCGCGTAAGGTTGTCTTGCCCCCGTTTCACCGGACACTCAGGCGCCAGATGCGGAAATGCTTGCTCGGACCATGCAAGAGTGGCCTGCGGGAGCGAAGCACAATTCGCTCGAGCCGTCGAGGGCGCTCGCGGGGGACTGTCGCGCGGGGTCAAAAACGAAGCCTGAACGGCCATCGCTCGGTTGGTGCCGGTGAGAACGTTCAGCTTGCGAAAATGCTGGCTTCACGTCAGGGTCCCGAGCAAAAGGGAGGAGAAACAAGCATGTCCTACATCGTAAGGTCAGTCTCGGTCGCAGCAGCCGCCCTTTGCGTGCTGGGCACCGTCGCAGTGGCGGAGACGCGGATCACCTACAAATCGGCCAAGGCGGGCTCATCCTACTACCAGATGGCGGTGGAGATCTCCGAAGCGATGAAGGCCGGTTCGGACGGCGAGATCTCCGTCACGGTAGAGGAAAGCCAGGGCTCGGTTCAAAATGTCATGGAGGTGCGTGCGCGCGGCGGCGATTACGTATTCACGACGCCGCCGGCGCTGATCGGGCTCGCCCAGGGCGGCCGGGCGATGTTCGAGGGCCGCGAAAGCCCCGCCTTCGACGACATCCGCGCACTGTTCCCGATCCCGTCCCTGACCATGCATTTCGTGATGTCCGCGGACAGCGGGGTCGAGACGTTCGAAGACATGGCCGGCAAGACGATCCTGCTCGGCAGCGGCTCGTTCGGGGCGCGAGAGGGCGCGAAGTATATCGAGATGTTCGGCTTGGCCGACAGCGTGCAGGTCGCCGATTCTGAGTTGTCGAACGCGGTCAGCGCGCTTAAGAACGGGCAGATCGACGGGTTCGTCACCGCCGGGTCCTATCCCGCACCGAACGTGATCGAGGCCGCCGCCTCTACCGGTGTGTCGGTTCTGTCGCTCAGCGACGCCCAGGTCGAAGAGTCTGGACGCACACGTCTGGTCATCCCTGCCGGCACGTATGCTGGCCAGACAGAGGATATCGTGACCACCTCCCTGCCGGTCGTGGCCTACACGACCACCAAGATGGACGACGACACGGCCTATCAGCTGACCAGGACCTACTGGGAGACCAAGGCGCAGATGGCCGGCATGTCCAGGTGGTGGGACGGCGTGTCGACCGAGATGCTGTCGACCATCACCTCCGAGATCCATCCCGGCGCGCGGCGCTACTACGAAGAAATCGGTGCACCGCTGAACGACGCGCACATGTGATCAAGGCGCTCTGATGACCGCTCTCGACGCCCCGGACGCGACCGGGCGGGCCCGCCTTGCTTGGATCGCGTTTGGCGCGTTGAGCGCGGTGTTTCACCTCGGCCTGATCTTCTACGGCCTCGTGCCGAACCTCGTGGCGCGCCCGCTGCACATGGCGCTCGCGCTGCCCTGGATCTTCATCTACGCGGCGGCGACGCCGGTCGCCCGGTCCACGGGCGTGGTGCTGACGGCGCTTGGCGTGGCTGCCTGTCTGTGGGTGGCTTTCGAACACGACAGCCTCCGGAACCAGTATGGCTTCCTCGAAGATGACCTGCAGTTCTGGATCGCGGCAGCGCTGCTGCTGGTCGCGCTGGAAGGCGCGCGCCGGGCGATCGGCTGGCCCTTGCCGGCAGTTGCCTTCCTCGCGCTGCTCTACGGTCTGTTCGGCCAGCACATTCCGGGCGCGTTCGGCCACGCGGGCACGCCCTTGCCCAGCTTTCTCGGCACGCTGACCATCGCCGAAGGCGCTCTCTGGGGCAGCCTGACTGGCGTATCGGTCGGCATCGTCGCTGTCTTCGTCATCTTCGGTGCCGTGCTGAACGCGGGCGAGGCCGGGCAGGGTTTCATGAACGTAGCCTCCGCGGCAGCCGGCCGGCTGACGGCCGGCGCGGCGAAGGTCTCGGTCCTTTCCTCGGCGCTCTTCGGGTCGATCTCGGGCTCGGCCTCGGCCAACGTGGCCTCCACCGGGGCGATCACGTTGCCGGCGATGACACGGCTGGGCTACCCCAAGCGCCTGGCTGCCGCGACCGAGGCGGTAGCATCCTCGGGCGGGCAGATCATGCCGCCGCTGATGGGTGCAGGCGCGTTCGTCATGGTGGAACTGACTGGGGTGCCTTACCCCCAGATCATGCTGGCGGCGCTGCTGCCCGCGGTGCTGTATTTCCTGACGGTCTGGCAAGGGCTGAACGCCTTTTCCCAGCGATACGACCTGCAGCCCGTACCGGAGAGCGATCAGCCCGACCGTCGGCAGGTGATCATCACCTCGGTTTTTTTCCTGATCCCGTTCACCACGCTCCTGACCGCGATGTTCGTCCTCGGCTACACGCCGCAATACGCCGCCGCGCTGGCAATCTTCACCGCGTTGGCCCTGCTGTTCGTTGATGCCACGCTGCGTCCCAATCCGGCGCAAGGTCTGACGCGGCTGGGCGACGCGATGCTGAACGCGGGCCGGCAGGTCTCGCTGATCGCGTCGGTCATCATCTGCGCGTCCATTGTGATCGGTGTTCTGGGTATCACCGGGCTGGGGGTCAAGATCACCTCCGCGATACTGTCCGGGTCGGGCGGCATGCTCTGGCCCGCGCTGTTGCTGACCGCGCTGGCGTGCCTCCTGTTGGGCATGGAGGTGCCGACGACCGCCGCTTACGTCATCTGCGTTTCCGTGGCCGGCCCTGCGCTCATCGAGCTGGGACTGGAGCCGCTCCGCGCGCACCTTTTCGTGTTCTGGTTCGCGTTGATCTCCACCATCACGCCGCCCGTCTGTGGCGCCGTCTTCATCGCGGCGGGCATGGTCCAGGAGAACTGGCTCAGGGTCGCCTTGACCGCCATGGCATTGGGGGTCGGTCTATATGTGATCCCGCTGGCGATGATCGCGCACGCGCCGCTGATCCAGCTCGGGTCGGAGCCCGGCGCGGCATTACTGGCGTTCGGGCTCGTCGGGCTGGGTCTCGCAGGGATATCACGCGGGCTGATCGGCAAGAGCGATTTCCTTACCCGCGGGGGGCTTGTGGCAGCAGGCAGCGCATTGTGTTTTTCCGGGGTTCTGTTGTGAGCGTCGGTTCTCTTAGAACCGCCTCCAATGCCACCCGACCCCATTCGGCGCTCGGCTACCAGACCCCCGCGGCCTATGCCGCCCAACTCGCCGCAATGGGCGAACGGCTCTACGAACCGGAAACGTTCCGCCGTTCGCCCATTGTTCCTGTCGCGCAAGCGGGCAATTGTCGACCGTCGGCTCTGGTTTCAACTGGATGAGTATGGGGGGGGCAGAGCAGCGCCACCCGGGTCACGTGATGCTTCAGGTGCAGCGAACGACCGAAAGGTCCGCATAGCTGCCGCTTGCGCCCTGAAAGCAACCGAGCCCGCGCCAGAAGCAGTGTGGGAGCCTCTTGTCAGGTGGCGAACACCTTGGCGCTCGGGGATAGGCGCGCTGACGTTCCGAAAAATCGTCTATCCCTGAAATTGGCTCTGCATGCCGTCATGTTCTGCTCACCGCAACCAAAAGGAGAGCGAACATGGACGCACGATACAGCAGCAAGAATTCCGAGCCGGACAAGCTCATCCCGTTTTCGGACGCATTGGCCTATCTCGGCATCAGCCGGAGTACGGCCTATCGGCTCTTGGAAAGCGGTGAGCTGCCCAGCCCCGTGAAGATCGGCGCGCGCAACTTCTTCTCCGCGCGGGAACTTCAGGCGTGGATCTCGGAAAGGCTTGCCGAGCGAAACGGACAGCCGGCCACTGCCCTGCGCCAAACGCGCCAGACTGCGAGGCGCAGCGTTCGAACCCCGGCCCCGAACATTGCGGCGACTGAAGACGAGAATGAAAGGAACGCCTCATGACCGCGCAACAACTCATAACCGTACCCCAGAACACGCACCCACCTGCGTGCCTCACCATCGCAACCGCGACAAGACCGCAGTTTCTCACGAAGCGATTTTGCCTCGAGGACGGGAAGCTCGCCAAGCACGCCGGGGGCGTGCTCATCGCCGGTTCCGCTGAGGTCCGTGAAATCCGGACATTGCAAGACTTCGCCGCGCTCCTATTGGAGCTCGCGTCTGACCAGGCCCTGATCTACGGCCGGCCGGAGGCCACCTCCATCGGGCTCACCACACGCGAGGCGTGGGAGGCTGACGGGCGGCCCAGCGATCGCATCCCGCGGACCAACGACACTTTCCACTGGCCCGAAGGCCCCGCGATCATGATGCTCGATTACGACCCGGAGGACGGATCGGAACCGCTCGGTCACGAGGCGCTGGTCGAGGTGGTGCGCATGGCCGTACCGGCCCTTCGCGACATTCGGATGCTCTGGATGCCCTCGGCGTCCTCCTTCATCCGCAACGCGGAGACGGGTGAAGAGGTGAGCGGGCTCAAAGGTCAGCGGCTCTACCTCCTCGTCGCAGACGGGCGTGACATCCCCCGTGCGGGCAAGGTCCTGGGCGATCGGCTCTGGCTTCAAGGTCACGGCTACATGAAAGTCAGCAGTGCGGGCAGTTTGCTGCCCCGAACTCTGGTCGATCAAATGGTCTGGCAGCCGAGCCGGCTGGATTTCGCGGCTGGCGCGCAGTGCGAAGGGCCCCTGGTTCAGGACCGGGGCGAGCCCATGCTGATCGCGGGCGAGACCGAAATCGTCGATACGAAGGCCGCCTTCCCGGACCTGCGCGACTCAGAGAAACGGGTCGTCGACCAGTTGCAGGCCGAAGCCCGCGCCGAAAAGCGCGAGGAGGCGGAGGCCGCCAAGGCGGCCTGGCTCGACCGGCGCGCCGGTGAGATCGCCGGAGACGGGGCGTCGGCCGAAGCGTTTGCCGCAGCACGCGAGACGGCGGCGCAGGCGCTGGAGACGGATGTTCTGCCGGGCGCGTTCGTGCTCCACATCGTGGAGGGGCAGCAGGTGGTCAAGCGGACGGTTGCCGAGTTGCTCGATGCGCCGGACCGGTTTGATCGGGCGCACAGCCTCGACCCGCTCGAGCCCGAGTATGATGGCGCGCGTGCCGTCGGCATGCTTTTTCTCGACGGCCCCCGGAAGAGGCTGCACAGCTTCGCGCGCGGCGGAACGACCTACCGTCTGACACGGGATCGTCGGGCGCTGGAGATCGTCAAAGGCGAGATGAGTGCCGCCGTCGATGCGACGCTTGAGGTGCTCCGCGAAGATCCGCAGCTCTTCGACTTCGGCGACGAGTTCGTCCTCGTCGACCGTGGGCGGATCCACCCGCTCGAGGAGCCTGCGCTGCGCCACTATCTCGGCGGCGTGATCCAGTTCTTCGAGCATCAGGGCGCAAAACGGCGTATGGCGTTCCTCGACCCGCCGACGGAGCTCGCGAAGCGAGTGCTCGCGCTCAAGGCGCGGCGCGATCTGAAGCCACTGACGGGGATCATCACAGCGCCCACGCTCCGCCTGGATGGGACCGTTCTCGAGGAGCCTGGATACGATTCGCAGACGCAGCTCTTTTTCCATCCGCCCAAGGGCGCTCAGCCCATGTCCCTGGGCGCGGCACCGGGAGCCGACGAGGTCCGGTATTGGCTGGAGATCCTCTGGGCCCCGTTCGAGGAGTTTCCTTTCGTCGATGCGGTCGACCGTGGGGTTTTTCTCGCGGGGCTGCTCACCGCCGTCCTGCGCCCCGTGCTGCCCACCGCACCGGGCTTTGGCATCGATGCGCCGACCCAGGGCAGCGGAAAGACACTCCTGGCCAAGTGCCTCGCCGCCTTGGCGGGGGAAGGAGATCCCCTCGTCTATCCGCATGTCGATGCGAAGAACGAGGACGAGATCCGAAAGCGCTTGCTGTCATTCTTCCGAACGGGGGCATCGGCGATGGTCTGGGACAACGTCCTCGGCACGTTCGACTCCGCGGCGCTGGCCGCGACCTTGACGAGCGCCACCTTCACGGATCGCATCCTCGGCCGGTCGGAAAGCGTCACCTTGCCCAATCGCGCGCTCTTCACCATGACGGGCAACAATCTGGCACTGCAGGGCGACCTCGTGCGGCGCATCCTTGTCCGCCGGATCGACCCGAGGATGGAGCGGCCCGACACGCGCGCGTTCGACGTCGATCCCCTCGCCGAGATCCGTGAGAACCGCCAGCGCTTCGTGGGAGCGGCTCTCAATGTGCTTCGGGGCTACCTGGCAAGTGGCGCCGCGCCCCCTCATGGACGCATGGCCTCCTTCGAGGCGTGGAGCGACCTCGTCCGGGGCGCCGTGTGCTGGGTCGGAGAGACGCACAAGGACTACGCCTTCGGTGATCCGATGGACGCGGTCGCCAGAGCGGTCGCCACGGATCCGGATCTCGAGGCGCTCTCCGAACTGCTTAGCGCCCTCGAGGCGGTCTTTGACCATGAGCGCTTCAGCTCGCAGGACGTGATGGCCACTGTGGCGAGGTACAAGGACCCGACGATGCGTCACCATGTGCACGAGGACGTGCCCCCGTACCGCCTCTACGAAGCGCTCCTGGCGATCAATGACAAGGCCGTTGCCACCCCTGCCACGCTCGGAAAGGCTCTGGGATATCGCAAGGACCGGATCGCCGACGGCCGGGTGCTCAGGCAGTCGAAGGACGGGCACAGCAAGAAGAGCCTCTGGCAGCTGTGCCCGGCCTCGTAGACCCGAGAGATGGCGGAGGGTGCGGAGGGTGCAGAGGGTCCCATAGGCCGTGTTCAGTGGGTATACTCTCTGGCCTGGATCTCCTCAAAATCACCCTCCGCCCCCTCCGCATCCTCCGCAAACGCAGTTTCCGGCGCCTCACGGGCGCAACGGCGAGATCGAGCGCCGTGGGATAAATGGGCGCCCTCCGGCAAGCCCGGCGGATTGCGCGACGGATGATGTCGCAGCTCATGGCGCCAGGTTCCAGAAGACGCCAGGCAGCGGACCATGCGGCAGTTCCACGAGGCGGCCGCTACTGTGCCCCCCGTTTTGCAACCACCCCGACCCCAGCATGCTGAGCGCAGAACGACATGTCCGCGCTAGCGAGGCGTGTGCAAGACCAGGTCGAGCAGGACCGTGGCCCCCGAAAAGTGACGAGGCGCGCATCCCTGCAGACCGCTCCCCCGAGAACTTGGGCGCCAAGCGCGAGCGGGGCTTGGCCCGCCGGCGCTCTCATCGAGAGCCCTTACGAGCTCTCCATGTCGCTCAGAGGTCGCCGTAGCGGTCCGACACCCCATAGGCATCTCCCGATCCACGGCCATAGCTATCGTCCTGCGGCGAGATGCGGTTCCAGCAGTCTGTCCAGCTCGTGAACGCCGCGGTGAACCCCATCAGCGACCACGCAGCGAGGGTCCTGTTCCCGGACGGCGACTTGAGCGCGACGGCGCGCCCGCGCATGAGGTCGCCCAAGAAGGATTTCACCTTCTCGACCTCCTCCGGCTGGAAAGCGAACGTGACGAAGTTGTCCTCGAACTTCGCGCCGTGCAGCTCCCAGCGCTCGTAGTCGATGTCCAGCACGAGGGTGTCGGTAAACGAGCCCGACCATGCATCGAGGTCGTTGAGAATGAGATACATCACGACCTCCTCGTCCTGCCAGGCGGTGATGTCGAACGTGTCGCCCTGTCGGTTGTCGGTCTTGGCGGCGCAGGCTTGCAGGTCGGGTCCTGGGTGGTACTCGTGCACGACATACCAGTCGCGGTTCTGGAAAAGCAGGGTGTTGTCGCTCTGCGCGGCCGTGGGCGGAGCGGTCGCGAGAGCGGTCAGGGTCAGAACAGTCGCGATGATCCTTTTCATGGTTGCGGCCTCCTCAATGCTGTGCAGACAGGCTGGGCGAGGAGTCTGGTCTCGGTTAGGCTGACCTCTGGCGTGAATGTGTCGGTGTGTTCGACGGCAGACATCATGCCGATCCCTGTCGCTCGTCCGCTGAGCAGGTCGCGCCTCGCGGAAGCCTTCCCACGGAAGACCGCGATCACGCTCATTGCCGCGAAGGACATGGGACGTCAGCGAGGTCGCCGGCAAGGCGCTGCAGCACTCGAGACCTGTGCCATGAACACGCTCGGTCACGCCGAGGCGTCGGGCCATCCGTCAGCCTTGGAGGTCTTCCAGAGCTTCTACGCTTTGTCGAAGCAACTCCCCGTAACTCGTCTCACGTGGCGTCTCGCGGGCCTCCGACCGCGCCTCCGCAATCAATCGCGCCACTTCAACGACCGTATCGGGGTCGACCTCTACAGCCTTGGGTTTTGGATAGACATAGGCAAGGACGCTCTTCCAGGCGGCAATCGCCTGCGCGCGCTCACCGTCCCTCTCAGCCGCTTCTGCCAAGCGAATGAGGGCGTCGACCGGGCACTTTCCCTGGTCGAGGATCTTTTCTGCCAGTTTTTCGCCGAGACGCGAGCGAGAGCCTTTTGGCCGTCCGGCTCCAGATCGCTTCCCACCATGCCCGTTCCGATTTGCCATCTTGATTTCCCTGCATTCCATTTCAACCTGAATATAGTTTATCAATCCGTTATTACACCTGTATATCGTGGGTCTTGGGCGTTTTTTTGAATCTTCGACGCAGTTGCGTGGCGACGGCGTCGGACGACCTATCCGCCAATCGAGGAAGCGCGTTGCAGCGGCGTTTGCATTTTCGGACGCGTGATGCAAAATTGACGATTGCATCTTGAGAAGAGCCCTA
>NZ_JBGFSI010000029.1:0-16509 GCF_041365735.1 Rhodosalinus sp. K401 | reverse complement strand
TAGAACCGGCCCTGCGCGAGATCTGCCACCGGCACGATGGAGAAGGAGTCGAAGAAATCGAGGTTGCGCGCGAAGGTGTCGTTGCCCGGGCCGCCATCGACGGTATCGACACCGCGACCGTCCGTGAGACGATCGTCGCCAGGCCCGCCCTGCACGAGATCGTTGCCCGAACCGCCGTCCAGCGTATCGTCTCCGCCGAAGCCGTTTATCGTGTCGTCTCCAGCGCCTCCGAGGATGCTGTCAGCGCCGGAAGTCCCGTCAAAGACCCGGGAGGAGATCAGCGTCACCACGTCCGCGGCCGTCAGCGTTCCATCGGTGAAGACGAAATTCTCGACGCCCGAGACGAAATCTGTCCCTTCGGACGAGACAATCTCGAGGTCCCCGTCGCCAAGATCGGTGCCCGAGATATCCGTGCTGGCGACCCCGAAGACGGCGGTATCGATCCCTTCGCCGCCGAGGAGCGTGTCATTGCCGTCCCCGCCCGTGAGCATGTCGTTACCGGCGTTCCCCTCGAGGCGGTTGCCTTCGCTGTCGCCCGTCAGGCTGTCGTCGAAAACGGAGCCGCGAACGTTCTCGATATTGCTGACGGTGTAGGAAAACGCCTGACCCTCCCAGCTACCCGTCGCGGTACCACCTTTGAGATCGACGGCCACCGGGGAGTCGACGCGCGAGCGATCGAACCGGAGCGTGTCTGTCCCGGCCCCGCCGTCCACGATGTCGTTGCCCGCCTGGAGGATGAAGCGTTCGTCCGCGTCTCCGCCGGTCACGACGTCGTCGTTCATCGTCGCCCGCACCTCGGTGACCGCGCCGGTGAGCGTCTCGGCGTTGCCGAAGCCGTCGTCGGCGATCGTACCGGTGGAAAGATCGACGTCGATGCCGTTGGTGCCGCCTCGGAAGTCGAGTCGCACCGTACCGCCCACGTTCGTGACATCGTAGCTGTCGGCGCCCTGCGCACCCCGCACGGCTAGGAACTGACCCGCGGCGACGTTCAGGGTGAAGCTGTCGCCCAGATCCGTCCCGTAGATCGCCAACCCGTCCGCGCCGAGCGCCGTGGCGACATCGGTCAGCGTGTCGGTGCCGGCTGCGCCCTTGTCGACCGAGCCGGTGTTGGCGACCCCGTCGATCGACGCCGAAATGGCCGTGGCCACATCGAAGTAAACGAGGTCCAAAAAGCCGGTGGCCATGTCGGTCAGGACGAACGTGTCGTCTCCGAGTCCGCCAACGATCACGTCGGAGCCGTTGTTGTCGCCTGTCGCGATCAGGTCGTCGCCGTCGCCACCTTCGAGAAAGTCATCGAACTGCGTGCCTGTGATCGTGAGCTGGGACGTCACGCCCGGAAGCCCGAAATCGGCGCCGGCCGAGGCGCCGGAGCCGTCGAACACGATCGCGTCACCGCTCAGAAGCGTGTTGAGCGGGCCGTCATTGTCCGCCTCGAGGGCATCCAGCGCGGCGGCAAAATCCACAAGCGGCCAGTCGAGCCCCGTGATGTCCGCGACAGACACACCGTTCTGGGAAAAGTCGATGGAAGATATCGTCCCCGCGGTCGGCTCGCCCGTGACGGGATCGAGGGCGAATCCGGCCCCCGTGAGGGTCGTTACCGCACCAGTCGCCGCGTTCTCCAGGACAATGCTCGTCGATGAAGAACTGAGCGCTTCAACGTCGAAGTTTCCATCCTGGTCGAAGAAGGCCGTGTCGAAGAAGAAGGGATCCGGCCCCTGATAGGTTATCGTGTAAGACATCTACATCTCGTCCTGATCAAGAGTGCGTATGCGCGGGCTTCGGTCGAATTGACCTTCCCGGACAAAGCTATAGCCCGCTCTTGATGGCGATTTGAATAATCAGGATAGCTGACCTAACGTCACCCGCGAAAGTTGTCGCGAGATGCGTCACCAGTGTTTCCCGTGCTGCACCAATTTGCGCAAGTATTCCCCATAGGCCGACTTGCCGTAGCGCGCCGCCTGCGACTCCAGCGCGGCGGAATCAATCCATCCCTGATCAAACGCGATTTCTTCCGGACAGCCGCATTGCATGCCCTGCCGCAACTGAAGCGTGCGAACGAAATTGCCGGCGTCGAGCAATGATGCGTGTGTTCCCGTGTCCAGCCAGGCATAGCCCCGCCCGAGCCGCGCGATATCCAGCGCGCCCTCGTCGAGATAGGTCTGGAGCAGACAGGTGATTTCCAGTTCGCCCCGCTCGGACGGGGTGAGCGCCTCCGCGCGCTCGGGCGCCGTTTCGTCGAGAAAGTAAAGCCCCGTTACGGCATAATCGGAGGGCGGCACTTTCGGCTTTTCGATGATTGCGGTCGGGCGGCCGCTTTCGTCCATCGCGACAACGCCATATCGCTGAGGGTCATGAACGCGACATCCGAAGACGGTTCCGCGAGACGATTTCGCGTTCGCTTCCTGCAGAAGCTGGGTAAGCCCGTGGCCGTAGAAGATGTTGTCGCCCAGAACCATCACGCTCGGCGCACCTGCCAGAAAAGCCCTTGCCAGGATATAGGCCTGCGCGAGCCCGTCCGGCGACGGCTGCACCACGTAGTTCAGCGACAAGCCCCACTGGCTGCCGTCGCCCAGCACACGGCGGAACTGTTCCTCGTCCACTGCCGTGGTGATGATCGCGATCTCCCGGATGCCGGTCAGCATCAGCACCGACAAGGGATAGTAGATCATTGGCTTGTCGTAGACCGGCATCAGCTGTTTGGACACGCCCGTCGTGAGCGGATAGAGGCGCGTTCCGGATCCTCCGGCCAGAATGATACCCTTGCGTTCAGTCATGCTCTGCCATTCTCCAGTCTATAAACGACCTCGGGGAGCGCGGCCCGCCAGTCGGGCCGCTTGATGCCGAAGACGGCTTCCACCTCCGAGCAATCGAGGCGCGAATTCTGCGGTCGGCGCGCCGGGGTCGGAAATTGCGCGGTCGTTATCTCTTCCACTTCGACGTCGCGCTCCGTCGCGGCCAGAATTGCCCTGGCGAAGCCCGCCCAGCTCACATCTGGCGCGCCGGAGAAATGGTAGAGGCCCCCAAGTGCCGGTGTATCGACGAGCCGCGACGCCATGAGATGCGTCGCCTCTGCGATTGCCGAAGCGGGCGTCGGCCCCCCGACCTGGTCCGCAACGATCGCAAGCCGGTCCCTATCGGCCGAGAGGCGAAGAATGGTTGCGACGAAATTTCGCCCGCGGCCGGCAAAAACCCAAGAGGTCCGCAATATCGCCCATGTTCCACCGGCCGCACGGATCGCCGCCTCGCCGGCAAGCTTGCTCCGGCCATAGGCCGATACGGGGTGCGCTTCGTCCGCGGGTCGCCATGGCCGATCCCCGGTGCCCGCGAAAACGTAGTCGGTCGATATGTGCACGAACGGGATGCCCAGTTCGGCCGCCGCGCATGCCATCGCACCCGGTGCCTCGCCGTTCACGACGGTTGCGAGAGCCTCCTCCTCCTCGGCGCGATCCACAGCCGTGTATGCCGCGGCGTTGATGACCGCACCGGGGCGAGCTTCCCGGATTACCTGCGCGCACGCGCCGGGCCGAGAAAGATCCGCCGCCGCCCTGTCGAGCGCGACAACGCCCGGCAGCGCCGCCAGTTCGCGGCCGACCTGTCCATCCGCCCCGAACACGAGCACGGTCATCGGCCCTGACCCAGGCGCTCGCCCACGCCTTCGCGCGACTGAAGCCCGCGCCACCAGGGCTTGTTGGCAAGGTACCACTCCACCGTCCGGACGAGCCCCTCTTCGAGGCCCAGGGCGGGTTGCCAGCCCAGCTCGTCGCGGATGCGCGTCGCGTCGATGGCGTAGCGCAGATCGTGGCCGGGACGGTCGGTCACGAAAGACACGAGATCCGAGTAGCTCCCTTTGGCGCGTGGCTGCTGCGCATCGAGGATGGCACAGATCATACGGACAAGATCGATGTTGCGCGCCTCGGCGTCGCCACCGATGTTGTAAGTCCGCCCGACTTCGCCTCTTTGCAGAACCAGAAGCAGCGCCTCGGCATGGTCTTCCACGAAGAGCCAGTCGCGGACGTTCTCGCCGGTGCCGTAAACGGGTATGGGCCGCTCGGCGATCGCGTTCAGGATCACGACGGGTATGAGCTTTTCCGGAAATTGATAGGGGCCGTAATTGTTGGAACAGTTCGTCACGAGCACCGGAAGCCCATAGGTCTCGTGCCAGGCACGCACGAGGTGATCCGACGCAGCCTTGGAGGCCGAATAGGGGCTGCGCGGCGCATAAGGCGTTGCCTCCGTGAAGCGCCCCTCGGGGCCGAGAGATCCATAGACTTCGTCGGTGGAAACATGATGAAACCGGAAATCGGAGGGGCGGCCGCGGCTTTCCCAGTAAGCCCGAGCGGCTTCCAGCAGCGTGCCTGTCCCGTCCACATTCGTGCGAATGAATGCCGAAGGTCCGTCTATCGACCGGTCTACATGGCTTTCCGCGGCCAGATGCAACACCGCGTCGGGCCGATGGCGTTCGAACACGTCTCGTATCCGGGGCGCATCGCAGATATCGGCATGTTCGAAGCAGTAGCCGGGCGCGTCCGCGACGGGCCCGACATTCTCGAGACAGGCGGCGTAGGTCAGCGCATCCACGTTCACCACTTCATGACCACGCGCCACCGCAAGACGAATGACTGCAGAGCCGATGAACCCGGCGCCTCCGGTCACCAGCAGCTTCATTTCTGACCCTCGTACCGGAACGGGCTTTCAATCTCCGCGAAGGCAGGCGCCTCCAGATCCTTGTCGGACAGGATGGGTGACGCGGCCCGCGAGCCCCAGTCGATTCCCAGCTGACTGTCGTCGAAACGCACGGAAATCTCGCAGTCCGGCGCATAATAATCGGAACACTTGTAAAGCAGCTCGACCTCGTCCGACAGAGTCACGAAGCCATGCAGGAACCCCTTCGGGATCAGAAGCTGCCGCCCGTTATCGGCCGACAGTTCCACACCGACCCATTTCCCGAAGCTCGGAGAGCCCACACGGATATCAACCGCGACATCGAGAACGGCGCCGTGGCCAACTCGGACGAGCTTGTCCTGCGCATGCGGAGGCGCCTGGGCGTGCAACCCCCTGATCACGCCGATGGCGCGGCTGATTGACTGGTTGTCCTGAACGAACTCGAAGTCCAGCCCGTTCTCGCGCAGGCGCTGCTTGTTCCACACCTCGCAGAAAAAGCCCCGGGCATCCTCGAAACGCCTCGGCGTAAGGATCATCACGCCGGGCAGTGACGTTTCTTCAATCTTCAACCCGCCTCGCTCCGGACCATTGGCCACACACGTTCCAACACTTACCGCGGTCACGTCGTAGCAGGGCGCGGAAAGTCTGTCAGCACTTTGCGCAGGGGCGTCACAACAGCCGCAGCAGACAGGCCACATGGAGCGCGGCCGTCCCCAGCCGACCCTGTCGCCATACCCCCGATGCCCGCAACCCTCGCAGCCGTGCGAAAGGTGTCGGCGCTTGCCGTGCAGCCGCGTAGTTCTCGATGACCTTTCGGGCCTCCGAGGTGAGCAAAGGGCGCGCGACGGCAAGCGCTTCTGCATTGATCTCGTTCCAGCTTCGGAAGCGACCACCGAGGATACCCGCCAATCGCAGCCACGCGGCGCTCAGGGACCGGTTCTCACCGATCAAGTTGCCGCCGTGCTGTCTGTAGTCCAGCGCCGGCGCAGGATCGTAGAGAACGGTCCCGCCCGCGCCCGACACCAGTTGATACAACCACCAGTCATGCGCGACGACACGCTCGGTGGCGACCAGGGCGCGCTTCGCAAGCATGACCGCGGCCCGGTTCAGCACCATCGTGTTGCCCCCGCCGATGCTTTGCACCAGAGCGTTCCGGAAGGACGGCGCGCGCGAAAACTCTCTCGACAGCCCGAGCGGTCGCAAGGCGACGTCGCAAACGCGCGTGCGCGCGGCATAGAGGCAAGGGACGTCGGCAGGCACGTCCGCGAGGCGGGTCACGGCGCGCTGCAATTTTTCCGGGTACCACACGTCGTCTTGATCGGAGAGCGCGACGAACTCGTGCTCGGAGCTGACTTGCCTGAGCAAATGCAGAAAGTTTCCGCTGAAAGAAGTGCCCGGCCCGCGAAGAACCCGGACGTCATGATCTGGAGTCCGTTCCGCGAAGCGATGAAGGATCGCAAGGCTGGAGTCGGTCGAGCCGTCATCGGAAACGAGCAGGGACCAGTCGGAAAAACCCTGGTTCAGATAGCTGTCGAGCTGTTCTTCCAGATACGCTTCGCCGTCGTAAAGCGCCAACAGGATGCACAGCCGGGCCGGGCTTCTGGCCGTTTCGATCAACATGGGCTCCGAAAGGTCGACCGCGACGGCACGACGGTATTATGATCGCTTCGTTGCATACAAGCGCGGGGTGCAGCCCGCGATTTGCGAAGATCGGCGGATCTCATATGCCCGGGCCGAAAGCCTTGACCGCCTTTGGAGTAGCTGTTCCGGACCTCGACAAGACTGACACCGCACGGGGGCGCCGCATCGGCCTGTCTGGCATCAGACCGCGCCCTCCTTGGCCAGCGCGTCGAAGGCGCGCAGGCGGGCGATGATGGGGGCGAGGTCGTCCACCGGGATCATGTTCGGCCCGTCCGAGGGCGCGTTGTCGGGGTCCTGGTGCGTCTCGAGGAACACCGCCGAGACGCCCACGGCACAGGCGGCGCGGGCGAGCACCGGCGCGAACTCGCGCTGGCCACCGCTCGTGGCGCCCTGCCCGCCGGGCTGCTGCACCGAATGGGTGGCGTCGAAGACCACCGGGTAGCCCGTCCGCGCCATGATCGGCAGCGCGCGGAAATCGGTGACAAGCGTGTTGTAGCCGAAGCTCGTGCCGCGCTCGCAGAGCAGGATGCGCTCGTTACCAGTGGAGGCGATCTTGGCCGCGACGTTGGCCATGTCCCAGGGCGCGAGGAACTGGCCCTTCTTCACGTTGATCGCGCGTCCCGTCTCTCCGGCGGCCAGCAGGAGGTCGGTCTGGCGGCAGAGGAAGGCCGGGATCTGGAGCACGTCGCAGACCTCGGCGGCGGGCGCGCAATGCCCGGGCTCATGCACGTCGGTCAGGATCGGAACGCCGAATTCCTCGCGGATACGGCCGAGGATCTCGAGCCCCGCCTCCATGCCGAGGCCGCGCGCCGTGCCGAGGGACGACCGGTTCGCCTTGTCGTAGCTCGCCTTGAAGACGAAGCGCGTCCCGGTGGGCGCGCAGGCCTCTGCGATGCGCTCGGCCATCATCCGGGCATGGTCGAGGCTTTCGAGCTGGCAGGGCCCGGTGATGAGCGCGACGGGGCGGTCGCCCCCTATCTCGATGTCGCCTGCGGTGACGATGCGGGTCATGCCATCTCTCTCAGCGCCGCCTCGATCCGGGGGATGTCGGCGGGATTGTTGAGTTCCCAGAAGACGCGGCCATGCGCCTCGACCTCCACGCAGCGGATTTTCTGCCCATGCTCTAGAAAGCGCAACTGCTCCAGCCCCTCCAGCCCTTCGAGCCGCCCCACGGGCCAGGCGCGATAGGCCGAAAGCGCCGCCTGCCGGTAAGCGTAGACGCCGACGTGATGCCAGACCGGCGGCGCGCCCGCGATCTTCGCCGAATCGAGCCAGGGGATCACTTCCTTCGAGAAGTAAAGCGCGTCGCCGTGCACGTCGAAGACGGCCGTCGTGCCGCCCACCCGGCCCTGGCGGCGATCCTCGGTGAAGTGCGCGTAGGTGGTCGCGTCGCAGCGCAGCACGGGCGTGGCCACCTGCACCCCGGGCGCGGCGCGCATCTCGGCCACGAGCGCCTCGACGAACCAGGGCGGCGTCAGCGGCGCGTCGCCCTGCAGGTTCACGACGATCTCCGCGCCGATGCGCTCGGCCGCTTCGGCGCAGCGCTCGGTGCCGTTGCGGCAATCGGGCGATGTCATCACCACGGAGGCGCCGAAACCCAGGGCCGCGTCGCGGATGCGCGCGTCGTCGGTGAGCACATGAACCGCGTCGATGCCGGGCACGGCCTGCGCGGCCTCCCAGGACAGGCGGATGAGGCTTTTGCGGGTGCCGTCGGGCAGCGCGATCTCGGCCAACGGCTTGCCGGGATAGCGCGTGGAGGCGTAGCGCGCGGGGATCAGGATCGCCACGCTCATGCCACGCCCGCGCGCAGAAGATCGTGGATGTGCAGCACGCCCAGCGGATGCCGCGCCGCGTCCGCCACGAGAAGAACGGTGATCTTGCGCGCGTTCATCAGCGCCAGCGCCTCTGCGGCCAGCATGTCGGGCGCGACCGTCACCGGGTCCGGCGTGGCGACCTCTCCGGCGGTCCGCGACATCAGCCCGTCCATGCTGCGGCGCAGGTCGCCGTCGGTGATGACGCCGCTCACGCGGCGGTCGGTGTCGAGCACGGCGGCGATCCCGAACCCGCCCGAGGTCATGGCCAGCAGCGTCTCGGACATGGGCGCATCGGGCGCGACGGCCGGCACGGCCGCGGCGCCGTGCATCAGCTGGTCGACACGCGCGAGCTGCGCGCCGAGCTTGCCGCCCGGGTGGAACATGCGGAAATCCTCGGCCCGGAAGCCGCGCGCCTCCATCAGCGCGACGGCGAGCGCGTCGCCCAGCGCCATGGCCATGGTGGTGGAGGTGGTGGGCGCCATGCCGATGGCGCAGGCCTCCGGCGCGTCCGGCAGCAGGAGCGCATGGTCGGCGGCGCCCATGAGCGTGCTGTCGGCACGCGAGGAAATGGCGACGAGCGGGATCGAAAACCGCCGCACATAGGCGAGTGTATCGCGCAGTTCCGCCGTCTCGCCGGAATTGGACAGCAGCAGGCAGACGTCGCCCTGCGCGATCATTCCTAGATCGCCGTGGCTCGCCTCGGACGGGTGGACGAAGAGCGCCGGCGTCCCGGTGGAGGCGAGCGTGGCAGCGATCTTGTGGCCCACATGCCCCGACTTGCCGATGCCCGACACGATCACGCGGCCCTGCGCGGCGAGGATCGCCGCCACCGCGGCGTCGAACGCCTCCGGCAGCTCCGCCGCGAGCCGCGCGAGCGCGTCGGCCTCCACCGATATGACGCGGCGCGCGGTGGCGCTGGCGGCGATCGAGGAGGGCGGGGGGCTCATTGGGCGATGGTCTCCGGCACGGCGGCAGTTCGGAGCTATGCCGAGCCGCGCTCCGCCGCAAGCCCTGCGCTTCAGGCCGGCTGGGACATGTTGGCCTGATGCCGCCGAATCGCCGCGGAGATATCGTCGAACCACACCAGCCCGCCCGCTTCCAGCACCGCGCCGGCAGTACACAGGCCCTGGATCATGCTCATCGAATGACTGACCACGATAGCCCCCGACGTCTTCAGGCGCTCTCGCAGGACGGCATCGCTCTTGTTCCGGAACCCCGCGTCGCCTACCGCTGTCACCTCGTCAATGAGATAGGTGTCGAACCGAATGCCCATCGACATAGCGAAGGCGAGACGCGCTTTCATCCCGGCCGAGTAGTGGCGCACAGGCTTCTGGAACTGGCGTCCGAGTTCCGAGAAGTCGAGCGCGAAGTCTATGAGGTCCTGCGTCTCGACACCGTAGATCCGCGCAACGAAGCGTGTGTTCTGCTCACCCGTCAGATCGGGATGAAAACTGCCCTGGAAGCCGACCGGCCACGAGACGCTGCCGTCTATCACGATCCGCCCGCTGTCGGGAGACGTCGATCCGCCGATCATTCGCAGCAACGTGGACTTGCCCGCACCGTTGCGTCCCAGAAGTGCAACGCACGCGCCTGCCGGAAACACCGCATCCACCTTTTCGCAGATGATCCTGCGGTCGCGGCCGGCGCCGAAGGTCTTCGAGACGCGCTCCAGGCGAACCATTGTGTCAGCGACGGTCGCGGAGGCTGTAGGCGATCAGAACCGCCATGCACCATGCCCCGAAAAGCCCGAGAGCGATGACCGCTAGGAGGGTCGCGCGGCGTGGATACTCGGCCGATTCAGCGAGCGTGGGCCGCACATACGCTGCAAGATAGCGACTTTTGCGGCGAGCTTCGGCGACGGCCGCGTCGTAGGCCGAGAGCGCGGACAGGTAGGACTGCTCCGCGAACTCCCGGTCGACCTGAAGGGATTCGAACTGGCCTATGAGATCCGCATACGCCGTGCTGCCTTCGCCCGATCCGACAACTCCCAGCTTGCGACGCTCATCGGCGATGCGGTTCTGAATCACCTCGATCCGGCGGCGCGACTGGGCGAGACGCGGGTCGCCGTCTTGAGCTGAGGACGATATGATATCCATTTCGATAAGCGCTGCCGCGAGTTGCGCCTGCAGGCTGCTCAAGAGACCCATCTGCCCCTGGATATCGGCCTGCGGATCCACGATCTGCTGTTCGTTCCTGAACCGCGTCACAGCGAGCCGCGCGTCCTTGAGCCGCTGAGCGGCCTGATCGAGTTCGTCGCGCGCGTAGCGGGTAAGATCGCTCGCCGCCACGGCCGAGAGTTCGTTGATCATGTCGCTGGAGAGCTCGAAGATCTTTTGCGCAATGGCCTGGGCATCCTCGGGTGCGAAGGCGCGCGTCTCCACCTCTATGAGCCCCGTTCCAGGATCGTAGAAGACGCGGACCATGCGGCGCCAGTAGTCGACCTTGTCCTCTATGGTCGCGTTTTCCTTGAGCGTGAAAACCGGATCACCCTCGGGCTTCTGATAAATCCTTTCGAGATCGAGGGCAGCGTCGACCTTGGCCACGAGTTCCTGGCTTTGGATGAACTCGTAGAGGATATCGGTATCGGTCGAACTCGACCCCGACAGCTCGGTCAAACCGCCGAGGATCTCCAGCCCCGATCCGCCCTCCTCTCGCCTGACGGTGAATCCCACGCGCGAGGCGTATTGATCGACCGCCTCTCCGTACAGATACACGCTGGCCACCGCGGTAGGCGTCGCGACGACGAGCAGGAAGCTGAGAATGACAAGCCAATGCCGCAGTTGCATACGGGCCGGGCGCGCGACCGGCGCGATCTCCACGACCCGGACTTCCGGCCCCGGACTTCCGGCTTGCTGCATCTTCTGGCGACGGCGCCGCTGCTGGGGCGTCAAACCGCCCCCAGGGCCCGATTTCGGAGAGTCTGATGCCACGATGCCCCGGTAATTCCTTGCCCCGACCGGCTATGGAGAGCATATCTACATCCGTCCGCGCTTTCCAGTCACTTCGTTGGACGACATGACCCACCGAGCGACGTCAGCGAGCCTCCCGGAACGCAAGTTTCGCTTTTTCCGCTCTGTAGCGGCGCTTATCCTTCGCGAGATGGAGTCGTCCTACGGACGATCGCCCGGAGGCTACCTCTGGGCGCTCATAGAGCCGGTCGCGGCGATCGCCCTCATGAGCGTTGTTTTCGAACTGATTTTTCGCGCTCCAAGCCTTGGAAGCAACTTTCCATTGTTTTTCGCGACGGGCTTCATGCCGTTCCTGCTTTACATGACGGTCAGCCAGACGACGTCGACCGCGATACGATACTCGCGGCCGCTGCTCGAATATCCCGCTGTCACCTTCCTCGACGCGCTCGTGGCCCGGGTGGCACTCAACACGCTCACCAACCTGGTGGTCTCGGCACTTGTCCTGTGGGGCATCGTCTTGATCTACCGACTCAACCCGATCCTCGACTGGAGCGCGATCTTTTTGTCGATGGCCATGGGCGTTTCGCTCGCTTTCGGCGTCGGCACCATGAACTGCTACCTGATTTCACAATTCCAGATCTGGGAACGTGTCTGGGCAGTGCTGAACCGCCCTCTCTTTCTGGTGTCCGCCGTCCTTTTCATCCCGGAAGACGTACCGGCCCAATACCGGGATATCCTGATGCTTAATCCGGTCGCGAGCGTTGTCACCGAGATGCGCAAGGGCTTCTACGCGACCTACGAGGCAGTCCATGTCCGACCGCTTTACGTGTTTTCCGTCGCAGGGGTTCTGGCGACGCTCGGCCTTTTCCTGCTCATTAGGAACCACAAGCAGATCATGGAGCGATAGCCCCGGCAGCCAGATTGCGCCGGGACATCCAGCTTGCTACTGACTTGTCGCCAAGGTGCAGGATCCGGGTAATGATGAAGACTTTCTTGAGACGTGCACGCCTTGGGGTCCGGCTTCTTTTTCTTACCCCGGCGGAACGCGCCTATGTCCGCAAGATCCGTCGCAGCCAGCTCTTCGACAGGCACTTCTACCTGACCACGAACCCGCACATGCATCCGCTGACCCGGATGTTCCCGGAGCGGCACTATGTCCAGTTCGGAGAAGTGGCGGGCCTGCGGCCCAACCCGGAGTTCGCGCCGCTTGCGTATCTCAGACATAACGCGGACCTGACGGGGAGCGTCACCCGACCTTTCCTCCATTACATAGACCATGGCCGTCACGAACAGCGGATCACGAAAGATCTGCCCCTGGTCGAGGAATTCGATCTGACGCCCGTGCCAGTGCTGCGACCCGTGGATTTCCCGGCAAAACCCGCGAGGTTCGCGGTGCTGGTCCACGTCTACTATCATGACCTATGGGACGAGATCGCGAGGTATCTCGAGCGGCAGACCATTCCGTTCGATCTTTTCGTGACAGTGGTCCGCTTCAAGCGGAAGAGCGACGTGGAATCCCGGATCAAGCAGGCGTTCCCGGACGCCGTCCTCCTCGGCGTTCCGAACCACGGTCGCGACATCTTTCCATTCGTGCATCTCGTGAACGCTGGCGCGTTTGCGCCTTACGAGGCGGTCTGCAAGATCCATACCAAGAAGTCGCCCCATCGCCAGGATGGCGATGTCTGGCGCAATCACCTGATCAAGGGAGTTCTTGACGACCCCGAGATCACGCGACGCAGGCTGGAGGCGTTCCTGGCCGATCCAGAAGCCGCTTTCTGGGTCGCCGATGGGCAGATCTACGACGGAACCCGGTGGTGGGGATCCAACACCGGCAAGACCGCGCATCTTCTTCAGAGGGTGGAGATCCAAATGGATGCCGGCACGCTGCGATTTCCGGCGGGCTCCATGTATTGGGTCAAGCCCCTGATGCTCGACATGATCCGGGGAATGCGACTCACATACGGTGATTTCGAGGAGGAATCCTCGCAGGTCGATGGTACGACCGCGCACGCCATGGAGCGCGCGCTGGGTTACCTTGCCCACGCCGCAGGGCAGCAGCCGAGGCAGGCAAGCGAACTTGACAAGCCGCGGGACGTGACACGGCGGGCAACCAGGCCGTCCTTCGTGTCGGCTTTCTACCTGCCGCAGTTCCATCCGGTGCCCGAGAACGATCTGTGGTGGGGAAAAGGCTTCACGGAGTGGCGCAGCGTGGTGGATGCGCGGCCGGTCTTCGTCGGGCACGGCCAGCCCGCGTTGCCGGCCGACCTCGGCTTCTACGACCTCCGTGTCCCGGAAACCCTGGCGGCGCAGGCTGCGATGGCGCGTGATTGCGGGATCGATGCATTCTGCGTCTATCACTACTGGTTTGATGGAAAGCGCATGCTGGAGCGCCCCATGGAGACGCTCCTGGAAAGGAACGACATCGAATTTCCTTTCTATCTCTGCTGGGCAAACGAGTCGTGGCGGCGGAACTGGGACGGGCTGTCTGGCGAGATTCTCCTGGACCAAAGCTACCGACCCGGCTTCGCCGCGGCGTTGGCCAAGGATCTCGTGCGCTTCTTTGCCGACCCCCGGTATGCGCGACCGGACGGCCGCAGACCCCGCTTCGTCATCTACCGCCCCGAAGACATGCCCGAGCCGGCCGCGAACGTTGCCGAGATGCGGCGGATCTGGACCGAGGCGGGGATCGGCGACGTCGAACTCGGAGCCGTCCGCTTCCATGTAAAGGGCCGGCATCCGGTACCGGAATCCGTCTTCGATTTCTGGGTGGAAATGCCTCCGCACGGTCTGGTGGAGGCGGACGACTACTTGTTCGGCGGTCCCGGGGGAAACCGGCTCAATTTCACGCCCGAACCAGGGTTCGAAGGTCTGATCTACGACTACCGAGCCGTTGCAAGGCGCGCCGCAACCCGCGGGCACGCGAAAAGGTTGCCGCAAAACACGATCGCCGGCGTGATGCCGGGTTGGGACAACACGGCACGACGCGGACTATCCGCGCACATCGCGTACGGGGCCAACCCTGCCGCCTTCGCGTACTGGCTTCGGCAGCTTTCGATCGACCGCCTCGACCGGTCCTATCGCGGTGAGCTTTTCCTGAATGCCTGGAACGAGTGGGCCGAAAAGGCGATGCTCGAGCCCTCGCGCCAGTGGGGGGATGCATATCTGAAGGTTCTGGCGGCGCATTGCACCGAAAAGGCGCGCCGTCCGAGTGCCGCCGCATGATCCCGACCATGACCCTCGACCAAACGAGCTAAGAGCGGATTTCGCACGCATGTCGAGGCTCTTCATCCACGTGGGCACGCACAAGACGGCAACGACCCACGTTCAGGACACTTTCTATCAGAACCGGCGGGTGTTGCGCCGGCATGGAATCGTGTTTCCACGCATAGGACGCACGCGTGGACAGCACGGGCTTGCCTCGGCTTGGATACGCCTGCCTGCGCCCTATGGAATAAAGGATGCGCGCGGTGCCTGGCGCAGGCTGGCGAAAGCCTACGGACCGACGGACACCACGGTATTCGTCTCGAGCGAAGAGCTGTCCCGCCTGAGGCCCGCGAAGGTGGACATGGCTGAACTGCGCGCATTGACCGACGGTTTCGACGAGGTTCGGCTTATCTGCACCTTGCGAAACCAAGCGAGCTTCCTTCAGTCCGTGTACCAGCAGATCTCGATCGAGCGGAATCCGGGCCCATGGCCGCGCTTCTTCGAGAATGCCCTCGAAGCCACGATCGTAGACGGCCTTGCACTCGACTATAACGTTCTGCATCGGCAATTTCGTCGCGGCTTCGATGCTCGGGAAATCCGGTTCCTGTCCTACGACAAGGCCGTCCAGGACGCGGGGGGGATCGTAGGCGCGGTGTTGCGCGAACTCGACGCACCATTCGGTGCCGAGGCCCTGGCGCCTTTCGGCGCCGGCCGCTCGAACGTCTCGCCCTCCCCGCTTGCAACCTTCGCGGCCAATGCGGTCGCGGCGCCCCGCGTCGCGGGTCAAGGTCTCGTGCGCGCGATGACGGAAAGTATCGACGCGGTCTTCGGGAAGGAACGTCGCACGACCGTTTTTTCGCGCGAGGAGCTCGAACGCTGCACCGAGCGCTTCAGGCCCCTGAATGACACATTGCAGGACAGCATCGCCTCCGAGCAGCCGGAGTTCCGCATGACGTCGGAACTGGACCGCGGCGCGCAGATCTTTCGCGGGCAGCTTCGAGAGGATTTCTGGATCGAGGCGTGCCGCAGGCTGCGGGCCGACGTGCCCGTCCAGACGCTCTGATGGCACAAATCCTTCTTCATATCGGCGCACACAAGACAGGCACGAGTTTCCTGCAGCGCACGCTTGAGGCCAATCGCCGGAAATTGGCGGAAGCGGAAATCCATTATCCCGACCTCGGTCCGAACGCGGGTCACCACATTCTCGTGGCGCCCTGGATCGACGTTCCGGAAATCCCGGCGCATTACTTCGGCAAGGGCGGGCCCAACGGTCTCTGGGACCGCGTCGTGCAGACCGGTGCAGAGCGGAACGGCACTCTCATTCTGAGCGCAGAGCCATTCTCGCGCGGCGCCCCGCAGCGCGTGAACATGGCGGATCTCGCCGAACGGCTCTCCACGTTCGAAGATGTCCGCGTGCTCTACGTTGCGCGGCGGCAGCCTGAGTTCCTTCAATCGCTCTGGCTTCAGGTGGCGAAGACCGCCGCGCGGCCACCGGCGTTCGACAATTTCGTCGCCAATGCGCTCGCGTCCGGCATGGCTTCGGGAGTCTGGCTCGATCACGCGGCGGTGCTGGATCACGTCTTGCAAGGTTTCCGGCCCGCACAAGTCACCGTTTGGGATTACGACACGGTCCGCGAGGCTCCGGGCGGCCTTCTTCGCGCCTTTCTGGCTCTCGCCGACGCTCCGGAACTTGCAGCTGAACTGGAGCCGGTCGAGGCGCGCCAGGCCAACGTGTCACCCGATCCGCTCGGGTTCTACGCTGCGGCACGGATAACGCGGCCGATGCGCCCTGCGCCGGATCTGGTGGCTTCGGCCACTCATGCGTTGAAGGCACGCGACCATCGCCGGAACACCATCTTGACGCGGAAGCAGTACGAAAGCGTGCTGGACGTTTTCGCTCCGTCCAATGCACGGCTCACACGAATGGTGCGCGAATTCCAACCGGAGTTCCGGTTCGCGCCCGAGGACGTGCGTCCGGCGTTGCGGTACCGAGAGGAGCTTGCGAACCCCGACTGGGTGCGGCTCGCGCGGGCAGTCGCCAAGATCGGGCAGTGACGTTCGCGAGCCGAAGCTGCCCGCAAGAGCGATGACCTCCGTCTCGCGGATCGACGAACGCGGCAGATGGCGCCGACGCACACGAGTCCAAAAGACAACGTCGCGCAGGTTGGTCGGATCGAAATTCGGTCAGGACGGCACGCGAGCGTCGCGCATGCCGCAGACACGGAGGCCCGCGCGTGACGTGGTTCCCACGCCACCACCCCCGCGCGCGTCCGGCGGCT
>NZ_JBGFSI010000028.1:0-17074 GCF_041365735.1 Rhodosalinus sp. K401 | reverse complement strand
GCGGCGAGGGCGGCGCGCCGGCCTGCGCCGTCGGCGGCGGGCCGCAGCGCCACGATCGCGGGGGCCTCGCCCGGCAGGGTGCGGAGCGTGGCGGCAAGGCGCTCGATCTCGGCGCCGGCCAGCCCGGCCCCGAGCACCGCGAGATCCGGGGCGTCCGCCCGTGTGAGCGCGCGCGCCTCGTCCGCGTCGGCGGCGAGGACCGGGTCGGGGAAGGTGCCCGCGAGCCGCGCGCGCAAGGCGATGCGGCGGGTTGTTTCCGGCTCGACGATGAGCAATCTGCCCGGCATGCTCGCTCCTCGCGCGGTTGCGGCGCGCTTGTCTTTCCTAATGCCCACTCTTTATGAAACTGGTTAAGAAAATCTTTCGGTAGGAGGATCGGCATGGCGATGANACTGGTTAAGAAAATCTTTCGGTAGGAGGATCGGCATGGCGATGAGCGACGACGCGGCAGAGGCGCTCGCCGCGGAGGCGCTGGCGTGGCTTGCCGCCGATGCGGATCTTCTGGGCGTGTTCATGGGGGCCACTGGGCTGGACGCCGACACGCTGCGGAGCGAGGCCGACCGCCCCGAGACGCTGGCCGCCGTCCTCGACTTCCTGCTGATGGACGATCTCTGGGTGACCGCCTTCTGCGAGGCCACCGGCCATCCCTGCACGCGCCCGGCCGAGGCGCGGGCGCGGCTTCCCGGCGGCACGCAGGTGCACTGGACATGACCGCGCGGCGCGCCGACGCGGTGCTGTTCGACAAGGACGGCACTCTGTTCGGATTCGAGGCGACCTGGGGCCCCTGGGCCGAGCAGGTGATCGGCGCGCTGTCGGGCGGCGCGCCGGCGCGGGCGACCGTTCTGGCCCGCGCGGTGGGCTACGACCTGACGGCCGGGGCCTTCCTGCCCGAAAGTCCCGTGATCGCGGGCACCAACCGCGAGGCGGCCGAACTGCTGGCCGCGGCGCTTCCGGGCGCGGACCCCGCCGCGCTCGAACTCTGGCTGGCCGATCGCGCCGCCGAGGCGCCGCTCTCGGAGGCGGTGCCGCTCGCGCCGCTGATGCAGGCGCTCGGGGCGGCGGGTATGACCCTCGGCGTCATGACGAACGACAGCGAGGCCTCGGCGCGCGCGCATCTAGCCGCGGCGCGGGTGGAGCAGGCCTTCGCCTTCGTGGCGGGGGCAGACAGCGGTCATGGCGCCAAGCCCGCGCCGGGGCCGCTTCTCGCCTTCGCGCGTGCGGCGGGGGTCGCGCCATCGCGGGTGGTGATGGTCGGCGACAGCCCGCACGATCTGCATGCCGGGCGCGCGGCGGGCATGCAGACGGTGGCGGTGCTGACCGGGCCGGCGGGCGAGGCGTCGCTCGCACCGCTCGCCGATGTCGTTCTGCCCGATATCGGGCATCTGCCGGCGTGGCTTGGCCTCGGCACGGCCTGACGGCGTGCGCCGCGGCGGCCGCCTGACGGGGTGCGGGCTAGTTCAGACGCGGCCGGCGCGACGGCGTCGCTGTCGCGCCCGTGCCGGGATCGCGGTTGTCGTTGCAGGGCAGCGCCCGCCACATCCCCACCACGACCTCGTCTTCCGTCGAAAGTGGCCCGAGCGGCACGACGAAATCTCCGAAGAGCGTCATCAGGATGTCCTCTGCCGGGCAGCGTCCCCTTGGCCCGAACGGGTCGTAGGCCCGCCTCGCACAGGGCGGATCGCGCAGGATACGCACCACCCCGTCGGCGGTGCGCAGAAGCCGCCAATCCGGAGCGAGCCTTTCCTGTCCGACGACCACCGTCACGATCCGTGCGCCTTTCCCCGGTCATTCCCAACCTGAACGATAGCCGCCCGTTGCGGCGAAAGGATGATCGGATCGCGCCCGTCCGGGGGCGTTTCCGGGCACGCGACCGCGCGATGGGTGCCCTTGCGTCACGGCATCGCCGCATTCCGGAGCGGGATGAAGAATCGCGACCATATCCGTCGCAAACCGGCACGACCGGGCCGCGCGCGGCGTTTCTTCTGGCCCGGTCACCGGCAGGAGGGACCCATGGCCTCGAGCATGCCCAGACCCACCGAGACCCTCGCGCCCGAGCGCCGCCGCCGCGGCGGCGGGCGCGCGGGCAACGCTGCACGACGCGGCACCGCCGTGATCGAGCAGATGCCCTGGCGGCTGCCCGTGAACATCGACCGCCCCACGGAACCGCTGAGCGAGGACGGCGTTCAGGCCATTCATGACGGCGCCATGCGCATCCTCGAGGAGATCGGGATCACCTTCCTCAATCCCGAGGCGGTGGACATTCTCGCCCGGGCGGGCTGCACGGTGAGCGGCCAGAACGTGCGCATGGGCCGCGACATGGTGATGGAGATGGTGGCGAGAGCGCCCCGCCAGTGGGACATCACGCCGCGCAACCCCGAGCGGCGCATCACCATGGGCGGCAAGCACATCCTCTTCGGCAACGTCTCCTCTCCGCCGAACTACTGGGACATGGAGATCGGCCGGAAGGTGCCCGGCACCCGCGAGCAATGCGCCCACCTGCTGAAGCTCACGCAGTACTTCAACTGCATCCATTTCGCCGGCGGCTATCCCGTCGAGCCGGTGGATCTGCACGCGTCGGTGCGCCACCTCGACGTGCTCTTCGACAAGCTCACGCTCACCGACAAGGCGATGCATGCGTATGCGCTGGGCGCCGAGCGGGTGGACGACGTGATGGAGATGGTACGCATCGCCGGCGGTCACTCGCACGAGGCGTTCGAGTCCGGGCCGAAGATGTACACCAACATCAACTCGACCTCGCCCCTGAAGCATGACCACCCGATGATGGATGGCTGGATGCGCCTTGCCCGGCGCAATCAGGGCCTCGTGGTCACGCCCTTCACGCTGGCTGGCGCGATGGCGCCGGTGACCATGGCGGGGGCAGTGTCGCTGAGCCTCGCCGAGGCGCTTTCGGCCGTGGTTCTGGCGCAGGTCATCCGCCCCGGCGCCTGCGTGGCGATCGGCACCTTCACCTCGAACGTGGACATGAAGTCGGGCGCGCCCGCCTTCGGCACGCCGGAATACATGAGGGCCACCCAGATGACCGGCCAGCTCGCGCGGTTCTACGGCCTGCCGATGCGCGCCTCGGGCGTCTGCGCGGCCAACGTGCCCGACGGGCAGGCGATGTGGGAGACCTCCAACAGCCTGTGGTCGGCGGTGCAGTCGGGGGCCAACATGGTCTACCACGCCGCGGGCTGGCTCGAGGGCGGGCTGATCGCGAGCCCCGAGAAATTCGTGATGGACTGCGAGATCCTGCAGATGATCCAGCGCTACATGGAGCCCGAGATCTGCGCCACAGGACCCGAACAGATCGCCTTCGACGCCGTGGCGGAGGTGGGCGACCAGGGCCATTTCTTCGGCATCCAGCATACCCAGGATCGCTACACCACGGCCTTCTACCAGCCCTTCGTCTCGGACTGGAAGAATTACGAGGCGTGGGAAGCCGCGGGCGCAGTCTGGACCGCCGAGCGCGCGCACCGCGTCTTCAAGGAGATCATCGGCAGCTTCGAGGCCCCGCCGATGGACGCGGCGGTGCGCGAGGAGCTCGAGGCCTTCGTCAGCCTCCGCAAGGCCGAGGGCGGCGCGCCCACCGATTTCTGACCCGGCGGCGGCGCGCGGCCGCCGGGCTTGACACCACCGCGGGGGCGGGGCGGAGTGGCGGCCATGACCGTGCACCCCAGCGATCTCGGCCCGGAAGACCTTGGCGCGCTCGCCGACTGGCGCCGCGCCCTTCACCGCCGACCGGAGCTCTCGGGCGCGGAGGCGGAGACCGCCGCGGCCGTGGCCCGGATGCTCGCCGCGCAGGGGCCCGACCGGATATGGACGGGGCTCGGCGGGCACGGCGTGGCCGCTACGTGGGCCGGGGCGGCGCCGGGCCCCGCGATTCTGGTCCGCGCGGAACTCGACGCGCTGCCGATCGCCGAGGAAAGCAGCGCGCCGCATGTCTCGGAATTCTCGGGGCGGGCCCATCTCTGCGGCCATGACGGGCACATGGCGATCCTCGCCGGGCTGGCGCGGCGTCTCGGCCGGGTCCGTCCCGCGCGCGGCCGCGCGATCCTTCTCTTTCAGCCCGCCGAGGAGACGGGCGCGGGGGCGGCGGCCGTGCTCGCCGATCCGCGCTTCGCAGAGATCGCGCCGGACATGGCGGTGGCGCTTCACAACCTGCCGGGCCTGCCGCGCGGCGCGGTCCGGGTGGCGCCCGGCCCGGCCTGCTGCGCGTCGCGGGGGATGCGGATCAGGCTGCGCGGCCGCGAGGCCCACGCCTCCAGCCCCGAGACCGGCCTGTCACCCGCCCCGGCCCTGTCGCGCCTGCTGCAAGAACTGCCCGCGCTTTGCGCCGGGGCAGGCCCCGCGGACCCGGGCTTTCGCATGGTCACGCTCACCCATGCGCGGATGGGCGCGCCCGCCTTCGGCATCTCCCCCGGGCGCGCCGAGCTTTTCGCCACGCTTCGCACCCGGGATGACGAAGAGATGGACGCGCTCGTGGAAGAGGCCCGGGCGCTGGCCGAGGCGGCGGCCGCGGGGCACGGCCTCATCCTGGATGTCGGGTGGGAGGATGTCTTCGCCGCCTGCGTGAACGCGCGGGAACCGGCCCGGGCCCTCGCGCGCGGCGCGGCGGCCGCAGGCCTCTCGGTTTCGGACGACGGGCTGCCCATGCGGTTTTCCGAGGATTTCGGCCGTTTCGGCGCGGCGGCGCCCGGCGCGCTTCTGCTGCTGGGCGCCGGGGCAGACCAGCCGCCGCTTCACGACGCGGGCTACGATTTCCCCGACGCGCTCATCGCCGAGGGCGTGGCCCTGTTCTCGGAGGTCCTCGACGATCTGCTGGGGCGTGCCGATGGCGGCTGACCGGCGCCTCCGGCGCGTCGCGCTCGCGGGCCTCGGGGGCGCGGCGGGCGTCGCGGGGTGGCTTCTGCTCGACGTCTTCCGCGACGCCTTCGCCGAACCCCGGCTGCACCTCGTGTCGGTCATCGCCGCGGCGGGCTGGTTCGGGCTCACGCTGCTCTTCACCGGCCCGTTGGGGTTTCGGCGCGCCGCGGCGGGGGCGGCGGCGCTCGCGGTCCCGGCCGCGGCGCTCATGTGGTGGGCGGCGCTGGGTTTCGTCTCCGTCCCGCAAACCCTGCTGGCGGGCCATCCGCTCGTCGCGCTCGGCCTTTACGGCGGCTTCGGAGCGCCGGTCGCGCTGGCCGGGCTCGCGGCGCCAGGCGGCTGGCGCGATCCCGCGGCGGTCTTCGACGCGGTCTGGTCGATCGCTATGCGGACGGCGGCCGCGGCGGTGTTCCTCGGGCTGGCCTGGGCGGTGATCGGCCTGTCCGACGCGCTTCTGGGTCTCGTGGGCGTCGATGCGATCGACCGGATCCTCGAGATCGACCCGGTGCCGTGGATTTTCAGCGGCGCGGCGATCGGGCTCGGCCTTGCCGTCGCCGAGGACTACGCGGCGCTTCTGTCGCCGGTGCTTGTCTTGCGCCTTCTGCGGCTTCTCGTCCCGGCGCTTCTTCCGGTGGTGGCGGTTTTCGTGCTCGCCCTGCCGCTGCGGGGGCTCGGGATGCTTCTGGGCGGCCTGTCGCCCGCCCCGGTACTGATGTCGATGGCGGCGGCGGGCCTGGTCCTTGTCGCGGGGGCGGTGGATCGCGGCCCGCAGGACGAGGTGCGGGGCGCCGCGATGCGGGGCGCCACGCGGATGCTCGCGCTCCTGTTGCCGGTCCTCGCCGGCGCCGCGGCGCTGTCGATCGCGCAGCGGGTCGGGTCCTATGGCTGGACCCCGCCGCGCGTGACCGCGGCATTCGGGGCGGGGCTGCTTTTGGCCTGGACGCTCTCCTTCGCGCTTGCCGCATTGCCCGGCGGCGACTGGCCGGCACGGCTTCGGCGCGCGGCCGTCGTGCTGATGCCCGCAAGCGCGGTGATCGGCGCGCTCTGGCTGACCCCGCTTGTCGCGCCCGAGCGGTGGTCGGCGCAAAGCCAGCTCGTCCGGTACCAGCAAGCGCGCCTGCCGCTCGACGAGGTGCCGCTGTGGGAGATGGCGCATGAGTGGGGAAAACCCGGCGCGCGGGCGGTCACGCACCTGTCCGCGCTTGCGGAGGAGCGCGACGGTGCGGCGCTCCGGACAAGGCTTGCCGCGCTAGAGGAGGCGGAGGGACCGCGCGGCTTCGCGAGAACGATCGAACGCGCCGAGGCGGAGGCGCTCGCCGCGGCGCTGGCGGGCGTGATGCCGGTGCTTGGCGACGCCGAGCTTCCCCAAGGCGCGCTCGCGGCGCTTCCGTCCGCGGTGCTGCGCGACTGGCAGGACGCCTGCGCCCGGCGCGACGCCGAGGGCCGGCCGGGCTGCGCGCTGCTGGCCGCGCGGCTGCGCGCGGGCGAGGGGCCCGCGCAGGTGCTCGCCTTCCTTCGCAGCGCGGACGGCCCTGTGGAGGTGCGCGCCTACGACCTTCACGACGGCGGGTTGCGGCCTGCCGGTGCGGCACGGGATCTTGCCGCCGGCACACCCGCCATCCTTCCCGCCGATGCGCTGGACACCCTTCGGCAGGGCGGTTTCGAGCTCGTGCCCAGCGGTGCGCGCGCCCTGTCGATCGGCGGCCGACGCCTCGTTCCGGACAATTGAACGCGTTCGGGAAATCTTAAGCCGCGAGCGGCATCCTCGCCGCGGTTTCACCGGCGCGGGACGCGGAATGCATGGTCTGATCAACCGGGCGATACAATCGTTCATAATCGACACCTATGGCGCATCGCGGTGGGACGGGATCGCGCACCGCGCCGGGCTGGAAATGGCCGGGTTCGAGGCGATGCTGAGCTACGATCCGGCGCTCGCGCCGCGCATTCTCTCTGCGGCGGAGGATGTGCTGGACAAGCCGCGCGAGGCGTTGCTCGAGGATCTGGGAACCTACCTCGTCTCCCACCGCAACACCGAGGCGCTGCGCCGGCTGATGCGCTTCGGCGGCGACAGCTTTCTCGACTTCCTCCATTCGCTGGACGATCTGCCCGAGCGGGCGCGCCTCGCCGTGGCCGACCTCGACCTGCCCGAACTCGAACTGGCCGAGCGGGGATCCGGCCGGTTCCGCCTGTCCTGCCGCGGCGGGCCTGCGGGCGTCGGGCATGTTTTCGTCGGGCTTCTGCGCGCCATGGCGGACGACTACGGCGCGCTCGCCTACCTCGAACTCGCCCTCGCATCCGACGAGGAAGACATCATCGACATCACGCTCTACGAATCCTCCTTCGCCGAGGGGCGGCGCTTCGACCTCGGCGCGCAAGCGCTCTGAAACGGATGCGGTTTCCGGACGGGATACTGGATGCGCTCTGCCCGATGCACGCGCGGCTCGACCCCGATGGACGCGTCGCGCATGCCGGCCCGACCCTCGCGAAGCTCTTTCCCGACGCGTCGCTGGCCGGCCGGCGCTTTCTCGACCTCTTTGAGGTGACCCGCCCGCGCGCCATGCAGGACATGGACGAACTCATGGCCATGGCCTCCACGAAGCTGCACCTGCGGCGCTGCGCGGCGCCGCACACCAAGCTGAAAGGCGTGCTGGTGGCCCTGCCGGGCGGCGATGGCGCCGTCGTCAACCTGTCCTTCGGGATCTCGATCCTCGACGGCGTGCGGGATTTCTCGTTGACCAGCGCCGATTTCGCGGCCACCGATCTCGCGGTGGAGATGCTCTACCTGATCGAGGCGAAATCCGCGGCGATGGAGGCATCGCGCAGGCTGAACCTGCGCCTTCAGGCCGCGCGCATCTCGGCCGAGGAACAGGCTTTCACCGACACCCTGACCGGCCTGAAGAACCGCCGCGCGCTGGAGCATGTGCTGGAACGCTTGGCCGCGGGCGGGGTGCGTTTCGCGCTCACGCAGATCGACCTCGATCATTTCAAGGACGTAAACGACACGCTGGGCCACCCGGCGGGGGACCAGGTGCTTCAGGTCGTGGCGCGTGTCCTGGTGGAAGAGACGCGCGCCCGCGATACGGTCGCGCGCATCGGCGGCGACGAATTCGTGCTCGTGCTCGAGGCTCCGAAAGACCGCGCCGCCGTCGCAGGTGTCGCACGGCGCATCATCGCTCGGCTCGCAAGGCCCATCGTCGTGGACGGCCGCGCGGCGCATATCGCGGCCAGTGCGGGCTCTGTCATGTCCGGGGACTATCCCCGGCCGGAGCCCGCGCGGATGCTCGCCGACGCCGATGCCGCGCTTTACGCCGCGAAGAACGCAGGGCGCGGCCGGCATCGTTTCGGCGCACCACGGGAGGCCGACAGCGGCTGACCCCGGGCCGCGGGCGCCGCGAACGACGGGCGCGGCCCGCCCCGTCGCCGGCAAGCGCCCCGCGGCGCCTGCGAAGGCTTGTTCCCGTGGCGGGCCGGCCGTCTTTCGTGACCGCGCAGCACACGCGGCAATTCCGCTGCGCCGGCACGGCGCTCCCCCGACACCAGCTTGCCGCGTCGGCAGTGCGCCGGTGCGCGCCGGCAGGTGTGGCGCTCGCGCCCCTGCGCCCGGCGGCGACACGCGTCCTGGCGGCGTGCCGCCTTCTCGCCACCCTCCAAGGCCCGGCGGGGTCCGGGTCAAGGCGGCGGTGGTCGACCGGGCGGCGGCATCGGCCCGCTCGATGCCGGGGCGATACACGAGATGGTGGCGGCGGCCTGCGAAGTGTTGCAGGAAAAGGGGCGTGGCGCGCGCGGTGCGTCGGTCAGGGCCGCGCGTCGCACGCGCCTGGCGGGCTGAGAGGGGGCGATTCATGGCACGGTTCAAGGCGGCGGTGTTCGACTGGGCGGGCACCACGATCGATTTCGGATCCTTCGCGCCGATGGCCGTTTTCGTCGAGGCGTTCCGCCGCTTCGGGTTTGAGGCGAGCGTGGCACAGGCCCGCGCACCCATGGGCGCGGCGAAGCGGGACCATGTCCGGGCCATGCTGGAGATGCCCGGGATCGCCGATCAGTGGCAGGCGCGCTTCGGCCACGCGCCGCGGGCGGCCGACGCCGACAGCGTCTACGAGGTCTTCGTGCCGATGAACGAGGAGGTCGTCGCGGATTACGCCACCCTCGTGCCCGGCACCTTCGAGACCGTCGAAAACCTGCGGGCGCGCGGCATGAAGATCGGCTCCACCACGGGCTACACCCGCTCGATCATGGAGCGGGTTCTGCCCAGGGCGGCCGAACAGGGCTACGCCCCCGACAATCTCGTCTGCGCCGACGACCTGCCCGAGGGGCGGCCCGGCCCGCTCTGCATGTATCAGTGCTTCATCGACCTTGTCGTTCATCCGCCCGGGGCCGTGATCAAGGTGGACGACACCGCGCCCGGCATCGCCGAAGGCGTGGCGGCGGGCTGCGTCACCGTGGGCGTGGCGCTTTCGGGCAACGCGGTCGGGTGCACGCCCGGGGAACTCGCCGCGATGCACGCGCACGAGGTGGCGCGGCTGCGCGCGGGCGCCACGGTAATGCTGAAGGAGGCAGGCGCCGATCACGTCATCGACACGGTGGCGGACCTGCCCGCGCTTCTCGACCGGCTGGAGGTGGCGTGATGCGGCCCAACATCCTTTTCATCACCGCCGACCAGTGGCGCGGCGACACGCTGGGCGCGCTCGGTCATGTCGTGCGGACCCCCGCGGTCGACCGGCTGGCGGAGGAGGCCACGCTCTTCGCGCGGCATTACGCCACCTGCGCGCCCTGCTCGCCGGCGCGCGCGTCGCTCTATACCGGGCTCTACCAGATGAACCACCGGGTGGTGTGGAACGGCGCGGGGCTCGACGCGCGTTTCGACAACCTCGCGCTCGCCGCCCGGCGCGCGGGCTACCTGCCCACCCTCTTCGGCTACACCGACACCGCGCCCGATCCCCGCCACCTCGCGCCGGCCGACCCCGCGCTTGCCACGTTCGAAGGCGTGCTGCCGGGGTTCCGGGTACGGCTCAACCTCGACGATGCGGAGCGGCCATGGGTGAGCTGGCTCGGCGCGCGGGGCCATGACATCTCTGACCCGGGCGCGATGCACCGGGTGCCGCCCGAGGAGGGCGCGCGCATCTCGCGCCGTCCGCCGGTCTATTCGAGCGAGGAGACCCAGACGGCCTTCCTCGCCGATGCCTTCCTTCAGTGGCGGGCCGAGCAGCCCATCGACCGGCCCTGGTTCGCGCATCTGAGCTTCCTGCGCCCGCACCCGCCCTTCGCCGTGCCCGAGCCCTATGCCTCTATGTATGGCGAGGAGGAGGGGCCGGAATTCGCGCGTCACGCCGACCCGGATGCCGAGGCCGCGCAGCATCCCTTCGTGGCGGCGATACAAGGCTACCAGCAGCTTTCGGATTTCGTGGAAGGCGGCGCGGGACGGGCACGGGACCTCACGCCGCGCGATTTCGCGCGGCTCCGCGCGCTCTACCACGGTCTCGTCTCGGAAGTGGACGCGCAGTGCGGCCGGATCTTCGAGGCGCTTCGCGCGGCGGGGCAGTGGGAGGAGACGGTGATCGTCTTCACCTCCGACCACGGCGAGATGATGGGCGACCACTGGATGCTGGGAAAGGGTGGCTTCTTCCCGCAAAGCTACCATATCCCGCTGCTCATGCGGATCCCCGGGAGGGGCGCCGGGCGAGTGGAGGCGTTCACCTCGGCCGCCGACATCTTCCCCACGCTCTGCGATCTCATGGGCGTGGCGCCCGGCCATGCCCCGGACGGCGCCTCGCTGACGCCCTTTCTCGACGGGCAGGCGCCCCGCCGCTGGCGCGCGGCCGCGCTCTGGGAGTTCGATTTCCGCCTGCTTCTGGGCGAGGACGCAGCGCGCTTCGGCCTCGCCCCGGAGGATTGCGTGCTCCAATGCCGGATGGACGGGCGGCACCTCTACATGGCAAGCCCCGGCCTGCCGCATGCGCTCTACGATCTGGAGGAGGATCCCGACTGCCTGGTGAACCGCGCGGCGGACCCCGCGCTCGCGCCCGCGCGGCTTTCCCAGGCCGAGGCGCTTCTCGCCGATCGCGCGCGGCTCATGGACCGCACGCTCGCGAGCCGCGCCGTCTGGGACTTCTACGCCGGCTGATCCGCGCCCGAGGCGGCCATCGCCGCGGCGACGGCCCGTTTCCACGCCGCGTATCTCGCCGCCCGGGTCTTGTCGCCCATGGCGGGCGCGAAGCGGCGATCCCGCGCCCAGGCCGCCATCGCCTCTTCTGGGCCGGGATAAAGCCCGGCCCGGTGGCCGGCGAGCCAGGCCGCCCCGAGCGCCGTCGTCTCGAGCACCTCGGCGCGATCCACCGGCGCGCCGGTGATGTCGGCCAGGAACTGCATCGTCCAGTCGCTCGCGCTCATGCCGCCGTCGACCCGCAGCACCGCCTCCCCGGCCTCGGGCCAGTCGGCCTGCATCGCCTCCAGGAGGTCGCGGGTCTGGAAGCCCACGCTTTCCAGCGCCGCGCGGGCAAGCTCCGCCGGGCCGGAGTTCCGCGTGAGCCCGAAGATCGCGCCCCGGCAGTCCGGCGCCCAGTAGGGCGCGCCGAGCCCGGTGAAGGCCGGGACGAGCACGACCCCGCTCTCGGGATCCGCCGCCTCGGCCAGGGGCTGCGTCTCCTCGGCGCGGCGCACGAGTCCCAGCCCGTCGCGGAGCCATTGCACCACCGCGCCCGCGATGAAGATCGAGCCCTCGAGCGCGTAGGTCGTCCGCCCGTTCAGCCGCGCCGCGACGGTCGTCAGCAGCCGGTTGCGCGACGCCACCGGCGTCTCGCCCGTGTTGAGAAGCGCGAAGCAGCCCGTCCCGTAGGTGGATTTCACCATGCCGGGCGCGAAACAGGCCTGCCCCATGGCCGCCGCCTGCTGGTCGCCCGCCACGCCGAGGATCGGGATCGGCCGCCCGAAAAGGTCCGCCCGGGTCTCGCCGAAATCGTCCGCGCAGTCGCGGACCTCGGGCAGAACGGCCTCGGGGATGTCGAAGAGCGCGCAGAGCTCCGCGGACCATTCGCCCGCGTGGATGTCGTAGAGCATGGTGCGCGCGGCGTTGGTGGCGTCGGTCGCGTGGACCTTGCCGCCGGTGAGGTTCCAGAGAAGCCAGCTGTCCACCGTGCCGAAGGCCAGCTCGCCGCGCGCGGCCCGCGACCGCGCGCCTTCCACGTTGTCGAGAAGCCAGGCGAGCTTCGTGGCCGAGAAATAGGGATCGAGCAGAAGTCCCGTCCGCGCGGTGACGGCGGCCTCGTGGCCCGCCGCGGCAAGCGCGCGGCAGGCGGGCGCGGTCCGCCGGTCCTGCCAGACGATGGCGGGGTAAAGCGGCTTGCCGCTGGCGCGGTCCCATAAAAGCGTGGTCTCGCGCTGGTTCGTCAGCCCGAGCGCGGCGATGTCGCCGGCGTGCAGTCCGGCCTGCTCGATCGCGGCGCGCGCCGTGGCCGCGGCGGTCGACCACAGGTCGAGGGGGTCATGCTCAACCCAGCCCGGGGCGGGGTAGCTTTGTGGAAACTCCTGGCTCGCCTGGGCGACGGGGCGGCGGGCTTCGTCGAAGACCACGGCGCGTGTGGAGGTGGTGCCCTGGTCGGTGGCGAGAACGTGGCGCATGGGTCCCTACTCCGCGGCCGCGGCCGCCCCACGGGCCGCGCGCATCCAGTCGTCGAGCGCCGCGATCTGGTCGGGCGAGAGCCGCAGGCCCAGTTTGGAGCGCCGCCAGACCACATCCTCCGCCGTCATGGCGAATTCGCGGGCCATGAGCCAGGCGACCTCCGCCTCCGTGAGCGTGGCGCCGAAGGACCGGCCGAGGTCCTCGGCGCACCGCGCGGTGCCGAGGATCGTCTCGGCGTCGGTGCCGTAGGCGCGGAAAAGCCGCCGCGCCCCGTCGTCCGCAAGGAATGGATACGCGGCGCGCAGCGCGGCGATCCGCGCCTCGACCTCGTCGAGCGGAAGATCGCCGCCGGGCAGCGGCGCGCCCGCCGTCCAGGGACGGCCCATCGCAGGCAGGTCGGGCGCGAGCCGCGCCAGCGCCGCCTCGGCGAGACGCCGGTAGGTGGTGATCTTGCCGCCGAACACGCTGAGCAGCGGCGCGCCGACGGCCGTGTCGAGATCGAGAACGTAGTCGCGCGTCGCCGCGGTGTCCGAGGCCGCGCCGTCGTCGTAAAGCGGCCGGACGCCCGCGAAGCGCCAGACGATGTCGTCCCGCGACACCGGCGCGCGGAACCAGCGGTTCACGAAGGCCAGAAGGTAGTCGGCCTCCGCCTCGGTGCAGACCGGGGCGGTATCGGCGTCGGGGTGCGGCGCGTCGGTGGTGCCGATCAGGGTGAAGTCGCGCTCGTAGGGCAGGGCGAAGACGATGCGCCCGTCCTCGCCCTGCAGGAAGTAGGCCCTGTCGTGGTCGAAGAGGCGGCGGGTGACGATGTGGCTGCCGCGCACGAGGCGCACGCGCGCCGCGGCGTTGCGCCCGATCGCGCCCGACAGCACCTCCGCCGCCCAGGGCCCGGCGGCGTTGACGAGGGCGCGGGCGCGGACCTCGCGCGCCGCGCCGGTCCGCGTGCAGCGCAGGCGGACCCGCCAGAAACCGTCCACGGCCCGTGCCTCCACGACTTCCTGCCGGGGCCAGATGCGGGCGCCGAGGCGCACGGCGTCGCGCGAGTTGAGCGCGACGAGACGGCTATCCTCCACCCAGACGTCGGAATACTCGAAGGCGCGGCCGAGGCCGGGCCGCAGCGCCGCGCCCGCCGGGTCGCGCGCAAGGTCGAGCGCACGGCTCGCCGGCAGCACCTTCCGCCCGCCCATCGCGTCGTAAAGCAGAAGCCCCGCGCGGATCATCGCGGCCGGCCGCCGCCCCCGCGCCCAGGGCATGAGGCGGCCGAGCCAGCGCCCCGCGGGCGTGTCCGCGCCGACGCGCAGCGCCGGGTCCACCGGCAGCACGAAGCGCATGGGCCAGGCGATATGCGGCATGGCGGCGAGCAGGGTCTCGCGCTCGGCCAGCGCCTCGCGCACGAGGCGGAACTCGAAATATTCCAGGTAGCGCAGCCCGCCGTGAAAGAGCTTCGTCGAGGCCGAGGAGGTCGCGCCGCCGATGTCGCCCTTCTCTGCGAGCCCGACCGACAGACCCCGCCCGGCTGCATCCCGCGCGATCCCGCACCCGTTCACGCCCCCGCCCACGACAAAGAGATCGAGAACGTGGTCGTCGGACGTCATGGGCGGCATCGGAAACCTCGCGGCGGGCGCGCGAAAGCTGAACCACGAAGCATGCGCGCGGGTCAATGGGCGTCGGCGTTAGGGAGCGGGGATGAAGGCGCTGGCAGCCCGTAGGGGAATCGAACCCCTCTTTCCAGGTTGAAAACCTGGCGTCCTAACCGATAGACGAACGGGCCTTGGCCAAGCGTGACGGGTGAATAGGAAAACCGGCGCGGGCTTGCAAGGGGAAAATGTGCCGTTCCGGCCTGCGCGGCGCTCGCCCTCGGGGCGCGGCTCAGGCGCCCGCGAAGGCGGCATCCTCGAGGCGAAGCTGCACCGTCGACCGGCCGCGCCAGTGGTTCATTTCCAGCCGCCCCGCGACATGCACGCGGACGCCGCCATGGGCTTCGAGGCGCGGCCCGAGATCGCCGTCGAAGGCGCCGAAGGCGATGGCGTCGATCGTGCCGCCCATGCCGTCGGACAGCGAAAGCTTCAGATGCGTCTCGCCCACGCGCTTCGCGTGGCGGATGGCGAGGTCGGGAAAGGCGAATCGCGGCGCCGCCGCGCCGGCGCCGAAGGGGCCTGCCGCCTCGAGCGCCTCCACGAGTTCGGGCGTCGCCGCGCCGGGCATGAGCGTGCCGTCCAGCCTGAGCGCCCGCGGGCCCGCCGCGCCCGCGCCCTGCCGCGCGAGAAGTTCGGCGAGCCGTGCCATGGCGGGCTCGAGATGCTCCCGCGCCACCGTGAGGCCGGCCGCCATGCGATGCCCGCCGCCCTTGAGGAGAAGCCCCTCGGCGGCGAGCCTCTGCACCGCCGCGCCGAGATCGACGCCCGCGACGGACCGGCCGGAGCCCTTGCCCTCGCCGCCCTCGAGCCCGATCACCACCGCGGGCCGGTTGGCGGCCTCCTTGAGGCGCGAGGCGACGATGCCGACCACGCCCGGGTGCCAGCCCTCGCCCGCCGCCCAGACGAGCGGCGCGTCGAGCCCGCGCGCCTCGGCCTGGGCCATCGCGGAGGCGCGCACCGACGCCTCGATCCCGCGCCGTTCCTCGTTGAGCGCCTCGAGCCTGCGGGCGAGCGCCTCGGCCTCGGCCGCGTCGCGGGTGGCCAGAAGCCGGGCGCCCAGGTCGGCCTGTCCCACGCGTCCGCCCGCGTTGATCCGGGGCCCCAGCACGAAGCCCAGCGCGTAAGGATCCGGCGCGCGGTCGAGGCGCGCCACGTCGGCGAGCGCGACGAGGCCGGGGCGCTGCCGCCAGCCCATGATCTTCAGCCCCTGGCGCACCAGCGCGCGGTTGACGCCGGTGAGCGGCGCGACATCGGCCACGGTGGCGAGCGCCACGAGGTCGAGAAGCGGCACGAGGTCCGGCCCCTCGCGCCCCGCCGCGCGGAGCTGCCGGCCGGCCTCCACCAGCAGGAGGAAAACCACGGCGGCGGCGCAGAGATGCGCCAGGCGTCCGTCCTCATCCTGGCGGTTCGGGTTCACCACGGCATGAGCCGGCGGCAGCGTCTCTCCGGCGAGGTGATGGTCGAGCACGACGACATCCGCGCCTTCGGCGGCGGCCACGGGGTCGTGGCTGAGGGTGCCGCAGTCCACGCAGACGATCAGGTCGTGCTCGGCCGCGAGCGCGCGCATGGCCGGGACGTTGGGCCCGTAGCCCTCGTCGATGCGGTCGGGGACGTAAAGCGTGGCGCCGCGCCCCACAGCGGCGAGCCAGTCGAGGAGCAGCGCCGCCGAAGCGCCGCCATCCACGTCGTAATCGGCGAAGATCGCGATCCGCTCGCCCCGGGTCGCGGCCGAGACGATGCGCGCGGCCGCGCGCTCCATGTCGCGCAGGCCCTTCGGGTCGGGCAGAAGCTCGCGAAGCTGGGGCGACAGGTAGCCCTCGGCCGCCTCGGGCGCGACGGCGGCGCGCGCCAGCGTCGCGCAGACGGCGGGCGCGAGATCGGTGCGCTGGGCGATGGCCTCGGCCTGCCGGAGCAGTTCGGCGTCCGGCCCCTCCCAGCGGCGACCGGTCAGCGAGAGATCGATGCCGAGATAGGCGCTCACCGGGGCGTCTCCAGCAGATCCGCGACGGACAGGGCCTGCGCGAATTCGCCATGCAGATGGGCGACCGCCGCATCGTGGACGGCCTGGGGCGGCATCGGTTCGCCGCCGCACCAGCTCATGTCCGCATTGGTCGCGAAGGCCGCGCAGGCATCATGAGCGAGCCGGACGGAGAAGCCGAGATTGGCGGCCATGCGCGCGGTCGTGGAGACGCAATGCGGCGTGGTCAGGCCGCAAAGCACGAGATCCCGCACGCCGAGCCCCCGCAGGCGGTCCTCGAGCGTCGTTCCGATGAAGGCCGCGTTCACGGATTTCCCGATGACGGTCTCTCCCGCGACCGGCGCGACCTGCGGCTTGAACCGCGTGCCCGCCCCGGCGAGGGGGCTGCCCAGTTCGGTCGAGACGTGCCGGACATGCACGACCGGCTTCCGCCGCGCCCGCCACGCCGAAAGCAGGGCGGCCGCGCGCGCCTCGGCGTCCGGGTTGTTGCGCTCGCCCCAGCTCGCGGCGTCGAAACCGGTCTGGATGTCGATCAGGATGAGGGCTGCCGCCGGCATGCCTCAGCGCAGGGGAGAGCGGTAGCTCACCCGGCGCACGGACCCGGTGCGGGACCGCATGAGCACCGTCTCGGTCTCGACCCAGCCGGGGCGGCGCCGAATCCCGGGCAGGAGCGAGCCGTCGGTGACACCCGTGGCGGCGAAGATCACGTCCTCGCGCACCATGTCCCCCAGCGCGTAGACGCGGTTCAGGTCGGTGATGCCGGCGCGCGCGGCGCGCTCGCGCTCGTCGTCGTCGTGAAAGACGAGCCGCCCCAGGATCTGCCCGCCCATGCACCGAAGCGCGGCGGCGGCCAGCACCCCCTCGGGCGCGCCGCCGGTGCCCATGTACATGTCGATGCCGGTGATCTCCGCCTCGGCGCAGTGCATCACGCCCGCCACGTCCCCGTCGGTGATGAGCCGGATCGCCGCGCCCGTGGCCCGC
>NZ_JBGFSI010000027.1:0-18659 GCF_041365735.1 Rhodosalinus sp. K401 | reverse complement strand
GCCGGGAAAGATGCCCGGTCCCGAGCTCGTGAAACCCCCGTCCTTGCGGCGGGGGTTTCGTCGTTCGAGGGGCCGGATCCGCCGTGCGGCCGATGCGCGCGCGGCGAATGTTGCTGCGAAAGCCGGTCCGATGCTGCGGCCTCAGCTCGCATCGCGCAGCCGAGCCCGGATGAAACGCCGGATCTCGCCCGCGTTGTCCGCGCTCGAAATCTGGCCGAGGATCCGCAGCGTGTCCGAATGGGACAGCACCGAAAGATCGGCGCCGGCGGGGGCGTGACGCTCGATCTGGCGAAGCTGCGCGCTGCTGGGGGCCATCGCCGCGGCCGCGGTCGCGGCGGTTGCGAGGGCGAGGGCGGCGATTGCGAAAATACGGGTCATGGGTCTTTCCTTTCGTCGTTCGGTGTTTGCCCGCTCCGGGGCTTTCAGGGGTTCCGCCGGGGCGTGTCCGCCGCCGACGCCCCGCAATCTGCGCCATCCCGGCGCGCCGGGGAAATCACGCCTCNCGCCATCCCGGCGCGCCGGGGAAATCACGCCTCCATCGCTTCCCGGGCACGGGGATTTGGGCTTGACGTGATCCCCCGGGCTCCAGCGTGCGCAACGGTATGCCGGCGCTGCCGGCAGGACCCTGTGCGGCAGGGGCCGGCGCTTTCACGAGCTGGTCACGGGGCCGGGCGGCGCGCGTGAGCCCGGGCGCGATCGCACGGCGTTCAAAGAAACGTGCTGGGCGTTTTGTTTCAGCCGGTTCGCGCCGGCGCGAGCCTCACACGGCGCCAGGCTCCCGACGGGGTGAGGGGCATGTCATCGCTGCGCCGCGCCGTCCCCCTCCGGTCGCAAGAGCCGGCCCCCTGCGGCGCCGGGCGCCGGAGCTGACGCGATACGGGCGATTCCCGCTTGCATCGCGGGGGCTGCGCGCATAGAGGATGACCCCGGCCGGAGGGGTATAGCTCAGTTGGTAGAGCGACGGTCTCCAAAACCGTAGGTCGCGGGTTCGAGCCCTGCTGCCCCTGCCATTCCTTCGGGTGGGCACACCGCCCTTGCAGGCCGCCGCCGCACCCCGTATATCCCCCGCGTCCGAGGAAAGAGGTCCGCGCGCCATGGCCAACCCGTTGCAGTTCATCCAGCAGACCCGCGCAGAGATCGCAAAGGTGGTCTGGCCGACGCGCCGCGAGGTGGTCCTGACCACGATCATGGTCTTCATCATGGCGACGCTGACGGCGATCTTCTTCGGGCTCGTGGATCTTGCGATCCGAAGCGGGCTGACGGCGCTTCTGGGCATGTTCAACTGACATGCCGGGCGTGCCGGCCATGGCGCGCCCGGCCCTTGCAACTTCGCGCCGCGAGGGGTAGGACGCACGTCAACCTCCGGAAATTGGCGTGCGGCGATTCGTGTTGCGCGCCGCTTTTGTTTTCCGGAAGGACACGGTCAGAAGGCCGGATCATACTGTGAATTCCCGGCCTTGCCGGGTCGTGACAAGGGCTGAGGCAGCATGGCGAAACGCTGGTATTCGGTGAGCGTTCTTTCCAATTTCGAGAAGAAGATCGCCGAGCAGATCAAGACAGCCGCCGCCGAGGCCGGTCTCGAGGACGAGATCGAGGAAGTGCTCGTTCCGACCGAGGAAGTGATCGAGGTGCGGCGCGGCAAGAAGGTGACGGCGGAGCGCCGCTTCATGCCGGGCTACGTGCTCGTCCGCATGGAGATGTCGGACAAGGGGTATCACCTGATCAACTCGATCAATCGCGTCACCGGCTTTCTGGGGCCGCAGGGCCGTCCGATGCCCATGCGCGACGCCGAGGTGAACGCGATCCTGAACCGCGTTCAGGAGGGCGAAGAGGCGCCGCGCACCCTCATCCACTACGAGGTGGGCGAGAAGGTGAAGGTGAACGACGGCCCGTTCGAGGATTTCGACGGCATGGTCGAGGAGGTGGACGAGTCGAACCAGCGCCTGAAGGTGATGGTGTCGATCTTCGGCCGGGAAACCCCGGTCGATCTGGAATTCACTCAGGTCACCAAACAGGGCTGAGTGCGAACCGTGGGAGGTTCGGGCGCCGCGGCGACCCGGCCGGACCACACGACGCGAAAGCCCGGCCGGCGCGCCGGTCCGGGTGTTGGAAAGGAGAGAGGGCCAGATGGCCAAGAAACTCGCAGGCAAGATGAAGCTTCAGGTGCCTGCCGGGCAGGCGAATCCGTCGCCGCCGGTCGGTCCCGCGCTGGGTCAGCGCGGCATCAACATCATGGAGTTCTGCAAGGCGTTCAACGCCAAGACGCAGGACATGGAGCAAGGTGCGCCTTGCCCCACCCTTATCACGTACTATCAGGACAAGTCCTTCACCATCGAGATCAAGACGCCGCCGGCGTCCTACTATCTCAAGAAGGCCGCGAAGGTGAAATCCGGCTCCGCGACCCCGGGTCGCGGCACCGCCGGCACGGTCAGCGCGGCCCAGGTCAAGGAAATCGCCGAGGCCAAGATGAAGGACCTCAACGCGAACACCATCGAGGACGCGATGCAGATCATCCTCGGCAGCGCCCGCTCCATGGGCATCGAGGTGAAGTGATGGCGAAGCTTGGTAAACGCACCCGCGCCGCCCGCGAGGCTCTCGCCGGCAAGGAAGATGTCGCGGTCGAGGAGGCTCTCGCGCTCGTCAAGGCGAACGCTTCGGCCAAGTTCGACGAGACGGTCGAGGTCGCGATGAACCTCGGCGTCGATCCCCGCCACGCCGACCAGATGGTGCGCGGCGTCGTCAGCCTGCCCAACGGCACGGGCAAGGAAACCCGCGTCGCGGTGTTCGCGCGCGGCGCGAAGGCGGACGAGGCCAAGGAGGCCGGCGCCGACATCGTGGGCGCGGAGGATCTGATGGAGACGATCCAGGGTGGCGCGATCGATTTCGACCGCTGCATCGCGACGCCGGACATGATGCCCGTGGTCGGCCGGCTGGGCAAGATCCTCGGCCCGCGCAACCTTATGCCGAACCCGAAGGTGGGCACGGTGACGATGGACGTGGCGCAGGCGGTCAAGGACGCCAAGGGCGGCCAGGTGCAATTCAAGGCCGAAAAGGCCGGCGTGGTTCATGCGGGCATCGGCAAGGCCTCCTTCGACGACGGCCAGCTTGCCGAGAACCTGCGCGCTTTCGTGGACGCGGTGGCCAAGGCGAAGCCGGCGGGTGCCAAGGGCACCTACATCAAGAAGATTTCCCTCAGCTCCACGATGGGGCCGGGGATCTCCGTCGATGTGGGCTCCGCCATGAGCGGGCCGGCGGCCGCAGCCGCGGAATAAGGAATTCGGCGTGCCTTCGGGCGCGCCGGGTGGCGGGGCCGGCCGGGCCCCGTCCTGTCCGAGACGGAGGGCAGGGGAAACCCGTTAAGTCCTTCCCGAGATGGGGAACGAGACGAGATTTCCGGGCGGGCAGACCCCCCTCGGGCGATCGAGGCCTCGGGACCCTGACACGGACCCGAAGGCCGTCTTCCGGGCGCTTGTCCGGGCGGCGGTGCAACAGAGCCGGAGGGGGGACCCCCTTCAAACTTGGAGTGAAACTGTGGATAGAGCCCAGAAAGAGAAAGTGGTCGAGGAACTCGGCCAGATCTTCGAAAGCTCTGGCGTCGTGGTGGTTGCCCACTACGAGGGTCTCACGGTTGCCGAGATGCAGGATCTTCGTGCCCGCGCCCGCGCGGGTCAGAGTTCCGTGCGCGTCGCCAAGAACAGGCTCGCCAAGATCGCCCTCGAGGGGAAGCCGTGCGCAGGCATCGCGGACCTTCTTACGGGCATGACCGTGCTCACCTACTCCGAAGACCCCGTGGCAGCCGCCAAGGTGGTCGAGGACTTCGCCAAGGGCAACAAGAAGCTCGAGGTCCTTGGCGGGGCGATGGGAGAGACGGTTCTGGACCGGGCCGGTGTGGAGGCCGTGTCGAAAATGCCGTCGCGCGAGGAACTCATCGCGCAGATCGTCGGCTGTATCGGCGCACCCGCTTCCAACATCGCCGGTGCGATCGGCGCGCCTGCTTCCAACATCGCGAGCATCCTTTCGACCATCGAAGAGAAGGCCGAAGCCGCGTAAGGCAACCCGAAAAACCCTTGTCGTGGCGGATGCCCGACGCTGGACACACATTGATACGGAAAGAGTCACGAAATGGCTGATCTGAAAAAACTCGCCGAAGAGATCGTTAACCTCACGCTTCTCGAGGCACAGGAACTCAAGCAAATCCTCAAGGACGAGTACGACATCGAGCCCGCCGCCGGCGGCGCGGTGATGATGGCTCCGGCCGGGGGCGGCGACGCCGGCGGTGCGGCCGAAGAGGAGCAGACCGAGTTCGACGTCATCCTGAAGTCGCCCGGCGCGTCCAAGATCAACGTGATCAAGGAAGTGCGCGCGATCACCGGTCTCGGCCTCAAGGAGGCCAAGGAGCTGGTGGAAGCCGGTGGCAAGGCCGTCAAGGAGCAGGTCTCCAAGGACGAGGCCGAGGAGATCAAGAAGAAGCTCGAAGAGGCCGGCGCCGAGATCGAGCTCAAGTAACAGGACGCCCGCTCCGCATGGGGCGCGCATCTCTGAAGGCTGGGCCCGGGAAACCGGGCCCGGCCGAACCTGTCTCGGCAAGGCCCGGTCCGCGGGCCTTTCCAAGGCGAGGTTCAGGCGATCGGGAGGCCCCGCGGTGGGACGGGGGCCGGGAATGGATCGCGATCACGCCGTCTCGGTTGGGCGCGGGCCTGTGGCCCCGGCAGCGAACGCGCCCGGTGAGAAACGAAAGGTGGCACGGCTCATGGCTCAATCCTTCCTCGGCCAGAAACGACTGCGCAAGTACTATGGCAAGATCCGCGAAGTGCTGGAGATGCCGAACCTCATCGAGGTTCAGAAGAGTTCCTACGACCTGTTCCTGAACTCCGGCGACGGACCGTCGCCACAGGAGGGCGAAGGCCTGATGGGCGTCTTCCAGTCGGTCTTCCCGATCAAGGACTTCAACGAGACGGCGGTGCTGGAATTCGTCAGCTACGATCTCGAGCGGCCGAAATACGACGTGGAGGAATGCCAGCAGCGCGACATGACCTATGCCGCGCCGCTCAAGGTCACGCTGCGCCTGATCGTGTTCGACATGGACGAGGACACCGGCGCGAAGTCGGTGAAGGACATCAAGGAGCAGGACGTGTTCATGGGCGACATGCCGCTCATGACCCATAACGGCACCTTCGTCGTCAACGGCACCGAGCGGGTCATCGTGTCCCAGATGCACCGCAGCCCCGGCGTGTTCTTCGACCACGACAAGGGCAAGACGCATTCCTCCGGCAAGCTTCTCTTCGCCTGCCGCATCATTCCCTACCGCGGCTCCTGGCTGGATTTCGAGTTCGACGCCAAGGACATCGTCTACGCCCGCATCGACCGTCGCCGGAAACTGCCGGTGACGACCCTGCTCTATGCCCTCGGCATGGATCAGGAGGCCATCATGAAGGCCTATTACGACACGGTCAGCTACACGCTGCGCAAGGGCGAGGGCTGGGAGACGAAGTTCTTCCCCGAGCGCGTGCGCGGCACGCGGCCCTCGCATGATCTCGTGGATGCCGCGACCGGCGAGGTGATCGCCGAGGCCGGCAAGAAGGTCACGCCGCGGGCGGTCAAGCAGCTCATCGACGAGGGCAAGGTCACCGATCTGCTCGTGCCGTTCGAGCAGATCCTGGGCAAGTTCGTGGCCGAGGACATCATCGACGAGGAAACCGGCGCCATCCACGTCGAGGCGGGCGACGAGCTCACCTGGGAGACGGACAAGGACGGCACCGTCACGGGCGGCACGCTGAAGACGCTTCTGGACGCGGGTATCACCGAGATCCCGGTTCTCGACATCGATGGCGTGAACGTGGGGCCCTACATCCGCAACACCATGGCGATGGACAAGAACATGAACCGCGATACCGCGCTCATGGACATCTATCGCGTCATGCGCCCGGGAGAGCCGCCCACGGTCGAGGCCGCGAGCGCGCTTTTCGATACGCTGTTCTTCGACGCGGAGCGTTACGACCTCTCGGCCGTCGGGCGCGTGAAGATGAACATGCGTCTCGATCTCGAAAAGCCGGACACCCAGCGCACGCTCGACCGCGAAGACATCGTGGCCTGCGTGAAGGCGCTGATGGAACTGCGCGACGGCAAGGGCGAGATCGACGACATCGACCACCTCGGCAACCGCCGGGTGCGCTCGGTCGGCGAGCTGATGGAGAACCAGTACCGCGTCGGTCTTCTGCGCATGGAGCGCGCGATCAAGGAGCGCATGTCCTCGGTCGAGATCGACACGGTCATGCCGCAGGACCTGATCAACGCGAAACCCGCCGCGGCCGCGGTGCGCGAATTCTTCGGCTCCTCGCAGCTCTCCCAGTTCATGGACCAGACCAACCCGCTTTCCGAGGTGACGCACAAGCGCCGCCTCTCGGCGCTCGGGCCCGGCGGCCTCACGCGTGAGCGCGCGGGCTTCGAGGTGCGCGACGTGCATCCCACGCATTACGGCCGGATGTGCCCGATCGAGACGCCGGAAGGCCCGAACATCGGCCTCATCAACTCGCTGGCGACCTTCGCGCGGGTGAACAAGTACGGCTTCATCGAGACGCCCTACCGCAAGGTGCACGAGGGCCAGGTCTCCGAGGATGTGGTCTACATGTCCGCCACCGAGGAGATGCGCCACACCATCGCGCAGGCCAACGCGAAGCTGGACGAGGGCGGCCGGTTCGTGAACGACCTGGTGTCCACGCGGCAGGCGGGCGACTACACGCTCGCGCCGAACGAGAGCGTGGATCTCATCGACGTGTCGCCCAAGCAGCTCGTCTCGGTCGCGGCCTCGCTGATCCCGTTCCTCGAGAACGACGACGCCAACCGCGCGCTTATGGGCTCGAACATGCAGCGTCAGGCCCTGCCGCTTCTGCAGGCCGAGGCGCCGCTGGTGGGCACCGGAATCGAGGAGATCGTGGCGCGCGACTCGGGCGCCTCGATCATGGCGCGCCGGTCCGGGATTATCGACCAGGTGGACGCGGAGCGGATCGTGGTCCGCGCCACGGACGACCTCGAGCCCGGCGACCCGGGCGTCGACATCTACCGGATGCGCAAGTTCCAGCGTTCGAACCAGAACAGCTGCATCAACCAGCGTCCGCTGGTGAAGGTGGGTGACCGGGTCACGAAGAACGAGGTGATCGCCGACGGCCCGTCCACCGACATGGGCGAACTCGCGCTCGGGAAGAACGTGGTCGTCGCCTTCATGCCCTGGAACGGCTACAACTACGAGGATTCGATCCTGATCTCCGAGCGCATCGCGCGCGACGACGTGTTCACCTCGATCCACATCGAGGAGTTCGAGGTCGCCGCCCGCGACACCAAGCTCGGCCCCGAGGAGATCACCCGCGACATCCCCAACGTGGGCGAGGAGGCGCTGCGCAACCTCGACGAGGCGGGCATCGTCTACATCGGCGCCGACGTGGAACCGGGCGACATCCTCGTGGGCAAGATCACGCCCAAGGGTGAAAGCCCGATGACGCCGGAGGAGAAGCTCCTGCGCGCGATCTTCGGCGAAAAGGCGTCGGACGTGCGCGACACCTCGCTGCGGGTGAAGCCGGGCGACTACGGCACCGTGGTGGAGGTGCGCGTCTTCAACCGTCACGGCGTGGAGAAGGACGAGCGCGCGCTCCAGATCGAGCGCGAGGAGATCGAGAGCCTCGCCCGCGACCGGGACGACGAGCTCGCGATCCTCGACCGCAACATCTACGCGCGTCTGAAGTCGATGATCCTCGGCAAGACGGCCGTGAAGGGTCCGAAAGGCGTGAAGGCCAACTCCGAGATCACCGAGGAGCTGCTCGAGGGCCTGTCGCGCGGGCAGTGGTGGCAACTCGCCCTCAAGGACGAGGAGGACGCCAAGATCGTCGAGGCGCTGCATGAGCAGTACGAGGCGCAGAAGCGCCAGCTCGACGCGCGCTTCGAGGACAAGGTCGAGAAGGTCCGCCGCGGCGACGACCTGCCGCCGGGCGTGATGAAGATGGTCAAGGTCTTCGTCGCGGTGAAGCGCAAGCTGCAGCCCGGCGACAAGATGGCCGGCCGCCACGGCAACAAGGGCGTCATCTCGAAGGTGGTCCCGATGGAGGACATGCCGTTCCTCGAGGACGGCACGCCGGTGGATGTCGTGCTCAACCCGCTCGGCGTTCCCAGCCGGATGAACGTGGGCCAGATCCTCGAGACGCACATGGGATGGGCCGCGCGCGGCCTCGGGCTCAGGATCGACGACGCGCTTCAGGACTACCGCCGCACCGGCGACCTGACGCCGGTGCGCGAGGCTCTGCGCCTGGCCTATGGCGACGACGTCTACGAGGAGGGTATCGCCGGGATGGACGAGGAGCGCGTCGTCGAGGCGGCCTCGACCGTCACCCGCGGCGTGCCGATCGCGACGCCCGTCTTCGACGGCGCCAAGGAACCCGACGTGAACGACGCGCTCGTGCGGGCGGGCTTCAGCGAAAGCGGCCAGTCCGTCCTCTTCGACGGGCGCACCGGCGAGCAGTTCGCGCGGCCGGTGACGGTGGGGGTCAAGTACCTGCTCAAGCTGCACCATCTCGTGGACGACAAGATCCACGCGCGCTCGACCGGGCCCTACAGCCTCGTGACCCAGCAGCCGCTGGGCGGCAAGGCGCAGTTCGGCGGCCAGCGTTTCGGCGAGATGGAGGTCTGGGCGCTGGAAGCCTACGGCGCGGCCTACACCCTGCAGGAGATGCTGACGGTGAAGTCCGACGACGTGGCAGGCCGCACGAAGGTCTACGAGTCGATCGTCAAGGGCGAGGACAACTTCGAGGCCGGTGTGCCGGAATCCTTCAACGTGCTGGTGAAGGAGGTCCGGGGTCTCGGGCTCAACATGGAACTCCTGGACGCGGAGGAAGACGAGGAATGACGGCCCGAAGCGCCTTGGAAGGCGCTTGGAAAGGCGCTTCGAAGCGCCTTTCCGCCCGCTCCAACTTCCCCGCAGGATTTGAGGTCACGACATGAACCAGGAACTGACGAACAACCCGTTCAACCCGCTCACCCCGACCAAGGTCTTCGACGAGATCCGCGTCTCGCTGGCGAGCCCGGAGCGGATCCTCTCGTGGTCCTACGGCGAGATCAAGAAGCCCGAGACCATCAACTACCGCACCTTCAAGCCCGAGCGGGACGGCCTGTTCTGCGCGCGCATCTTCGGCCCGATCAAGGATTACGAGTGCCTCTGCGGCAAGTACAAGCGCATGAAGTACCGCGGCGTCGTCTGCGAGAAATGCGGCGTCGAGGTCACCTTGCAGAAGGTTCGGCGCGAGCGCATGGGCCACATCGAACTGGCCGCGCCCGTCGCGCATATCTGGTTCCTGAAGTCGCTGCCCTCGCGCATCGGCCTGATGCTCGACATGACGCTCCGTGACCTGGAGCGGATCCTCTACTTCGAGAACTACGTCGTCACGGAGCCGGGCCTCACCGATCTCTCCTACGGTCAGCTCATGACCGAGGAAGAGTTCATGGACGCGCAGGACCAGTACGGCATGGACGCCTTCACCGCCAATATCGGCGCCGAGGCGATCCGCGAGATGCTGGCCGCGATCGACCTCGAATCCGAGGCCGAGCACCTGCGCGCCGACCTGGCCGAGGCCACGGGCGAGCTCAAGCCCAAGAAGATCATCAAGCGTCTCAAGGTCGTCGAGAGCTTCCTCGAGTCGGGCAACCGTCCCGAATGGATGGTGATGACGGTCATCCCGGTCATCCCGCCGGAGCTGCGCCCGCTCGTGCCGCTCGATGGCGGCCGGTTCGCCACGTCGGACCTCAACGATCTCTATCGCCGGGTCATCAACCGCAACAACCGCCTGAAGCGGCTGATCGAGCTGCGCGCGCCCGACATCATCGTGCGCAACGAAAAGCGCATGCTCCAGGAATCCGTGGACGCGCTTTTCGACAACGGCCGCCGCGGCCGTGTCATCACCGGCGCGAACAAGCGGCCGCTGAAGTCGCTCTCGGACATGCTGAAGGGCAAGCAGGGCCGCTTCCGTCAGAACCTGCTGGGCAAGCGGGTCGACTTCTCCGGCCGCTCGGTCATCGTGACCGGCCCGGAGCTCAAGCTGCACCAGTGCGGGCTGCCCAAGAAGATGGCGCTCGAGCTTTTCAAGCCGTTCATCTACTCGCGGCTGGAGGCGAAGGGCCTGAGTTCGACCGTGAAGCAGGCCAAGAAGCTCGTCGAGAAGGCGCGGCCGGAGGTCTGGGACATCCTCGACGAGGTCATCCGGGAACATCCTGTCCTCCTCAACCGTGCGCCGACACTGCACCGCCTCGGCATCCAGGCTTTCGAGCCCGTGCTGATCGAGGGCAAGGCGATCCAGCTTCACCCGCTGGTCTGCGCGGCCTTCAACGCCGATTTCGACGGCGACCAGATGGCCGTGCACGTGCCGTTGTCGCTCGAGGCGCAACTCGAGGCGCGCGTGCTCATGATGAGCACCAACAACGTGCTGTCGCCTGCGAACGGCGCGCCGATCATCGTGCCCTCGCAGGACATGATCCTGGGCCTCTACTACATCACGCTGGAGCGTGAGGGCATGAAGGGCGAGGGCATGGTCTTCGCCCACCCCGACGAGGTGCAGTTCGCGCTCGATACCGGCTCGGTCCACATGCACGCCAAGATCAAGTGCCGGATCAAGCAGATCGACGAGGAAGGCAGCGAGGTCTGGCAGCTTCACGACACGACCCCTGGTCGCGTCCGCCTCGGCCAGCTGATGCCGCTCAACGCGAAGGCGCCCTTCGAGCTCGTGAACCGGCTGCTCCGCAAGAAGGAGGTGCAGCAGGTCATCGACACCGTCTACCGCTACTGCGGCCAGAAGGAGTCAGTCATCTTCTGCGACCAGATCATGACGCTCGGCTTCCGCGAGGCGTTCCGCGCGGGGATTTCGTTCGGCAAGGACGACATGGTCATCCCCGAGCAGAAGTGGTCCATCGTCGAGGACACGCGCGAGCAGGTGAAGGACTTCGAACAGCAGTACATGGACGGCCTGATCACCCAGGGCGAGAAGTACAACAAGGTCGTGGACGCCTGGTCGAAGTGCAACGACCGCGTGACCGAGGCGATGATGTCCGCGATCTCGGCCAACCAGCGAGACGAGAACGGTGCCGAGGTCGAGCCCAACAGCGTCTACATGATGGCGCATTCGGGCGCGCGGGGCTCGGTCACGCAGATGAAGCAGCTCGGCGGCATGCGCGGCCTGATGGCCAAGCCGAACGGCGACATCATCGAGACACCGATCATTTCGAACTTCAAGGAAGGCCTCACCGTTCTGGAGTACTTCAACTCCACCCACGGCGCGCGGAAGGGCCTCAGCGACACCGCGCTCAAGACGGCGAACTCGGGTTACCTGACCCGCCGTCTCGTGGACGTCGCGCAGGACTGCATCGTCCGGATGACGGATTGCGGCACGGATCTGTCGATCCTCGCGGAGCCGGCGGTGAACGACGGCGAGGTGGTCGCCTCGCTCGGCGAGCGCGTCCTCGGCCGGGTGGCCGCGGCGGACATCGTCGTGCCCGGCGGCGAAGAGGTCATCACCCGCGCGGGCGAACTCATCGACGAGCGGCAGGCGGACCGGATCGACGAAGAGGGCGTGGCCAGCGCGCGCATCCGCAGCCCGCTGACCTGCGAGGCCGAAGAGGGCGTCTGCGCCATGTGCTACGGCCGCGACCTCGCGCGCGGTACGATGGTCAACGCCGGCGAGGCGGTGGGCATCATCGCGGCGCAGTCGATCGGCGAGCCGGGCACGCAGCTGACGATGCGGACCTTCCACATCGGCGGCGTGGCGACCGGCGGCCAGCAGTCCTTCCAGGAGGCGAGCCAGGCCGGCACCATCGCCTTCGAGAACGCCTCCACGCTGGAGAACGCCTCGGAGGAAATCCTCGTGATGGGCCGCAACATGAAGCTGCTGATCCGCGACGAGCAGGGCGAGGAGCGGGCGAGCTTCAAGCTGGGCTACGGCACGAAGCTCTTCGTCGAGGAAGGCCAGAAGGTGGAGCGGGGCGCGAAGCTCTTCGAGTGGGATCCCTACACCCTGCCGATCATTGCCGAGAAGGACGGTATCGCCAAGCACCACGACCTCGTGAACGGCATCGCCGTGCGCGAGGAGACGGACGAGGCCACCGGCATGACCCAGAAGATCGTCACCGACTGGCGCGCCGCTCCCAAGGGCAACGACCTCAAGCCCGAGATCATCCTCGTGGACGAGGCCGGCGAGCCCGTGCGCAACGACCAGGGCAACCCGGTCACCTACCCGATGTCGGTGGATGCGATCCTGTCCTGCGAGGACGGCCAGAAGATCCAGGCCGGCGACGTGGTCGCGCGGATCCCCCGCGAGGGCGCGAAGACGAAGGACATCACCGGCGGTCTGCCGCGCGTGGCCGAACTCTTCGAGGCGCGGCGGCCCAAGGATCACGCCATCATCGCCGAGATCGACGGCTATGTCCGGTTCGGGCGCGACTACAAGAACAAGCGCCGGATCACCATCGAGCCCGCGGACGAGAATCTCGAACCCGTGGAATACATGGTTCCCAAGGGCAAGCACGTCCCGGTGCAGGAGGGCGACTTCATCCAGAAGGGCGATTACATCATGGACGGCAATCCCGCGCCGCATGACATCCTCGCCATTCTCGGGGTGGAGGCGCTGGCCAACTACATGGTGGACGAGGTGCAGGACGTCTATCGCCTGCAGGGCGTGAAGATCAACGACAAGCACATCGAGGTGATCGTCCGCCAGATGCTGCAGAAATGGGAGATCCTCGATTCCGGCGAGACCACGCTTCTCAAGGGAGAGCACGTCGACAAGGCCGAGTTCGAGGCCGCGAACGAGAAGGCGATCAGGAAGGGAGGGCGCCCGGCCCAGGGCGAGCCGATCCTCCTGGGGATCACCAAGGCGTCGCTGCAGACGCGCAGCTTCATCTCTGCCGCTTCCTTCCAGGAGACGACACGGGTCCTGACCGAGGCATCGGTGCAGGGCAAGCGCGACAAGCTCGTGGGGCTCAAGGAGAATGTCATCGTCGGGCGCCTGATCCCGGCGGGTACCGGCGGGGCCACGCAGCGCGTGCGCAGGGTCGCGCAGGAGCGCGACAACATCGTGATCGAGGCGCGCCGGGAAGAGGCGGAAGCCGCCGCGGCGCTGGCCGCGCCGGCCGAGGACGTCTTCGGCGACGAGACCGGCAGCGACGCGTCGGAGACGCCCGAGAGCCGCGAGGAGTGATTGCGTCCGGCCAAGACCGGGCGCCGCATCGAGCACAGCAAGAAGGCCCCCGCCCCGGCGGGGGCCTTTTTCGTTCTTCCGGATCTTCGACCTTGCCGCAGCCGGTCGCCGCGCAATCCCCGCGGCGCTTGCCGGGGGCGTTTCCGGGGGCCTCGGGGCGGCGATGGCGAGGTGGCCGGCCTTCGGGTGCGGGACGATGGCGAGGTCTCGACGGCCCGGCCGCGCGGCGCTACCGCTGTTCCGATGCGTCCGGAAACAGCGGGAGTGCCGCCGGCCATGCCAGTGCTTACCGACAACGCGCGCGGCGCGCTTCTGATGATGGCTTCGATGGCCTCGTTCACCATCAACGACACGTTCGTGAAGGTGGTGGGCGACGAACTGCCGCTCATGCAGATCCTGTTCCTGCGGGGGCTCGCGACGACGACCCTGATCGGCCTGCTGGCCTGGCGCTTGAGGCGGATCGAGCTGCGGCTTTCCGGTCGCGACGGGGCGCTCGTCTTGCTGCGTACCGGCTGCGAGGTGGGGGCGGCCTATTTCTTCCTGACCGCGCTCATCAACATGCCGCTCGCCAACGTCACGGCGATCCTGCAGGTGCTGCCCCTGACCGTCGCTCTCGGGGGGGCGCTGGTCTTCGGGGAGCGTATCGGCTGGCGGCGGCTCACCGCCATTCTCGTGGGCTTCGCTGGCATGCTGCTCATCGTCCGGCCGGGGCCGGAGGGGTTCAACCTTTACGCCGGCTACGCGCTGGTCGCGGTGGCGATGGTCACGGTGCGGGATCTGGCCACGCGGCGGATGTCCTCGGCGGTGCCCTCGCTGACGGTGACCCTTGCCGCCGCCGCCGGCGTGACCCTTTTCGCCGCGCTCGCGGGGCTGGGTCAGGGCTGGACCGCGGTGACAGGGCGGCAGGCCGGCCTGATCGGTGCCTCGGCGGTCTTCATCATGGGGGGCTATCTTTGCAGCGTGCTCGTGATGCGGGTGGGCGAGGTGGCCGTCGTCGCGCCCTTCCGCTACACCGGGCTGCTCTGGGCGCTGGTGCTGGGCTGGGCCGTCTTCGGCGACTGGCCGGCGCCGCTGACGCTGCTCGGCGCGGCGATCATCGCGGCGACAGGCATCTACACGATGCTCCGCGAGGCGCGCCTGGCGCGGCGGGCCCGCCCCGTCGTTCCGCCTAGCCGCTAGCGCCGTGCTCCCCGGCGAAGGCCCGCCGGATGGCATCCGCGTCGAGGGCGAAGCGCGCGCGGAACGTCTCTTCCTCGGCAGCCGAAAGGGGGCGCAGATCCGCGGGCCAGGGCACGCCCGCGCGCGAGTCGTTGAAGCGGCCGAGGCCTCGCACGAACATCGCCGGCTCGGGAAAGCAGATCGCCGGCATGAAGCGATGGATGCGGTGGTGGGCGAAGTTCATGATCGTCCGCGTATCGCCGCCGCGCACCGACATTCCGAGCGCCGCGGTGTAATAGGGCCTGAAGAGCGCTGCGGCGCGGATGCCCCCGGGGCCGAACGCCGCGTGGTAGCCGCTCGCGAAGTCGATGGCGACCGAACGGTGCGCCGCGAGCAGGTCCCGGCATTCGGCCGCGGCCGATTTGAGCTTCTCCACGAAATCGACGGCGACGGCATCGTCGTCGTCGAAGCGAAACTGCAGACAGGGCCGGTCCGGCTGCCGCCGCGCCGCCTGCAGCAGATCCTTCATCGCCGCGCGGTGGCGCCGGGGCGGCTCGAGCCGGAGCTGCGCCTGCGGCAGGTCCTTCAGCGCCGCGCGCAGGCGCGCGAGATGGGGCGCGGGCAGGCTGTCGCCCGCGACGACCACGAGATCGAAGGCCGGATCGGTCTGGGCGCGCAGCGACGGCAGCGCCACGGTTTCGAAGAGGCGGAAACGCTCTTCCATCCGGTCCGGCGCGTAGAGATAGTCGAGCCGTGCGCGCAAGTTGTCGTGCTCGACCTGGAAGCCGCCGATCGCGGGGTAGGAAAAGCGGCAGAGCCCGATCGCCTGCATGTCGGTATCGCGTCCCTTCGCCGCCCGGGTCCGTTTCAGTGCGCCAGAGTGGCAGCGCCCGGGCGCGGGGACAAGCGGCGGCGGGGTGCTGTTGACAACCCCCGCGACTCCCCGTATACGCCCGGCATCTCGGCACAGGGGTATTCCCCGCCGCCGGCATCAGGACTCATGTGGCCACGATCCGGGCGCGTTCGCCCCGATCCTCTGGAAACCCACCGCGTCGGCCCCGGCAGAGGGGGCTGAATGCGGTTTTTGCGTTTTGAGCGGGCGAGGCGCGCGCCGGACACGGAACTCGCGCGGGGACGCCCGCGCATTGATGAAGACACGGAGACGGGGAAAAGACCCATATGCCTACGATCCAGCAGCTGATCCGCAAGCCGCGGCAGCCCAAAGTGAAGCGCTCCAAGTCGATGCACCTGGAGCAGTGCCCGCAGAAGCGGGGGGTTTGCACGCGCGTCTACACCACCACGCCGAAGAAGCCGAACTCGGCGATGCGGAAGGTGGCGAAGGTGCGCCTGACGAACGGCTACGAGGTGATCAGCTACATCCCGGGCGAGAGCCACAACCTGCAGGAGCACTCGGTGGTCCTGATCCGTGGCGGCCGTGTCAAGGACCTTCCCGGTGTGCGCTACCACATCCTGCGCGGCGTGCTCGACACGCAAGGCGTCAAGGACCGCAAGCAGCGCCGTTCGAAATACGGCGCGAAGCGCCCGAAGTAAGAGGATTAAAGGATGTCCCGTCGTCACAGAGCGGAAAAGCGCGAAATCCTTCCCGACGCCAAGTATGGCGACCGGGTTCTGACGAAGTTCATGAACAACCTGATGATCGACGGCAAGAAGTCGGTCGCGGAACGGATCGTCTACAACGCGCTGGACCGTGTCGAGAACAAGGTGAAGCGCGCGCCGGTGGAAATCTTCCACGAGGCGATCGAGAACATCAAGCCGTCGGTCGAGGTGCGCTCGCGCCGCGTGGGCGGTGCGACCTATCAGGTGCCGGTCGAGGTGCGCCCCGAGCGCCGCGAGGCGCTGGCGCTGCGCTGGCTGATCGACGCCTGCCGCAAGCGCAACGAGCACACGATGGAAGAGCGTCTCGCCAGCGAGCTGCTCGACGCCGTGAATTCCCGCGGCACCGCGGTGAAGAAGCGCGAAGACACCCACAAGATGGCGGAGGCCAACAAGGCCTTCAGCCATTACCGCTGGTAACCCCTGTCGCAGAGGCTCCATTCCATGGCACGCGAATACTCCCTCGACCGCTACCGCAACTTCGGCATCATGGCGCACATCGATGCCGGCAAGACCACGACGACGGAGCGGATTCTCTACTACACCGGCAAGTCCCACAAGATCGGCGAGGTGCATGACGGCGCCGCGACGATGGACTGGATGGAGCAGGAGCAGGAGCGCGGGATCACCATCACCTCGGCGGCGACGACCACCTTCTGGTTCCGCACCGAGGACGGCAAGAACCCGACCGGCATCTACGGCGACACGCCCAAGGAAGCGTCGTTCCGCTTCAACATCATCGACACGCCCGGACACGTGGACTTCACCATCGAGGTGGAGCGCTCGCTCGCCGTGCTCGACGGCGCGGTGGCCGTGCTCGACGCCAATGCCGGGGTGGAGCCGCAGACCGAGACGGTCTGGCGCCAGGCCGATCGCTACAAGGTGCCGCGCATCGTGTTCGTCAACAAGATGGACAAGATCGGCGCCGACTTCTTCAACTGCGTGCACATGATCAAGGACCGCACGGGCGCCCTGCCCGCGCCGATCCAGATGCCGATCGGGGCCGAGGACAAGCTCGAGGGCATCGTCGATCTGGTCACCATGAAGGAATGGGTCTGGAAGGGCGAGGATCTCGGCGCCAGCTGGGTCATCCAGGACATCCGCGACGATCTCAAGGACAAGGCCGAGGAGATGCGCGCCGAACTCGTCGAGATCGCCGTGGAGCAGGACGACGACGCGATGGAGAAGTATCTCGAGGGCGAGGAGCCGGATCTTCCGACCCTGCGCAGCCTCATCCGCAAGGGCACGCTCAACATGTCCTTCGTGCCGGTGCTCGCGGGCTCCGCCTTCAAGAACAAGGGCGTCCAGCCGTTGCTCAACGCGGTGATCGACTACCTGCCCGGCCCGCTCGACGTGCCGCCCTACATGGGCTTCGCCCCGGACGACGAGACCGAGACCCGCAACATGGAGCGCCGCCCGGGCGACGACCAGCCCTTCGCCGGGCTCGCGTTCAAGATCATGAACGACCCGTTCGTGGGCTCGCTGACCTTCACCCGCATCTACTCGGGCCTGCTCGAGAAGGGCGGCAGCGTGCTGAACTCCACCAAGGGCCGTCGCGAGCGCATCGGGCGCATGATGATGATGCACTCGAACTCCCGCGAGGAGATCGACTGGGCGGGGTCGGGCGACATCATCGCGCTGGCCGGCCTGAAGGAGACCACGACCGGCGACACGCTCTGCGATGCATCGAAGCCCGTCGTGCTGGAGACGATGACCTTCCCCGATCCGGTGATCGAGATCGCGGTCGAGCCCAAGACCAAGGCCGACCAGGAGAAGATGTCGGCCGGCCTGCAGCGCCTCGCGGCAGAGGACCCGTCCTTCCGCGTGGAGACCGATCTGGAATCGGGCCAGACGATCATGAAGGGCATGGGCGAGCTTCACCTCGACATCCTGGTCGACCGGCTGAAGCGCGAATTCAAGGTCGAGGCCAATATCGGTGCGCCGCAGGTGGCCTACCGCGAGACGATCAGCCAGAAGATCGAGCACACCTACACGCACAAGAAGCAGACCGGTGGCTCGGGTCAGTTCGCCGAGGTGAAGCTGGAGATCACGCCGACCGAGGCCGGCGAGGGCTACAGCTTCGAGTCGCGGATCGTCGGCGGCACGGTGCCGAAGGAATACATCCCCGGCGTCGAGAAGGGCATCCAGTCGGTGATGGACTCCGGTCCGCTCGCCGGCTTCCCGGTGATCGACTTCAAGGTCGCGCTGGTGGACGGCAAGTTCCACGACGTGGACTCGAGCGTTCTCGCCTTCGAGATCGCCTCGCGGATGTGCATGCGCGAGGGCCTGCGCAAGGCCGGTGCGAAACTGCTCGAGCCGATCATGAGGGTCGAGGTGGTGACGCCGGAAGAGTACACCGGCAACATCATCGGTGACCTCACCTCGCGGCGTGGCCAGGTGCAGGGCCAGGCGCCCCGCGGCAATGCCATCGTGATCGACTCCTTCGTGCCGCTGGCGAACATGTTCGGCTACATCAACAACCTGCGCTCGATGTCCTCGGGCCGGGCACAGTTCACGATGCAGTTCGACCACTACGAGCCGGTGCCGCAGAACATCTCCGACGAGATCCAGTCGAAATACGCTTAACCCAATGATCCGCGGGCGCGCCCCGGTTGCGCCCGCGTCGAAAGGAACAGGAGGCCGAGATGGCAAAAGAGAAGTTTG
>NZ_JBGFSI010000026.1:0-19580 GCF_041365735.1 Rhodosalinus sp. K401 | reverse complement strand
GTAGTCCACCAGATACGGCGGGTCGGTGGCGAACAGGATCGCCCGCTCGCCGTTCATCAGGCGTCTCACATCGTCGTGGCTGGTGCTGTCGCCGCAGAGGAGGCGATGGTCGCAGAGGATCCACAGATCGCCCGTCTGCGAGGCCGGGTTGCGCGGCGGCTCGGGGATGGTCACCGGAGGCACGGAGCCCCCGGCGCCACCCTCTTCGTCACCGCCCCCATCCGCATCGAAGGCCAGCAGCTTGTCCAGCTCGCCATCCGAGAAGCCGACCAGCGACATGTCGTAGTCGTCGGCCAGCAGGTCCTGCAACTCGGCAGACAGGAGCGCCTCGTCCCAGCTGCCGAGTTCGGTCAATTTATTGTCGGCCAAACGATAGGCCCGCCGCTGCGCCTCAGTCAGATGCCCCAGCACGATGACCGGCGCCTCGGTCAGCCCGAGCTGTTCGGCCGCCAGCACCCGCCCGTGCCCGGCGATCAACTCACCGTCCTCGCCCACAAGGCAGGGCACCGTCCAGCCGAATTCGGCCATGCTCGCGGCCAGCTTCGCGACCTGGTCCGCGCCGTGCTGCTTGGCATTGCGGGCATAGGGCTGGAGGCGCGCGAGCGGCCATTGCTCGATCCGCTCGGGGGCGAAGCTCAGCGTCATGCGTGATCCTGTCGATGTTGTGCGCCCGGCGGCCCAGACCGCGCTGGACTCCCGCGTCCTGGACTCCGCCGGGGTGGATACCCTGGCTTCCGGCTGGACTCCGGATTCCGCGGGGCATCCACCCCGCGCAACCGCTCAGGTCTTTGATTTCACGAAGGTTTCATGTTGTCGCGGGTGGACCCCGGACTCCGGTGGCTTCCCAAAAAATCGGCCCTGTCGCTGGCGATATTCCGCGCCACGCCCGCCAGCATACGTTTCGGCCCGAAAAGGAACCGGAAAACAATGGCTTGGCGGTCTGGACCCCGGCTGGACCCCGGAAGCCAAGCCCGGTGTCCAACTCGGGATGAGCGTCGGTTCGTCCAAGCGCACGACCCCAAGTATATCGCCATGGATAGCGTCAGCGGGCCGATCCGTCTCGCCGTCCGGTGTCTCGCCGGAAATTGTCTCAGCGGCTGACAGTTGTTGACACGCTCACGCGCGAAAACTTCCGAGAATCCGATGCGCGACGCAGAAGCGGACGTTTGCGCTAGCTGTGAGCTTTCATTAGGTTGTCCATTTGGTTCCGTCCGGGAAAGCTGAAGGTGCTGACGTTTTAGCTGACCGCTGGAGGGACCAAATGAACGTTTGCAAGAATGCCCGTCTGACGCCGCACAGTCGAGCCGAGCTGGTGCGGCGGGTGCTCGTGGAGGGGCAGGCACGCAACGGGTGTCGCTTTTCGCGCCGGGCTTCAATCGGACCGAGTGGGGTTTCGCGCGACGGAGAATCCGGCTTGAGGAATACTCTACGGCGCGATCATGCGCTTTAGCCAGCCGGCGAACACGCGACCCGTGCCGCTGCGGGTGCGGCACCAGTAGCAGTGTCTGTCCGCCTCGCCGATCTGGAACACTTGTAGGCCGTGACTTTCCACATCGTCCCTCGCCAGGAAGCTCGGGCAGATCGTGCGCGCCTTCAGGCTGCGTGCAAGCTGCAAGGCCGAATGGAAGGTGTCTACCTCCGCGACGGTTTCGCCTCTCAGGGCATCGAAGCTGCGTCGATAGCCGGCAACACGGACGACGCCGCCCGCCGCTTCCGGATGAGCGACTCCGATGAGGGCGCCGTTGCCCAGGATCTCTGCATCCTGCTGTCCGGCAGGTGCGAAGAAGATCTCGACATCAGCGTCGATGCCGAGCGTGTCGCGCGACCAGAGCGCCGTGCGGAGGTTGAGGCGCAGATCCGAGTGGGCAGTTGTGAAGGCATGGAGTCGAGGCATCAGCCAGTGCAGGGCGAAGCTCGCGTTGCTCAACACCAGGAGTTCCGAGCCCTTGGGCTGCTCCAGCCGGTCCAAGGCCGCGTCGATGCGCTGGAGGCCCTGCGCAACGCCGGTCTGAAGCTCCAGTCCTTCCGAGGTGGCGCGCACGCCGCGCGCTTCGCGTATCAGAAGTGTCGTGCCCAGCCGCTGTTCCAGCGCCTGAATCTGCTTGGAAACCGCCGCCTGGCTGAGCCCCAGTTCCTCGGCCGCGAGGGTGATGTTGCAATGGCGCGCCGCCGCCTCGAACGACCGCAACCAGTTGAGGACACTCATGCAATTCCATCCGTTATGGCTACTGCCAAAGAATGATCGCTTCTGCGGCCGGCGTCCAGCCCGTAGTCTCGGGTCATGAAAGACGGAGGTCTGCAATGAAGGACGTCCATCACGACGAGAAGACCATTCGCGCCGAGCTGGCCGCGGCGCTGAGATGGTTTGACCGGCTGGGGATGAACGAGGGCATCGCGAACCATGTGAGCCACGACATGGGCGACGGAACCTTCCTGCTGAACCCCTACGGCGTGCACTGGTCCGTCATTCGGGCCTCGGATCTCGCGCGGCTGGCGTCAGACTGCGATACGGGTGCGGTCGGCGACAATATTGATCCCACGGCCTGGGCTATCCACGGGGCGATGCATCGGCATGTGCCGCAGGCGCGCTGCGTGATGCATCTTCACTCGCGGGCGGGGACGGCGTTGTCGTGCCTTGCCGATCCTACGCTCCCGCCCATCGACCAGAACGCGATGCGGTTCTTCGGGCGCGTCGCCATCGACATGGGCTTCGACGGCATGGGCCTGGGCGACGAGGCGGAGCGGCTTGCCGGCGCGCTCGGTTCGCGCCGCATCCTGTTGATGGCGCAGCACGGCGTGCTTGTCGTTGGCGACAGCGTCGCACAGTGCCTGGACGACCTCTACTATTTCGAGAAGGCTGCCGACACCTACCTGCTCGCCCTTGCCACGGGGCGCGCGCTGAATATTGCCAGCGCTGAGATCGCCGAGAAGACAGCCCGCCAGTGGGAGGCTTATCCGGGTTTCGCCGCCCGCCACCTCGCCGCGATCCGCCAAGTGCTGGATGCCGAGGGCGCGGAGTACGCGGCATGACGGATCACCCCCGGAATCTTCTGATACTCATGTCGGACGAACATCGGCGCGACGCCACCGGCTTCATGGGGCATCCCGCAGCTCCGACGCCCGCGCTCGACCGGCTCGCCGCGCGCGGAATGGTGTTCGATAACGCGTACACGCCCGCGCCCATCTGCGTGCCAGCGCGCGCCGCCTTCGCGACCGGGTTGCCGACGCATTGCACCGGGCACTGGGACAGCGCCGCGCCCTGGTCGGGGCAGCCCCGCGGCTGGATGCATGCCCTGCGCGACGCAGGAATCCATACGGCGACCTTTGGCAAGCTGCATTACAAGGCCGGGTCCGATCACGGGGCGGTTGAGGAGATCGCCCCGCTGCACGTGGCGGGCGAAGGCTGGACCGTCAGCCTCGTCCGTGACGGCACGGCGACCTTCGCGGCGGCCCATGAGTTGGCGCTGGAGGTCGCCACTGGCGAAACCGAAACGACTCGCTACGACCGCTCGGTGAGCGATGCGGCAGTCGAATGGATTGCTTCGACCGAACGCACCAAACGACCCTGGGCGGCAATGGTCAGCCTCGTGACGCCGCATTACCCGCTGGTCGCACCGGCAGACTGGCGCGCGCGTATCGACCCGGACCTCATCCCGCCCCCGGTGGCTGCCCGCGATCGCCCGGCCCATCCCGAATTGCGCCGGATCCGCGACTTTTATGACCACGACCCATATTTCGACGACCGGCTGATGGCCGAGGCGCGCCTGAACTACATGGCGCTGGTAGCCTTCATGGACGATTGCATGGGACGCGTGCTCGCGGCGCTGGAGGTGTCCGGCCAGGCGGAGGACACGCTGGTGATCTATGTCTCCGATCACGGCGAAATGCTGGGCGACCATGGCTTCTGGGGAAAGTCGGTAATGCTGGAGGGCTCGGTCGGCATTCCCATGATCGCGGCCGGGCCTGGCGTTGTCGCTGGGCGCTGCGCAACGACGGCAAGTCTTCTCGACATCGCGACGACGGCGCTTCCGGTTTTCGGTCAGAAGGCCGCCACTCTGCCCGGGGCGGATCTGCGGGATTTGGCGGCTGCCCCGGACGATCCGAACCGGACGGGGTTTTCCGAATATCACGACGGCGGCTCGACCACTGGGGCATTCATGATCCGCTGGGACCGCTGGAAATACGTCCACTACACGTCCGAACGCCCGCAACTCTTCGATCTGAGGACGGATCCCGGGGAACGTGTCGATCTCGGCGCCAATCCGGACTTCTCTCCTATCCGCGCCGAAGGCCTGCGCCGTCTGCGCGAGATATGCGATCCGGACCAGGTCGATGCCGCCGCCCACGCCGACCAGGACCGAAGGCTTGCAAGGATGGGCGGCCGCGACGCCGCGATGTCCAGCGCCTTCTCCCACACGCCCATTCCCGCTCTGCCCTGAACGACAAGAGCAGCCAAAACCGGGCCGCCGCAATCCCGCGATCCACCAATTCGGAGATGCCGTCATGACACATATTCACCCCGCTGCCCCCGCCCTCGCTCGCGAGGTCGCCGATGGCACGCTGAGCCGGCGCGAATTCCTCACCCGTGCGACGGCACTGGGGGTTGCCGCGCCCGCCGCCTACGCCCTGCTCGGCCTGAATGCCCCGGCAGTGGCACAGCAAGCCATCCCCGCGCAGGGCGGCACCCTGCGCATGCAGATGAGCGTCCGCGCGATCAAGGATCCCCGGACTGCGGACTGGTCGGAGATCGGCAACCTGCTGCGTGGCCCTCTGGACTACATGGTGCAGTACAACAACGACGGCACCTTCACGCCGATGCTGCTGGAGGCGTGGGAGGTCAACGAGGACGCCACCGAATACGTCCTCCGCGTGCGACCCGGCGTGACATGGTCCAACGGCGAGGCCTTCACCGCCTCGGATGTCGCCCGCACCTTCGAATACTGGTGCGACAGCGAGGTGGAGGGCAACACCATGGCCTCGCGCCTGAGCGTGCTGGTGGACGAGGCGACTGGCGCCTTGATCGAGGGCAGCGTCGAGGTCGTCGACGATCTCACCGTACGCCTGTACCTTCCCCGGCCGGACATCACTATCATCCCCAGCATGGCGGATTATCCCGCGGCCGTTCCGCACCCGACCTTCGATCCGGGCGACCCAGCCGCCATCGTCGGGACCGGGGCCTATACCTTGGCCGAACTGGAGGTGGGCCAGCGCGCGGTGTTCGAGCGCCGCGAAAGCTGGTGGGGCACGGAGGTCCATGGCGGCCCGTATCTCGACCGGATCGAGTTCCTGGACTACGGGACAGATCCGGCTTCTTGGTTGGCCGCCGCAGAGGCCGGAGAACTCGACATCCTCTACGAAACGACGGGCGAATTCATCGAGGTGTTCGACACCATCGGCTGGGAGAAGTCGGACGTCGTGACCAGCGCGACGCTCACGGTGCGCTTCAATCAATTGGCCGAAGTGGACGGGATGCGCCCCTATGCTGACGAGCGGGTCCGCCGCGCCCTCATCATGGCGACCGACAACGAGCTTGTGCTGGAACTCGGTTATTCCGGGCTTGGCGCGCCGGCCGAGAACCATCACGTCGCGCCGATCCACCCGGAATACGCCGAAATCCCGAACATTCCTCACGATCCCGAAGGCGCGAGGGCCCTTCTCGAGGAAGCCGGCATGGCCGATTTCGAGCACGAACTGGTCTCGATCGACGATGACTGGCGCCGGAACTCATCCGACGCCGTGGCTGCGCAACTCAGGGATGCCGGCATTCCGGTGCGGCGTGTCGTCGCTCCCGGCAGCACATTCTGGAACAACTGGCTCCAGTATCCCTTCTCGTCCACGAACTGGAACCATCGACCCCTTGCCGTGCAGATACTCAACCTCGCCTACCGATCCGGCGTGCCGTGGAACGAGACCGGATTCTCGAGCGAGGAATTCGACCGGGTTCTCGATGCAGCGCTTTCGGTCGCGGATGCAGATCAGCGTCGGGAGCATGCCCGTCGCCTCGAAGAGATCATGCTCGAAGAGGCCGTGACGATCCAGCCTTACTGGCGCGCGCTCTACCGCCACATGCGCCCGGGCATCATTGGCGCTGACATGCATATCTCCTTCGAAGTACATCCCACGAAGATCGGCTTCGACGCGTAAACCCCGTCCGAATGCTTGGCTAGGCGCTGGCCCCTCGCCATGATGTCATACTCGTGCCCATAACGGACGGACTCCGCACACCAGCATCAGCTAATCGGGAAAGGAGCCGCTGGGAGGCCGGCGGCTCGCTCGGGTATTTTCATGTCTTCGACATGGCGACGCAATCGAGGAAGCCTAAACCGGCCATCCGCGTCGCAAGTGTTGGCAGTGGACCGTCTGCGATGCAATGAACGACCTTTGTTTGCAGTTTCGCATTATTGGCACATCGCCTATCGTCGCCGTGCGTACGCGTTGCAGCGAATGCCCGGACCACCGCCCGTACTCCCGAAAGCCCTCGGGGCGGCAGTGGAAAACGAGCACGTGCCGCGATAGGCCGGAAGGTCCGAACAACGGCCATTGAGTCGTTCCGCAGCTGAGGTCCGGTTCACCCCGTCCGCCTCACCACGAACGCCATGGACCTCTTCCGCGGCACCTGCCGCCCGTTCAGCCGCCACACGATCACGGCGATGCCGTAATGCCAGCGCCGGTTCGCTGTGGCGCGGCTTATGCCGAGCTCCCAACAGATGGGCTTCCAAGGCGTGCGGTTGGCGCGCAGCCAGACGAGGCGAGCGTCGTCCTTCTCGAGCCAACGCAGCCACAGCATCGCCTCCTCGGCCTCCGTAATCTGGCGCGGGCTCGGCCGGGGCCGGCGCATCTGCGGCTCCTGACCGACCTGATCGGCGAAGCTGTGGAAGTAGTCGGGCCAGGCGTTGAAGTAGCCCTGCGGCTTCACCGCAGGCAGCTGTGCGAAGACGTCCGCGGCGAGTTCGAGACGGTCCTGCACCTGCGCGGTGGTCCAGTCAGTCATGGCGTACCTCCCGGACCGCGGGCGGCTTGCCATAGAGCTTGTCCCCGAGTTGACGGATCAACTCCCGCTCCGGCCAGGTGAGGCGCTGGTCGTCCAGCGAGACCGCCAGCATCCGCTGCTCGTGCCAGCCCTCGCGTTTGACCTGCTCCGGGTCGCGGCGGCGGCCGCCATAGCCATTGGGCGTGTATCGCATCCTGCTCATGCCACGCCTCCCGCCGTCTCGATCGCCCAGAACAGGATGGCGATGGCGTCGGCCTCGTTGTCGTCGGCCGGGCTGAAGCCCCGGGCGCGAGCCGCCGCGATCATCGCCTCCTTCGGGGCGTTCCCCTTGCCGGTTGCGTGGCGCTTGATCGTGCCCACCGGGACGCCCTCGTAGGGCACGCCGCGGAGCTCGGCCCAGGAGGTGAGCGTGGCCATGAGCCCGCCATAGACGTGGGCTGCGTCGGTGCCGGCGTGGCGGCGGACCTCCTCGAACCAGATGCTCGCGATCGGCCCGCTCAGGCGGTCGAACTCCGAGAGCCAGTTGGTGAAGCGCAGGTATCGCATCCCGCCGCCGTCGAAGCGGCCGGGGCGGAAGCTGGCGGTGCCGGAGGTGATCAGCCCGTCGGCGCCATGCAGGGCCCAGCCGGTGGCGGTGCCGAGATCGAGCGCGAGCAAGGTACGGTCGGCGCGGTGCGCCACCGGCAGATCGGGGATTGCCTCGCGGTGCGAGGTGGCGAGAGTCGGGTCAGCCATGGGCGGTCTCCTTTTCTGGTTGGCTGCTCGGGTGGATGACGACGGCGGTTGATGCTTGGCGGTACCGGCCGCCGTCGTCGGATCGGGGTGTGATGGCTGTCCGGCTCATGGGTCGAGCTCGCGTAGCCAGTCAGGCGCCGCAGAACGTGGGGAACATCGATTTTGACGTTCCCCCCGATGTTCCCCTCCGTAACCTTCTGATTTCACGTGGTTTGGGGAAGGTGGGGAACATGGGGAACGTTTTCCGGGCCCATCCTTGTCGTGCGCGTGCGCGCGGGCACGCGCGTGTGAAGGGGCGGAAAAATGTTCCCCATGTTCCCCATGTTCCCCTCGGCCAATGTTTTCAGTGGGTTGGCGAGGGGAACTTCCGTTTTCGACGTTCCCCTCAGCGGGCCGATGTTCCCCAACCTCAGGTTGATCTCCGCCCGAGGCATCGTTTTTCACGTCCGACAGCACCAGCTTCCAACGCGCGGCCTTGTGCTCGATGCCGTCCTTCCTGACCCGGACATGCAATGATCCGATCCGGAATATCCGGTCTCGCATTCGTGAAATCGCTTTTCCGAAGGCTGTCTTTTGCGCGCGGTCGTTTCCTCCGGCGAGCGGTGGCTGCGGGTCACAGAACAGGGCGATATCGAACAGGTCCGCGGACAGCACGGGGGCCGTCCCGAACCTGTCCCACCAGGCGGCGATGAAGGCGCTCCAGCCGGCGCCCTCACTGTCGGAGGCGGCCATCATCTCTTCCAGATTGCCGAGAAAGCCCGGAATGCCGGCCGTCTCGAGCACGCCGCCCATGACCTGCGCCCAGCTCTCGTAGGAGCCGATGGTCCTGGTGCCACGCGGCTTGCCGGCGGCGATCCAGGCCTGGCAGAGCGTCAGGCAGGCCGCGACTATGCGGCCCCGGTTGGCGCGCACCCAGACCATGAGATCGGGATGGCGGAAGCCTTTGCGCTGCCAGGGCTGTTCCACATTGGCATCGAGCCGGATGCGCACGAGGCGCCGGGCCATCTCGTTCGAAAACTCCGGGTTGTTGCCGGTGGCGATCCAGAGGCAGCGGATCGGCAGCCGGGTCATCTCGGACTGCCCGAGAACGCGATCCTCCCAGAAGGGAGCGGTGAGGGCGGCAGCCACGGCCGAGCTGTCGAGCTTGGCACGCAGGTTGTCGATCAGGATGATCGAGGGGATCTGGCGCAGCTTGGCGGTGACGCGCTTGCGCCATTCCTCGTCGTCGCGCCCCTCGGTCATGACGCTCGCGCCCGCGCCGGTCAGGATCGTGGCCACGGCATCGACCATCAGCGTGGCCCCGGTCCCGGGCGTGGGCTTCTCGATCAGGTGCAGCGGCGTCGGCCCGTCGATCATGCCGCGCAGGAAGCCCAGCAGCAGGAGCGCCACGACATGCGCGCGCTCGGCCTCGCCGGTGAAGGGGAAGTCCCCGAGCAGGTCCTCGCAGATCAGGGCGCGGGCTGCGCCAATGTCCTCGTCGGTCGGCCGGCTGGGGATATCGGGCACGGTAAAGCCCGGGGCGGGCACGTAGAGCAGCCGGGCGTCGGGGTGATAGCCGGGCGTGGTGATCAGCGTGCCGGTACGCCCGAAGACCGGCGTGTTGACGATGCCGGTTAGGACCGGGAGCGCCGGGTCGGGCGTCGCAAGCACGGATTTCACCACGGCGACGGGCGGCGGCGCGGGCAGCAGTTCGCCCTCGGCATTCTCGCGGACCCAGCGGGCCAGCCGCGCCAGCATGTGGCGCAGGCGCTCCTCGTTGAGCATGGTCGCCACTGGCCGCCCCTCGTCGTCGGGGACGACCCATGTGGGCTGGCCCGCGAAGCGGAAGACCCAGGGCGTGCGGTTGGAGGCCATGACCACGCTCCAGACCTGGGAGACGGCGCGGCCGAGATCGCCCTCGTCGGCTCGCAAGGTCGGAATGGTCTCGCCCGACCCCTGATAGTTGAGCGGACGGTGCTGGCCGGTCTGGAGGACGGCATCGGCGTCGGTGATGGCCTCCGCATCGGCGACCAGGGCCGCGATGGCGGCAGGGCCCTCGCTCAGCAGCAGGTCGTTGAAGTCCTGGCCCTCTCCGGGCGGGCGCGCGATGGCCACATCGCGGCCCTGTGCCCGCAGGCGACGGGCGCAGGCTTCGGCGGCGCGCAATCCGGCGCCAGATACGTCATGATCGGCCAGGATCAGCACGCGCTGCGCGGCGGGCGGCAGATCGATCTGCTCCAGCCCCGACGTCGACAACGTCGCCCAGACCGGCAGATCGGGACAGGCGGTCATCACCGCGAGCCCGGTCTCGATGCCTTCCGACAGCGCCAGCCGGTCACCGGTTCCGAGCGGCGCGAGCCGCACCGCGCCGCCGGCAATCCGTCCGAGCATCATCTTGGGCTTGGAGACCGTCGCCTTGCGCACTTCGTTGTCGTCTTCAACGATGTAGGTGCGGTGCAGCCCGATCACCTCGCCGCTGCGATCGCGCACCTGCCCCAGCAGGGCGGCATAGCCGGTCTTCGTTTCCCAATGCGTCAGATCGGGATGGAACAGCAGGTCGGTCTCGTCGGGCACGGCCAGTGCGCGCCCGGCGAGATAGGTCGCGGCAGGCGTGTCCGTGATCGGCACCGCGCGCGCGAGGATATGCGCGATATCCTGCGAGGCATCGCGCTTGGGTGCCGGTTTCGCAGCCGGCATTTGACGCGCGGGCGCGCCGGGCTGAACACCCGCCCTCTCTGCCGCCTCGACGATCAGTTCGCGCCCCGAGAGCCCGGTGCCTTCCTCGATCGCGCTGATCGGCCCGCCGCCTTCATTTCCGTCGAAGTCGATCCAGTCGCCGGCATGCGGCCCGCGCAAGCTGATGACGCAGGAGCCGGTGTTGCGCGGCGCGTCCCCGCGGATATTGGCCAGCCGCCATTCGTCGCCGACGCGCTTGCCGTTCGGGAAGAGGCGCGGCACCCAGCTCTCGGCTGTCTCGCGCAAGCGCTGCACGATCAGGTCCAGATCGTAACGCGCGGGCTGAACATGGGCCGGAGCGACATCGTTGAGGTCGATGACAACGGCACTCACTGGAACGCCCCCGGCGGGACCACGCCACCGAACCAGCTGCGATCACTGCGAATGGCGATGAACCCGAAGCCCGGCCCCCGATGTTTCGGATCCGGAACGATCCAGAGATCCTCGCCCTCGTCGTAGAAGGCGCCGTGATCCGGACCGTAGAGCTGCTCGATGAGATACTCTCGCGGAACCTCGCGCAACGCGTCTTCGAGCGCCCGGATTTCCTCGACGCTCCTACCGGACGCATCGGCATAGGACTGGCGCTCTGCTTCCTTCTGCGCCGGTGAACGCGGATCGCGCGATCGATTGCCCATGGTCTGCTCCTTCTTCGGCCGGGAGGTCATGACAGGATCAGCAGGCCGCGCTCGGCCCGGGTGATGGCGGTGTAGAGCCAGCGACTGCGTTCCTCGGCGGTGTGGCCGAACCCGTCGTCGACCACGATCACGGTCGGGAACTGGCTGCCCTGAGCCTTGTGGCAGGTGATGGCGTAGCCCCAGCTCGACTGGATCAGCCCGCGGCAGGCCATCCATTCGCGGCGATGGCGATCCCGGTCGAAGCGCACGTGGTCATCGTATTCGCCGCGCCAGAAGTCCTGCATGCCGGAGACAGGTGTTCCGTCGTCGGTCTGCACGCTGGCGCGGAAGGCCCGGTCGTTGTGCGGATGGGCCTGCACATCCGTAAGGGTCAGGAACATGCCGTTGATCAGCCCGAGATCGTGGCGGTTGCGCAGGCAGATGATCTTTTCGCCGGCGCCCGTGGGGTAATCGGCCTCGAACCCGGCGGCGTCCTTCATCGCGGTGTTGAGCCTGCGCCGCATGGCGTGGGTGCCGCAGATCACCTGTCCGCCCTGCAGCATCTGCGCGGGGCCGACCTCGTGGCGGGACATCTTCCAGACCTGATCGTCGTAGGCGCCGAAGGGGATGTCGTGGCCCTGCCGCGCCATTGTCGCGAGCCGCAGGATCGGGCTGTCGGCCGCCTGTCGGTGCACCTCGGTGAGCATCACGTCCGGCACAGCCTGGGTGAAGACGCCCGTGCCCTTCACGGGCGGCAGCTGGCCCGGATCGCCGAGAACGAGGATCGGTTTGCCGAAGGCCAGCAGGTCCTGCGCCATGTCCGCGCCCACCATCGACACCTCGTCGAGAACCAGCAGATCGGCATCGCGCAGATCGGATTGCGGGTTCAGGACGAACTGGGGCTCGTGGATGTGGTCGAGGCGCAGTTTCAGCTGCGCGATCTGCGCCTCGGCGAAGCCGCGCTCGGCCACGCCCATCCGAGGCAGGTCGCGCTCCAGCGCCGCCAGTTCCTCGGTCACCCGCGCGATTTCCTCGGGCGAGGCCTCGGACGTACGATAGATCAGGCTGTGGATCGTCTGGGCCGGGGTGCCCTTTTGCGTCATCACGTGAACGGCCTTGCCCGTGAACGCGGCAAAGAGCACGCCGCCGAGACCGCCCGGGGTCATGGGTTCCAGGCCGAGCGCCTCGATGGCCATGGCGGTGATGGTGGTCTTGCCCACGCCGGCGTATCCGAACACCCGGAACACCTGCTGCTCGTGCGTGCGATGGAGATACCAGTCGCGGATGGCGGCAATGGCGCGCGTTTGCGCTTCCGTGAGGCTGACGTTCATGGCTGCGCCTCCGTCCAGCACCGCGCGGCAAAGGGGCAGAACCGGCAGAGATAGAAATCGGCATGGGCGGCTATGCGGGGCAGCAACTCGCCCGCGTCTGCGGCGCGCAGCACGGCGACCGCCTTGTCGGACAGCTCCTGCGCGGTCGCCGGGTCGAAGGCGACATGCTCGTGGTAAAGCTCGCAGCTGTCCTTGTTCAGCGCCGTGAAGAGCGCCGACCCGAGGCCCATATAGGCCATGTAGATCTGCAGCTGGCCATAATAGACGGGCTTGGAAACCTGCACGCCCTTCTTCGCCGTGTCATTCCAGCTGGAAGCTTTCAGCGCCTTGTGCTCCCAGAGAACGGGCCAGGTCAGGCCGAGAGCCGGGCCATCGACGATCACCCCGTCGACATGGCCGCGGATCCGGCCGCCCGCGGTCTCGAAGCCGAACTGGCCGCCCTCGCGTGTCTGCGTGCGCAGGTCGAACCCGGCGAGCCGCAGCCAGCGGATGGCGAGATCCTCGAAGACATGGCCGGCGGCGAAGATGCGCAGGCTCCGCCCCTCGAGCTCCTTGCCGGGATCGGGCGGGGTATGGGTCACCTCGTAGACGAGGCGGCGCGCGCAGGGCTCGCCGATCCGGCTGGCGCCGAGATAGTCGCGGGGCCGCTGGCCAGCGCGCTCGGCCACGAGCGCGTCATCGAGCAGCGTGTTGATCCGGGCACCGAGCGGCGGCGGGGCATCGGCGGCGCGGCCGTAGACGAAGCCGGAGCGGTGGTTGAGATCGACCAGCATCCGCACCTCCTCAGAACGGCACGTCGCCGGCGTCGGACTGGCGCTGCATGGACGCCTGAAATCCGTCGATGCAGGCCTCGATCAGGCGGTCGATGTCCTCGGCCGGCCGGTCGAAGAAGGGCTCCATCAGCCCCATCTCGGTCAGCGCCTCGGCCAGCTCGCGGCGCGCCTCGCGGATCGCGCGGGTTTCCATGTCGGTCTTGTCGATCATGCCGTGGTTCCTTTGGGCGTTGGCCGAACCCGCCGTGAGGCAGGCCATCGAGCAGAAGCGGTGATGGGGATGGCGATCCCAGCGCAGGCCGTGGCAGTAGCCGAAGCCCCGGGCCTCCCGGCCGCAGAGCGCGCAGGGCACGCGGCGGCCGAGTTCGGCGCGGGTCAGCCGATGAGCAGCAGGTCGAGCGCGTTTCGCTCCTCCGCGTCCGGCGCGGCGGTGCGGCGCTCGGAGGCCAGCACGATGAAACGGCTGATGGCGTTCGACGCCATGCATTCCAGATCGCGCCGGGTGAGGCTCGCGATGGGACGGTCGAGCCGCCCCCGCGCCTCGAGCCAACGCCCCATCGCAAGGGCCGCCTCCGTGGTGACATGCGCCTGCCATTCGTCCGGGCTCACGGGTTGAGCCAGGCCGGGCCGCCCGCGGCCTTCGGCGCGGCGGGCTCGGCGGCAGGATGGGCGGCGGGCTGGGCGGCGGGCGACGACCACGCGGGCGCGGCCGGCGCCGCGGCGGGCTGCGACTGACCCCAGGCGGGGGCTGCGGGCTGCGCGGGCGCGGCGGCAGGCCGGGGCTTGTTCGAGGGCTGCGCCGGCACCGTTTCGCCGGCCATCACCTTCTGCCACTCGGGCGCGGTGGGCAGCACGACATGGTCGAGCTTGTTGGCGTCCTTGTAGGCGGGGTTGCGGCTCGGCTCGATCTGGATCTTCGCGACGAAGGTGATCCCGTCGAGATCGGCGAGCCCACGCAGCACGCGCTTGGCCCTGGCCGCCTCGCTCATGTCCTCGGGATTGAGCCCCAGCGCGCTGTCGATCATCGCGCGGAACGTCGACTTGGAGATCTTCCAGCCGATCGACTGGCCCTGTTCGTCGAGCTTGCCGCCCTGCACGGTGAAGTTCTGCCAGAACTTGCGCCGGGCATGCGGCCCCTCGGCCACCGTGAACTCGGCGTCGAGCATCAGCACGTCGCTGCCGGGCTGGTTCGAGGGCTTCAGGAGCCCGCGGTCCACCTCGCTCGCCCCGTCCGTGCCGCCCTTGCGGATCGACATCGTCACCTTGGCGAAGGTGCCGTCGGGGATCAGGTCGCCGGATTGCTGCGGCGCCACGTCGTTCATGTCGAAGGTCATCTCGTTCATCCTTTCGGTGCGTGGTTGATCTTGGAGAGGAGCGCGCCGAGATCGGCCGGCTCGGTCAGGTCGAGGCGCCCGGAGCGGTCCTTCGCGGGCAGGCCCCAGGGATTGCCGGAGCGGCAGACGAGGCGACGCGTCTCGCCCTTCTCGGGATCGTGCCGCCAGGCGGTCGCGCCGCCCGAAACAGCTTCTGCGCCGGTCTCGGGGCTGAAGAGGCCGAGGGTCATCACCTGGTCGACGATGCCGGGCAGCTCGCGCGCGGCCTTGCCGCCCTCCATCTGCGGCTGCCAGATCGTCCGGTTCATCTCGTCGGTGATCCGCTCGAGGATGCCGACGAAGATCACCGTGCGGCCGGGCGCGTGCTGGAGGTGCTTGAGGAGCCCGATCACCTCGCGAGCGAGCAGCCCGTAGGCGCCGCGGGTGTCCGGCTTGCCGGTCCGTTCCGACATCGCCTCGGGCCGGGTCTTGGCCCACGCCATCGCCTGCCGGGTGAGGTCGGTGATGCTGTCGACGAAGACGATGCGCTTGGCGTCCAGCCGCGCGGCGAGTTCCGGATGAAGCCCGCGGAGATGCGCATGGTGCGCCTCCGAGAAATGCTCGTCGGGCTGGGCCGCCGGGTTCGCGCCGCCGATCAGGCAGGCGATGTCCACGGCGTCGGCGAAGCGGCGGATCGGCAGGCTGTCGCCGCGCCAGTCCTGCACCGACTTCAGCCCGGCCTCGAGATCGAGGCAGACGGTCTCCTCGGCCGGCAGCGTCTTCAGGAGCGTGGTCTTGCCGGCGCCGCTCGGGCCGAACAGCGCCATGGTGGTCTTGCCCTGCGCCTCGCGCAGCCGCTCGTCGGCGGTGACGATCCGGAGGCTCATGCCGCGCCTCCCTGCGGCAGAAGCTCCACCTTCAGCGCGCCGGTGCGCACGGTCCGCGCGGGCTCGAACACCGCCCGGATGTTGTCGGGCCAGGCGGCGTATTTGCGCTCCGGCACCTTGATGGTGACGTCGACATACTGCGCGGGGTCGTCGCCCGAGCCGCGGATACGCTCGACGATCTCGCCAAGCCGCTCCTGGTCCCAATCCACCCGCTTCGGCAGATCAGCCACCACGGTGAAATCGCCGTCGTCGAAGCGGACCGTCCCGGTATCCTTGGCCCGGGCCTGTCGTTCCTCGGCGGCGCGCGTGGCGTAGCGGATGGTCAGCGCGGTATCGAGCCGGGCCTTCGCCGCCCTGGCGCGCTTCAGCGCCTCATCGGTCTCGCGCTGCAGGATGGCGAGCAGTTCGACGGGAAACTGCGCGAGGTCGGCGTCGGGGATGCCCGGCAGGTCGTCGGGCGTCGGGCTGTTGTTCGGCCAGGGCATGAACGGGTCTCCGTGATCGGCGAATGGGGTCTGGATGCGGGAAGTCACGCCGCCTGCTCCTCGAGCAGCAGCGCCGACAACGAGGCGGCGGCATGCTTCGGCTTCGGTCGCGCGACGGCGATGTAGGCGAAGCGGTCGGGGCCCACGCGCTCCTGCACGAGGTGGACGAGGCCCTGCTCGGCGGCCCAGAAGGCCCGCGATCCGAGCCGCGCCAGTTCCTCCCGCTCGCGGTCCCCGAGGCGGCCGAGCATCGGGAAGATGTCGAGCACGAGGAAACCGCGATGGTATTCGAGCCGGTCGCCGGGCGCGGCCTGCGCCACCCAGGCACAGAACTCGATCTCGCTCAGCGGGCGGCTGGCGCGGACGGCGATGAAGGGGGTGTTGCCCATGAACATGATCTCCGACGCCACCCGCTAGGCGGCCTGTCGGGACACCGGCCCGACCGGGCGGGTGCGGAGACCAGCGACCGGGGCGGCGGCCGGATCAGCCGGGTCATCGCCGTCACAGGCGGCGTAGACCGCAAGGAGCGGCGTGCCGTCCTGATGCGCGCCGGCATCCTCGATCCGGTAGGCCTGGTGGTTCTTCAGAACCTCGGGCAGTTCCCAGCGCCGATAGAGGCCCGGGATCCTGACCATCTCGGCTGCGGGGACTGGGTGGCGTTCCTGCATGGTCCATCCTTGTTCGTGCTGTTCGGCGGCGTGCTTGCCGGTCACTGGGGAAAAGCCATCCGGCGCGCCGGATCGGGACATCGGGTCAGACGATTTCCTGGAGGCGATCGCGGAGCCTGCGGGAGGCGCGCTGGTAGCGCTTGCGGGCGGCCGCTTCTGTGAGGCCCAGCTGGACCGCCGCTTCGGCCTGCGAGCAGCCCTCGACGGCGACGCGGTTGACGAGGTCCGCGTCGCCCCCGATCAGCGTGCGCATGTCGTCGACGAGCCGCGCGCGATGCAGGGCCCGGTCAGGCTCTCCATGCGCCGCGGGGATCCCATCGGGATCGATCTCGGCGGCGACGCCCTGGCGTTCCGCTTCACGCTTTCGCGCCCGGAGGATGTCGCGCTCGACGTTCCGCAGCACCGTGGCGGCGATCCAGGTGACGCGGTCGGGATCGAGGCTGCGAATAGCCTCGGTCGTCCGGGCGAGAATGTCGGAGACGATCTCATCGGCGGGCGCGATCCTGCGCGCCACCGCGCGACGGCGGATCGCGTCGAGCCCGGGCCAGAGCGCCAGCAGCAGCACGGTCACGGCGCAGTCGCACGCGCCATCGTCATCCTGCGCCGCCGCGATCAGCGCTTTGAGGATCCGGTTCTTGCCGGCCGGGCTGTCGGGACCGCGGTGCAACGCTTCGAGAAGCGCCGCCCGGTCCGGAAACCGTGCGATGGATCCCTGCGCGCATCGGAGCCCGTCGAAGCTGCGCTGGAAGCCGAGAGTGGAAGAGGATTGCATGAGGTGGTCGCGGATTTCGTGCCACGCGAAGGACATCGGACGCCTGCCTTCCGGCCAGGCGTCCGGCGCCTTGTGGTGGCCAGGTCAGGACGTCGCGCGTCTCTGCGGTTTCAGGGGGTTGGGTGGATGCGCGCGTCAGCGCGCGGGTGCGGTGGCGTGGTTCAGCGTGCCGCAGCCGCGGCAGGTGGCCTGAACCGGGAAGCCCACGAGATACTCGTGCCCCCGCGCGAAGCGCAGGTGCATCCGGCCGTCCCGGCAGACGCCGAGCAGCTTGTCACAGCGCGTGCAGCGCCATTCCGAGTTGAGGGTGGTGGGCTTGGTCTTCGCGGCGCCGGACCAGCTCGTCGGGGCTGCCTGGCGCGGGTGGAAGGGAGTCGGCATCGGAGTGCTCCTCTGACTGAGTGAGCACCCCCATTGGCCTGGGGAATCGGAGCTAGTCAGACCCCCCAATCGGAGCCGGATCGGAGCCAGCCGTCAGACGGCGATCTCCCATTGTCCTTTTCCGGGGCTTCGCAGGAAGTCGGCCGTCAGCTTTTTCCAGAGAGGCTGCTTGAAAATGTTTGCCAACGACTGGTCTTCCGCGATCCCGCTGATCAGGTCTGCTGTCGCCATTGGCATCGGGCCGGCGTTGTGCGCATCGACCAGCCGCTGGATGACTTCGATGCGGTTCTCGCCCTTGATGTCGATGCTGCCTTTCCCCGGAACAAACAGAGTTGCCATGTTTTCCCCGACCCGGGTGAGTTCGACAACCTGGCCGCCGCGGGCCAGGATCCGATGGCGTCGAAACACGGACCGGAGCTTGTCTGCGACCAACTCGATTTCGGCTTGCTGGGTGTCGATCTGATCGACAAGCGGCGTCAGAACGTTCGCAGCCAGACACGGTCCGGGAGCGCTGCCGGCCTGCAGGACAAGACCGATGCCGAGGTTGTGGCGCGCCCGAAGCTCCGTATCGACGGCCGAGCGGACCTTCTCCCGGTCGAGACCGCGCGCGAGATAGATCGGGACGTCCCCGCCATCGACACTGAGCGTTCCGAGGTATAGGAGATGGTCGCTTAGCTTTTCGATAGCGGGCGCATCGAGCACGTGTTCAAGGCCCGCTTTCAGGTGTTGCGCGACCCAGCCATCGCGCACCCGGTAGACTCTGTAGAGTTCCGGATTGCCAGGTGTGACCTGTCCCTCGGTGACCTCGAGGTTGACCACCTTGTGGCCTTCCCCGTCCTCATCGTCCCTTTCGACACCGGTTTTCACCCCGGCCGCGACCGGCCCGACCTCATCTTCATCGTCGATCAGATCGTCGCCTTCCCAGCCGTGGGGCGCGAGAAAACCCAGTTCAGTAAGGAGGCCCGGATCTACACCTCGAGCTTGGAGCCATGCCCCGGAGACCTTTTCGGCCCCGATGTCCCAGATGGCCAGCAACGCAGGCATCACGGCCATGCTCTCTTCGTCGCCCGGCGCGCGGCCCTAACGGAGGATGTTCCAGTGTCGCAACAGGCGATGTCCCAGAACCCGTTCGAACGGGTCGTCGAGACTCAGAAGGCTGCTTGTATTTCGGTCGGTGAGCGTGAAGTCGAGTGTTTGCGTCGCTTCTCGTCCAGCCCGCCGATACCGCACCGCGATCTCGACGAAGCGAATTGCGACCGCTCGCTCGAAGATCCTTGGGAGGCCCGGCTGGCTGTCGATGATCTCGGCGATGTCCTGATCGATGGTAGTAGAAAGCGACAGGCGGTTGGCGAGATTACGGATGCTGATGTCGGCACGGATTACCCTTGCGCGTTCGATCAACACGTCATCGAAATCCGGCAGCTCCAGGTCGAAGCCTTTCAGGAAATGCGAGATGTCGTAGGCCTGAAAGTCAACGGGCTGATTTGAGTAGGTTTGATCGAGAGCTGTTTCAATGAAACGTTCCGCAATAGTGTGCCTGAGCTTTCGGTTTCCGGCGCGAACATGCACCCGACCGGTCGATGGCGTGTAGACGATCATCGCCTCGCCGGGTGGCCGGAAGTAGATGCTCGACCGATTACCGTCGTCGTCGATCTCTCGAACGCTCGTGGGTGGGTCAGGGTGGTACAGCAGGTACATTTCCGCGGCCGGTTCTTCGCCGTCTTCAGGGATATTGAACTTGTCGATGCTGTAGCCGTCGCCGCGATCGAGGCGCGTGTTGAGGTCGGCTAGAAGCGCCTCAAGCAATGCGCTGCCGGCGCCCGGGCCCCCGTCGATCGAAGGCTCGGCCATGAAGGTCTGGTAATGCTTGTCGTAGCGCCGGTAGAGACGCAGATGCAGGCTGTTCTCCGCCGCT
>NZ_JBGFSI010000025.1:0-20395 GCF_041365735.1 Rhodosalinus sp. K401 | reverse complement strand
CGCCGGCCGGCGCCATGCCCCAGCGCGCATGCGGTTTGCTCGTCGGTTAATTATTTCTTTGGCATTCGAGCGCGCCTCTCGCGTCCAAAGTGCGCCCGAAGGCTCGCGGTCAGAGCAGACCGGTTCCAGTGTTCAAGACCAGTCTAGAAAGCCGGTTCACAACCCCACGCTTGACTCGGCGCCAACGCCTAGTGTTCCTTATAGAGGAAATTTTTGTTATGTGAAAATATGCCAGATCAGCAGTATACCCTCAAGACCGTCGATCGGGCGTTTGGCCTCCTTCACATCGTGATGGACGCAGCGGCGCCAATGAGTTTGTCGGAGGTTGCGGAGCGCGCTGGTATGAGCACGTCGAACGCATTCAGATTCCTCAAGACGCTCGAAGCCAGCGGTCATGTCGTGCGCGGCGAAGGTAAGCGTTACTCGGCTGTAACTGGTGGCGGGGGCGAGATCGGGCTATCGCGTGGTGTGGAGATCCTCGACTTGATTGCGGCATCTCCCGAGGGCAGCCTGAGTTCCGCGAGCCTTGCTGAGGCGCTGAGGGTGGACGTGCCGCAGCTTGAGCGTGCGCTCGTCAAGCTCGCCAATGCATCGGTCACTGACTACAGCCCCGAAACGGGCAAATGGCGGCTTTCTACGGGTATGATGCGCTTCTTTCGCCCGTTAATTAACGACAACGTTCTTGTCCGTTTTATTCGGCCGATAATGGAAGACCTTGCCCGGACCTACGGAGAAACGGTCAGTTGGTTCGTGGCCCATGGCTGGGAACAGGTGGTGGTCGAGGTTTTGCCGAGTCCCCAGCCCATTCGCTATGNNNGTGCTCGAGACTGGGGCGCGGCAGCCCGCCTATCTCGGGGCCGCCGGCAAGGCGTACCTTGCGAGTATGCCAGCTGTAGAGGTCTCAGCGTTCCTTGACACGCTGGAGCCGGTACAACTGACCAGCTTCCGGCTCGACAAAGCCGCGTTGAAGGATGAGTTGCGGGAGATACGAGCGTGTGGTTACGCGACTTCCGATAGCGAACGCGTCGAAGGCGCGACCTCTGTCGCTGTGGCGGTGCCGGGGCCAGACGGTCGCGGCATGGGGGTCATCAGCGTCATGATGCCGAAGTTCAGGAAATCGCCGGAGGATCTGCGGGAGATGGGAGAAGCGCTCAAGGCACGTGCGGATGCGCTGTTTGAGCCGACCGCGTCGTGACGCGCCGGCCCGCCGGATGGAAGGAGAGACGATGATCAGGGATGCCGACAGACTGGCGGACCTCGTGGCAACAGTGCGGGCTTGGGTGCGCGACGTGGCGCATCCCAACGAGGACCGAGTGGCTGACCTTAACGAGGTGCCGGGCGACATCGTTTCGGACATGGCCGATCGCGGATATTTCGGCTGGTCGATCCCGGAAGAGTATGGCGGGGCAGGCCTGACAACTGAGGAACTGGTGATACTGGCACTCGAACTGTCGCAATGTGCCGTTGCCTTTCGCGCCCGGGTCGGAACGAATACGGGCATCGGATCTGAGGCGCTGGTCGCCGACGGCACGGAGGAGCAGAAGCGCCGCTGGCTGCCGGATCTGGCAAGCGGCAGGTCAACAGGCTGTTTCGCGCTAACGGAGCCGGAGGCCGGCTCGGAGGCCACCGCCGCTTCCACAATGGCCCGAAAAGATGGGGACAGCTACGTCCTGAACGGCATGAAATGCTACATCACGAACGCACCCATCGCCGACCTCTTCACGGTGATCGCACGCACTGATCCGGACATTCCCGGGGCACGGGGCCTTTCGGCCTTTATAGTGGAGCGCGACACGCCCGGCCTGCGAACCTCGCCACCCTACCGAATGATGGGTCAGGCCGGTTCCCCGGTAGGCGAGATCGTGTTTGAGGAAGCGCGCGTTCCGGCGGCAAACCTCATCGGCGGGCGCGAGGGCGAAGGATTCCGAACCGCGATGCGAGTGCTGAACAAGCAGCGCATTCATCTTGCCGCACTTTGTACTGGCCCCGCGATCCGGATGTTCGACTTGGCCTTCGCGCATGCCGAAACCCGCAAGCAGTTCGGCCAGCCGATCGTAGAGTTTCAGCTGGTAGCGGCCCTGCTCGCCGATTGCCAGACTGAGATCCAAGCCGCCCGCGCCCTAGTGCTGGAAACCGCCCGTGCCCGCGACCGCGGCGAGGACATCACGCTGCAGGCCTCCATCTGCAAGTATTTCGCCTCGGAGATGTGCGGCCGGGTGGCCGACCGCGCGGTCCAAGTCTTCGGCGGTGCCGGCTATGTCGCCGATCACAGCCCGATCGAACGCTACTACCGTGATGTCCGGCTTTTCCGTCTTTACGAGGGCACGAGCCAGATACATCAGCTCAACATCACCCGCCAGACCCGCAAGGCGCGGGCGTTATGAGGGGCGAGACGGGCGCCCTGAAGGACCGAGACCTCGATCTCGACCGACTGTTCCGTCCAAGATCGGTGGCGATCGTGGGAGCCTCGGAGTCTCCCGGTTCGGTGGGCTCCGACGTGGTGGAGAACCTAATCGACCGCGGATTCGAGGGCCGTATCTTTCCTGTGAACCCAAAGCGCGACGCGGTTTTCGGCTTGCCCTGCCATGCCACGCTTTCCGACATCGTGGAGCCAGTCGACGTGGTAGCCGTCGCTGTGCCCGCCGCCTTTGCGGCCCCGGTCGTGATCGAGGCGGGCCGGATCGGCGCGCGTTTCGCGGTCATCTATGCCTCCGGTTTCGCCGAGGCGGGCGAGGAGGGTCGCGCACTGCAGGATGCGCTGACCCGCGCGGCCGAAGACGGTGGCGTTCGACTGATCGGCCCGAATTGCCAAGGCCTGATGAACGTGGCGGATGGAGTCCATATCGGCTTCGGCCCACCCTACAAGCTCGATTACGTCAGGGGGCGGGCCGGAGTCGTGTCCCAGTCTGGGGCGTTCGGCAACTCTCTTCTGATGGGGCTCTCGACCGAGAAAGTGGGGGTACGTCGCTACGTATCGACCGGCAACGAGGCCAATACGACGGCGCTTGAGATGATCGACGCGATGCTCGACGATTCAGGCACGAGCGTAGTCGCCGGGTATATCGAGGGGCTGCGGGACGCACGGAGACTGGGGGCGGTGGCTGCGAAGGCCCGGGAGGTGGGCAAGCCCCTGGTCCTGTGGAAGGTCGGCCGTTCTTGCATGGGCGCGCAGGCGGCCGTTTCGCATACCGCAAGCCTCGCGGGCGACGACAAGCTTTATCGAACCGCCTTCAGGCAGTTCGGGATCGTCGATGTGGACGATATCGGCGAGATGGCCGATGCCCTCCGCGGACTCGATACAGGGCGCAGGGCCACGGGTCCGCGTGTGGGCGTCGTGACGGTTTCGGGCGGTGCGGGCGTTGCGATGGCCGACAGGATCGAGGCGCTAGGGCTGGAGCTTGGCGTGTTCTCAGACGATACGGTCATCGCGCTGCATGATCTGCTTCCAAAATTTGCAAGCTTTGCGAACCCGTTGGATGTCACCGCGAACGCGGTGATGAACCCGAGCGCACTTTCCATGGTTCTGACCGTCGTGGCGCGGGACCCGGCGGTCGACATGCTGGCCCTGACTTTTGCAGGCGCTTCGGGGAAGGCGGGGCTGGCCATCGCAGAGGCGGTCGAGGCCGTTCACGCCGAGACTCGCCTTCCCATCGTCATCTCTTGGAACGCTCCTCGAAGTCAAAATAGCAAGGCCTACGAGCGGCTCGAGACCCTGGGCGTGCCGGTCTATGCCACGCCAGCAAGGGCAATCCGTGGCCTTGCGGCAATTTGGACGGCGCGCGGCGCGGCAACCACGATCCCGGTAAGGTCAATGCCGCACCAGGCTCCTGCACACTTGCTGAACGAGGTGGATGCGAAGGCCTATCTCGACGGTACTGGTATCCGGATCCCGGTCGAGACCGTGGTGTTCACCGCCGCAGATGCCCGCGCTGCGGCAGAAGGGATCGGCTTTCCCGTCGTGGTCAAGCTGTTGTCGAGTAAGCTTGACCACAAGTCGGACCTCGGCGGGGTGTGCGTGGGCCTGCGCGACGGCGACACAGTCGCCAAAGCCTTCGAAAAAATCAACGCTATCCCCGACGCGCTATCCCCGCCGCTACAAGGTGAGGGCGTCCTTATCCAGAAGATGGTAGTCGGCGGCATCGAGGTGATCCTGGGAGCGCGCAACGACCCCGCGTTCGGGCCCGTCGTGATGTTCGGTGCGGGCGGCATCTTCGCTGAGATATTCGAAGACGTGTCGTTGCGCCTTGCCCCGATCAACGAGGCCGAGGCCGCCGCAATGATCTCGGAGACCCGCATTTCGCGCATACTCTCGGGTGCTCGGGGACGCGCACCGCTTGACACGCAGGCGCTCGCCCGCGCCATCGCCGGCGTGTCGCGCAGGATCGCAGAGCCATCCGGCATCATTCAGGAATTCGAGATCAACCCGCTTTTCGTCATGGAGCGGGGCGTGATCGCGGGCGATTGCGTCGTGCGCGTTACCACGAACGAACAAGAAGAAGACACCTGACGGAGCAGTACGGAAATCACAGGCAACTAAAGCATCATCCAAGGGAGGAAGAACATGCTTAGAACGATTTCGACGATGGGGCTGGCCTTGACGCTGTCCGCTGGAGCGGCAATCGCCGAATACCCGGAGCGGGCAATCACCGCGATTGTGCCATTCCCCGCGGGGGGCTCGACCGACACGATGGCGCGCGCGGCGGCGCAGGTCATGACCGGCATCCTCGGTACCGACATTGCGGTAACCAACGTGGGCGGCGGTGCCGGCACTGTCGGCACCGCCCAGATCTCCCGCGCACGGCCCGACGGCTACACGATCGGCGTGATCCCGGCCGCGCCCCTAATCAACCAGCCGCACATGCGCGAGACACCCTACACCACCGACGATTTCGATTATATCTGCGCGCTCTTTCACAGCCCCCAGGCTCTGGCGCTCGCGCCGGGCTCGCAGTTCTCGTCGCTGTCCGAGGTGATCGACTATGCGCGCGAGAATCCGGGCGAGTTGACCTACGGTTCGCCGGGTCCCGGGTCCCTGCCACATCTCGCTATGGAGGTCTTCCTCGACGAGACCGGCGTGCAAATCGAGCATGTTCCCTTCCAAGGTGACGGTCCCGGCGTCACCGCGCTGATGGGCGGGCACATTGACATGTACATGGCGATCTTCTCCAACGTCCCACGCTACGAACTCGATGCCGTCGCGATCTTCGCGGAGGAGCGGGTCGCGGCCGCGCCGGACCTGCCGACATCTGTCGAGGAAGGCTTTGAAACGACCGCGAGCTGGTGGGGCGGTCTATTCGCACCAGCGGGCCTGCCCGAAGACGTGCTCGCCATGTTGACGGATGCCTGTGAGCAGACCGCCCAGAGCTCGGAGTTTGGCGAGACTCTGGCCAATCTCGGATCCTTCCCTCGCTATCTCGATAGCGAGGCCGTCCGCGAGCAGGTCCGGCAAGGCTCGGAGACGAACGGCGCGATCCTCGACCGCGTCCTGAACTGAGCGAAAGGTTTTTCGTGCAAAAAGATCTCGAGAGCCTAGTGGGTGGAGGTGCCGTTCTCGGCATCTCCGCGCTGCTGTTCACCCAGGTCCTGCCTGGGCAGTTCTCGGGTGTCGAGCTGGCACGAAACCCGATGACCTTTCCGCGCTTCCTGCTGCTGCTCTTCGCGATGGGTGGCGCGGCGCTTGCGCTCCGTGGCTTGTTTTGCGGAGCGCAGGACCGCAGCGAGGTGCCTCGCGTCGCGTGGGGACGGGTGTTTGCCATTCTGGTGCTGGCGAGCTGCTACTTTGGGGCCTTCGCGCCGGTCGGGTTCATCCCCGCCACCCTCTTATTCCTGCCTCTTTCCATCCTCGTGCTGGGCTACCGCAAACCGACGGTTATAGCTGCGGTCACACTCGTGGCCGTGGTGGGCCTCTGGTACGCCTTCGCGGAGATCTTCTCGATCCGGCCGCCCGGCATCGGCATGGAGGAACTGCTCCGCATGTGGGGAGGGGCTGGCTGATGGAGGCGCTTCTGTCCGCCTTTTGGGCGCTCGTGGCCCCGGTCAACCTCGCTATCCTGATCGGCGGTACGGCCGCGGGTATCCTCGTTGGCGCGATGCCGGGGCTCGGCTCGGTGCTGGCGATCACGCTGGCCCTGCCGCTCACCTTCGTGATGAGCCCCGAGCCGTCCATCGCGCTTCTGCTCGGACTCTACGCCGGGTCGGTTTATGGCGGTTCCCTGTCGGCGATTTTGATCAATACGCCTGGCACCCCGCAGGCGGCCGCGACGGTGTTCGACGGCTACCCGATGATGCAGCAGGGTAAAGGGGATCTTGCTCTCGGCTGGGCCACCATCGCATCGGTAACTGGCGGGCTGATCTCGACCGTGGTTCTCATCCTCGCGGCGCCACTTTTGGCGCGGATCGGTCTACGCTTCGGTCCGATAGAGTATTTCGCGCTCGGTCTTTTCGCCCTGACGTGCGTCGTCAGCGTGTCACGCGGCGATCTTCTCAAGGGTATCCTCGCCTGCCTGCTCGGCCTTCTAGTAGCGACGATAGGGCAGGACCCGCTGACGGGCGACGTGCGGCTACATTTTAGCAGCTTCAACCTGATGGCCGGTATCGCCTTGGTGCCGTTCCTTGTGGGACTTTTCGCCCTCTCGGAGGTGTTCTGGCGCGTGGCGGAGAACGCGGCGCCGGCCGCCCGGCCAGTGGCCCATACCGGATTTCGTTTCCCGCGGCTGGCCGATGTGGCCGGTCGCTGGCGCGTGTTCGCCAAATCCGCTTTAATCGGCACCTGGATCGGCACGCTGCCCGGCGTCGGCGCAACCGCCTCCTCTATGGTCAGTTATGCCGAGGCGCGGCGCTCTTCGCCCAACCGCGATAACTTTGGCAAGGGGGAGCCCGATGGTATCATTGCGTCCGAGAGTGCCAACAACGCCGTCACCGGCGGCGCCCTCGTTCCGACCTTGTCGCTTGGGATTCCCGGCGACCCTATCACTGCCGTCATGCTAGGCGCACTGATTATACAGGGTATCACCCCAGGCCCGCGGCTGTTCGTCGAGAATGCCGATCTAATGATCTTCATCTTCGCGGCTCTCTTCATCGTGAATCTCGCGCTTCTCGGCTTGGGCGCGGTAATGGGCCCGATCTTTGCGCGCGCGATCCGTGCGCCTGAACCAGTACTCCTATCGCTTATCCTCGTGCTGTTGGCGATCGGGACGTTCTCGGTCAACTATACCGGCTTCGACCTTCTCGTAATGCTGGTAGCGGGGCTTGCGGGGTTCGGCATGCGGTTGCTGCGGTTCCCGCTTGCGCCTGTGGTGATCGGCTTCGTGCTCGGTCCGATGATCGAACAGAGCCTGCGACAGGGCCTTGTCCTGTCGCGGGGGAATTTCCTGAATTTCTTTCAGCAACCCATCGCTCTCAGCCTGTTCATCGCAAGCGCGCTGTTCCTGGGCTGGTCAGTGTGGCGCCACCTGCGCGAGGCGCGGATCGCTAAGCACAAGGAGGGACCAGCATGAAAGCCTATCGAATCGAGAAGGACGGCAAGGTTGGCCGCGGCGTCGTCGTCGACATGGCTGAGAGCGATCTCGACCCGGGCGAGGTATCAATTGCCACCCGCTTTGCCGGCATCAATTACAAGGATGCGCTGGCGGGGCTGGGCGGGGCACCAATCATCCGCCGCTTTCCCTGTAACGGCGGGATCGAAGCAGTAGGCACGGTCTTGACCAGCGAGGATGCGCGCTTCGCTCCAGGGGATAGCGTAATAGTGCATGGCCGTGGCATCGGGGTCAGCCACGATGGAGGGCTGGCTGAGCGTTTGCGCGTTCCTGCGGATTGGGTCATGGCAATTCCGGGTGGCCTGACCGCGCAGGAGGCGGCGACGCTTGGCGTGGCGGGCTATTCCGCGGCGCTTGCCGTAGACCGGTTGGAGGCCCTTGGCCTTGCCCCCGGTGACCTTCCGGTGGCGGTCAGCGGGGCCTCCGGGGGCGTTGGGGCTTTCGCGGTGGCGATGCTCGCGGGCCTAGGGTTCCAAGTGCTGGCGATCTCTTCCAAGGCGGACGCGGTCCCGTTCCTGACCGGCCTGGGCGCGGCGGAGGTCATCACGCCCGGCGATCTTGGGGACAAAACCTTCGGCCCGGCCCGCTGGTGCGGCGGGATCGACGCGGCGGGCGGCCCGGTTCTGGCGAAGATGCTGGCTGGGACGGACCGCGACGGGGCCATTGCTAGCTTAGGTAATGCCGCCGGGGTCGAACTGACCACGACAGTGTTGCCCTTCATCCTACGCGGCGTCACCCTTACCGGAATCAATGCCGACAGCGATATGAACACGCGGCGCCGAATCTGGGCGAGGCTCGCCAACGACCTCAAGCCCGACAGGCTTGCCGACTGGGCCGATATCGTCGCCTTGAGAGACGTGCCCGACGTGATGGCGCGGATGCTTGACGGACAGACCACCGGGCGTACCATCGTGGGTTTCGGGAACGACGCGCCGACATGAGGACGCCACTGTTTACCGTCGCGCTTATCGCCGACACGCATATCAACCCAGTGGATGGCCAGAGTGGTTCACCCTGGCGGTCAAATGCGCTGGCCAATGACCGCGCCCGATGGGCGGTCGCCGCGCTGAACGCGGACCGGCCCGAGATGGTCTTTCACCTCGGCGACATGGTGCACCCGTTGCCTGCGCAGGAGAGCTATGCCAATGCGGCGGCGAGGTTCCGGGCGATCTTCGCCGGGCTCCATGCGCCGCTGCATTGCTTGCCCGGCAACCACGATATCGGCGACAAGCCCGGTGACTGGATGCCCGCGCATCCAGTGACGGCGGAATCTTTCGCCATCTGCCACGAAACGTTCGGGACGCCGTGGCGTGTCGTCGACCACGGTTCGTGCCGCTTCATCCTGCATTGCAGTCCTATCCTCGGCTCGGGCTTGCCGGAGGATGAGGCGCAATGGTCATGGCTGAAGGCGCGGCTGAAGGAGGCCGGGGATCGCCGGGTTTTTTTCCTGACGCATTACCCGCTGTTCCTGACGCATGCGGATGAACCGGAGCACTATGATAACCTCGCTTGGCCCGTCCGCGACCGGCTGCGCCGTCTGCTGGTCGCCCATGGCGTCGAGGCAGTTTTCGCCGCGCATGTTCACACGATTTTTCATACGCCGCTATCGGATGCACCGGGCGCGCCGCTGCAAAATGTCGTTCCCTCTGTCTCCGCCCTGAGGCTCGATTACAGCTACATGTTCCGTGCGCCGCCGGGGCCAGGTCAGGAACACGGCCGCAACGACGCGCAGAAGCTGGGGTATTACCTGCTCGACGTGATGCCGGAGGGGTACCGTATCCGGTTGCGTCGGTCCGGTGGCTGCGCCGTGGCTGAGGAGGACGCCGCGTTCAACCCCGGCCCCCACTCCGCCTATGATGACGAGCTTTCGGAGCGCGAACTGGGAGTCGACATGCGTCACGGCTGGGCGCAGCCAATAGCCATCCCCTATTCCGGCGTGGTGGACGAGTTCCGGCGCAAATACGTCCGCAACGATTATCTTGTGACCGCTCTGCAGGAGGCCGGAATTCGCGACCTCCGCGTGCCCATCGATGACCTTCAGGATTCGACGACAAGGGCCCGGATGCACGACCTGGCGCGCATGGGCCATCGCTTTCAGGCCTTCACTATCGACGGCCCCCACCGAGGGATCGCCCAGTTGTTGGGGGACGTGGCAGGTCTGTCTGGCTTGGAGGTGATCGCCCGGCAAGATGAAATGGAACGGATGCTTTGCGACTGGAGGGCTGCCAAGCCAGAGGGTTGCATCGAGCTTCTCGCATCGCGCCTATGGTCCTCCGCTGACATCGCGACGGAGGCAACGAAGTTCTCACACGGCATCGGTCACGGCTTCTTCCCGACCGATACCGATCTGCTTGCCGGCGCCGCGAAACACGCCGATGGCGTGGTGATCCGGGTCGGCCCAGATATGGCCCCGCAACAAGCGCTGGCCGCGCTGCCGGCGACGGACCTGCGGCGGATAGTGCTTTACGTTACGATGACCTCTTCTAACCCCGCCCAACCGGCCAACAACGATGCATACCAATGCGCTCGTATTCTCTCGGCTTTGCGCGCGGCGCAAGACTATCCAGTGGCCGTATCGGTGATGCTGGATACGTTTGACGATCATGACAGAGGGTATTTCCCGCGCCACGGACTTTATGACGTTCAATTTAATCCAAGACCTGCCGCCATCTATCTTTCCAGCCACCGGATTTCCGGTTCGAGAGCGGTGCTCGACTAGGTATTCGGCTCCACGGTTTAATGGTGTGACTCTCTCACAGGAATGGAAGCAAGCACTCAGGTCGGGATTCATTGATCACACGCTAATGTTCCGCGTGACCGTTCGAAAAGTGAGCGGTGACATGAGCAACGTCTTTAAGCTGACAGAAGCTCAGATGGCATGTCCCGAGCCCGCTTTCTCGTAGTCCCACGGCAAGGCTCGCGTCGATGATCGACGCGTGCTGTCAGGCGCTGTTTTCATCAATCGCGATGGGTTGCGTTGGTGAAATGCACCGAAGCCGTACGGCCCGCACAAGGCGCTCTACATCCTCTGGAAGCGTTGGAGCGAGAAGGGTGTGTTCGTGCGGATTATGGCGGGCCTGGCTGCGAGGCCGAGGAGACCAGGGCCATGATCGACGCCACCTACCTGAAGGCCCACCGCACCGCGTCCAGTCTGGGCGTCAAGAAGGGGGGCGTGGTCGCCTGATCGGACGCACCAAGGGCGGCATGAACACCAAGCTGCACGCCATTTGCGACAGCCAGGGACGCCCGCTGAACCTGTTCGTGACGGCGGGACAGGTCAGCGACTACATCGGTGCGCGGGCGCTTTGCGACAGCCTGCCCGACGTCGACTGGCTGCTCGGGGATCGCGGCGATGACGCTGACTGGTTCCGGGAAGCGCTGAAAGACAAGGGGATACGCGCCTGCATCCCTGGTCGGAAACAGCGCAACAAGCCGGTCAAATATGACAAGCGCCGCTACAAACGCCGAAACCGGATCGAGATCATGTTCGGCAGGCTCAAGGACTGGCGGCGGGTGGCCACGCGCTACGACCGGTGCCCGAAGGTCTTCCTCTCGGCCATCGCTCTCGCCGCTATGGTCATCTACTGGCTATGAGTCCTGAGCCTAAAACCTTGGCAGCTTTCTTGGTCGTGCCGAATTGCCAGAAGAAATTGCCGACTGGTCGCTCACGAGCATCCAAAGCCGTCTCATCGAGATCGGTGCACGGGTTGTGCGACATGCGCGCAAGATCACTTTCCAGCTGGCAGAGGTCGTTGTATCGGGCAGCGTCTTAGGCCAAATCCTTGCCGCCATCCGCGCGCTCAAGCCACCGCCGAGGCCCGCATGACGGCAAGCACAACAAAACCGAGACAAAAGCGGCTCGATAGTTGCGCCTTGGCGCTGCCCAAATAGGCCAAAGCCCGAGAAAAGCTTGGAAACCGCGCTTGTGGAACCCTCAAAATCGATGATCTTGTAGCCGACATCGCCTTCAGAGTTGAAAATGCCCACGAGAACGGTCAAGATTCTCACAATACAAAGTTACTTGGGAAATATCGGCCTACTGACTTCAGAGATCCAACCGCCGGCAGTCGCATTGTGAAATAACGCCTCGCTGATGCGCGATACGCATGATCGGTGGATGATTACGCATTGGACTTCGGCTCCGCCCAATGAGATTCCTCTCGGGAAATTTGCGCTTATATCTTCGGGATAGTCTGAAGCGACGGGGCATAGTCCCTTAAAGGTGCTGACCTTTGGGAGACGGCGAAAACGGAACTGGCCAAGGAGACGCATCGCTATGTCGTACAGAGCCGCGCGGCGACTATCCCCGATTGTTCTGCTGCTTTTTCCAGCCCTGTGGGGATGGCTTGGGCTTCTCAACAACGTAAGCGGCTTCTCGGGCACGCGCGACTTTGCGGTTCGTCCCATGCTGGAGATGAGCGATACCTACGGAAATCCGGCACAGACCTGGAGAGCCGTCACGGCCCCGTGGGCGGCCACAGTCGCGCTTGTCGCCATCACCGCGGCTGAAGCCCTGGCAGGACTGTTCTCGACGATCGGGATCATCCGGCTGATCGGCGCCCGAGGAGGGTCCGGCGAGACCTTCGACGCAGCAAAGACCGCAGGGATCTACGGTTGTCTCCTCGCGATCCTAGTGTGGGGCATCGGGTTCATGGTGATCGCGGGCGATTGGTTTCTGTCTTGGCAGTCAGAGTCCTCGATCGATGGACAGCTCGGCGGAATGATCTATGCGCTGCCCTCGATGCTTGCCCTCGTGGTTCTGCTGCTGCCCGAGCCCCCGGACGGGCGCTAGCTGCGAAGCCTCGACAGCTTGTCCTTGTCGCGCCCGAGCCGGCTGATCGGCGTTTTGTATCTAAGATAACGTTGCCCCCTTCGACTGCGGTCCATGACGCGTTGTCGGGGAGCCTGTAACTTGCCCGCGTCACTGTCCTGGCGCAGGCTGGTTAGAATGACTCTTCCACCACTGCATGAACGCAAGTTTCAAGTCGTTCTCGCATTGCACCACTGAGTAGAACGGCGACAGTGAAGTCAAAAATCAGGTGGCATATCAGTGAGGAGGCGGCTTTCCCATATTGCTACCGCAATAAATTAGACCTATGTCGTGAATTAAATAGGCATAAGCTTCGAAAAACCCTCTTGAAAATCGAAATAATTGAAAATTCGCCAAGCACCTGACTTTGACCCGCGCCGGATGCTTGCTCAGATCGCGCCTTTCATTTCCAATATCTAAATTCGTAGATCCATGGTGTGTACGATGCCGGTGGTGCATACGATGCCAGCCCGACTAAACTCCAGACTTCTCTTGAGCCGTTCTCGATACACAGCAGATGCGACGTCATATGATTTGTCCTTGCCGATCGAGACGTTTTAAAGGTTGCGTGTCCAGCCGGTAAATGTCTGGGAGAACTTCGGGAAAGAGCAAGCAGACCTTTGGGTCGTGACCAGGAATTGTGTGCTCCGCGCTGGAGGCCAGCGCGCGAATGGTCTTGAAGCCGTCAAGAGCATCCTGCACGTCCACTACGATGGGAAACGGGTTTTCTGTGAGGAAGTTCTCATAGAAATGCGTCGCGTCAGAAGCAAGACACACCCACCCTGCACCGGTCTTCACCTGGACGGACTGCAGCCCGCGCGAGTGACCTCCGATACGATGAACCAAAACGCCTGGTGCGATCTCTGCAGAGCGGTTGTGAAATACGACTCGCCCGGAATAGATGCAGCGGACCATCTCGACGACATGTTCGACCGTGAATGGTTTTTGCAAGATGGGATGGCACATGCAGGGCCCGGTCGCATATGCGATTTCGGCCGCTTGGAGGTGAAAGGAGGCATTGGGAAACCGCTCGAGAGAACCGGCATGGTCGTAATGCAGGTGTGTGATGATCACCGAATCTACCGAGCCGGATAAGATATCCAATTGCTCCAGAAGAGTGACAGGATCGTGCAGCAGCTTCCGGCCCCGTTTCTCGGCCTCCAGAGCGCCGAACCCTGTATCTACGACAATCGCTCGGCTAGGGCTGCGTAAAAGCCAGACGAAATAGTCCATACCATTGAGGCAGGCATGATCGTCATTGAACAGGAAGCTATCGGAGCGCGTGAACCCGGGCAGTGTTGCATAACGCAACGCATAAACTTCCCACGTATCATCGCTCAAGCGAGCCTCCTGTTTCTATTTTCCCACGCGCAGTTACGCATTGCGCTGAAAGCCGCGGTGTTCACGTTATGGCACTTCAATTTGGATCCAGTCAAAGCACATACGCCGTCGCGGTTGGGGGTCACCCTTGGTCTTCAGAGCCCTGAGAGAGAAAACGGTAGATTTCGGTGTGATCCCCGTTGGGCATCGCCCCTGCCGCACGGGTCCACAAGTCTGCGGTCGCTGAAAGACCCGGTTGTGTCGCTGCAAGAGCCTTAGCTAAATCATTCGCTGTTCGAATGTCCTTCGACATTAGTCCCAATGCGAAGCCTGACCCGAAATCCCTCGAGAGGACAAACGGTTTCATCTTGACCTCGGTGGAGTTGTTTCGGCCCGTTGACGCGTTCAGGACGTCAATGAATACTTGGCCATCGATCCCGAATTCTTGTGCGATCAAAGTCGCTTCACATGCCGCTTGAAGACCTGCAGCCGATACGTAGTTGTTCAGTGCCTTGACGGCGTGACCGCTGCCCAAGCCTCCGGTGAGGAAGATTTGCGAGCCCATCGCTTCGAGAATCGGGCGAACTTGCTCGATCTTGTCGCTTGGGCCCCCGGCCATGATGGCAAGGGTTCCGGCCTCAGCCCTCGATACGCCACCTGAGACGGGTGCGTCGATCAGAGCAATCTTCTTGTGTGCGAGGATGTCTCCCAGTTCTCGAGTAACCAGCGGAGCTGACGAGCTCATGTCGATCACGATTGTGCCGGGGCTTATTGCATCTTGCACGCCAGTGAGGACCTCCCGGACAACTCGACCATCGGGAAGCATCGTTATGACGACGTCTGCGCGCTGTACGGCTGCAACCGGCGTGTCGGTTACGTCCGCTATCGCGCCGAACCTAGACCGTGCTGAAGGGCGAGTATCATGGCCGACGACGCAAAAGCCGCTCGAGACAAGGTTGGTTGCCAGCGGCAGCCCCATGCGACCAAGACCCAGGACCGCGATGCGATGTGTCTCTGGCAAACAAGCCTCCCCAACGTACCGGCCACGTCAATATCGACATCCACCTCCTCTCACGCAAGGAGTTTTTCAGATTGTCTGATCATCCGTTGATTTCTGGCAAGCGGCTAAAGTAGGCTCTGACTGCATCAACGCGTGCGACCAACGCTCGCGGTGATTCTCGTAGGGAGGAGCAACATGACAAAACTTGCCTCGCGCATCTTCGGCGCATCTCTTGCTTTGACAGCCGTGTCTACCACGGCGAGTGCCGAGATCGATCGCCTGTTCCTGCAACTCGGGTCCCCTTTCCCGGAGGGCGTCTACCTGTCAGACATTGATCGGTTCGTTGCCGCAGAGCTGGCCGAACGGTCGGACGGGCGCATCGAAGTGGATCTGAATTTCTCGAACGCCTTAGGTGGTCCGAACGAGATCATTCCTCTCGTCGGTGCCAGTGCGATCGGGCTCGGGGGTATCGTAACCGGCTACCATTTCGGGGAGCTTCCGTTTGCAGGGCTCACGAATGCAGTCCCGGCAACATTCGAGGCCGATAGTGTGCTCGACATCACCGAGACGCTCTACGCCGAGAACGAGACCATCCAGGCCGAGTTCGATCGGCTCAACCTTAAGCCGCTCGTTCTGCGCCATCTGCCGCAATACACTCTGCTGTGCACTGAGCCAGTGCGAACCATGGACGATCTGAGAGGCAAAAAGGTGCGCAGCTATGGCGCCTTCATCCCGCAGATGCTCGAGGCGCTCGGGGCGATCCCGGTCAATCTCGGGATGCCGGAGATGTATGAGTCCCTTCAGCGGGGCGTTGTCGACTGCGTGTACTGGACACGTTCACTGACCGTGCCGTTCAAGCTGCACGAGGTCGCGAAATACATGTCCGACCTGGATCTCGGCGCAATCAATGCGGTGACGCTCTTTACCAGCCAAGACAACTGGAATTCGTGGTCGCCCGAAACCCGGGCGTTGTTTATGGAGGTTGCCGCTGAAGCCAAGGCGATGTCGCTTCCCATGACGCAAGAGGTCGAAGCAGCCGCGCTCGAGGTGATGCGTGCAAATGGCGTCGAGGTCATCGAATTTGAAGAAAAGGACGCCGCCTATGCAGCTGTGCCCGACATGCTGACCCTCTGGGTCGAGCAAATCTCGGAGAGGTTCCCCGATCTTGCCGAAGAGGCTGCCGGGACAGCAAACGACGTGCGTCAGATGATGGGCGAAGATAGCCAGTCCTAACGGCGTCTCTTCTTCTTGCCCTGTGCCCCCGGATGGCGCAGGGCGCCTTGTCGCAAAGCCTGAAGGGGTCCTCCCCATGAGTGTCCTTGACAGCGTCACTCGTACCTTCGTTTTCGCCTGTGCGATCATGTCAGGCGTTCTGATCGTCGGAATTGCCGCATTGGGGTTTGCTGACGTCATCGGTTACCAGTTTTTCGACACAGGGGTACCCGGCGCGCTCGAGTTGGCATCGAAAGGTTTGGCCGCAGCCTTCTTTTTGGCTCTGCCCTTGGCCCAGTATCGGCGCAGCCATGTCGATGTTGATATTGTCGCGAACCTGTTGCCTGAGGCGCTTCAGCGGCTGTTCGGCTATATTGGTCTTGTTGCCGCACTGGCCGTTTTCGGGGTCATCGGATGGCAGGCCGTCGACCTGGTCACCAAAAGCTATCAGCTTTCCGAAAGTGCGCAGGGAATCATCCCCTTCGCCGTATGGCCGTTCAAGACGGCGGTTCTCGTAGGTGCGATCGGATCGGCGCTGATTGCCCTTATGCAAATCCTCGGCCGGGACGCGCTCTGATGGAGCCGTTGTCGCTTGGCGCTCTGGCCATTCTCTCCGTCATGGCCCTTGTTGCGCTCCGCGTTCCGGTGGCGATCGCGTTGTTCCTGGTGGCCTTTGCAGGAATGTGGGTGTCGCGTGGTCTGCCGTTTGCACTAATCCAGGCTCAGCTCGTTCCGTTCGCGACAGTGTCGTCCTACACGTTCGTTGTTGTACCCATGTTCATCCTGATGGGCGCAATAATGTCATCGTCCGGCGTCGTCCGAGAACTTTATTACTTTGCCCAGGTCTCTCTCGCACGGTTTCGGGGTAGCCTCTACCATGCGACCGTCGTCGGCTCGACACTATTTGCCGCGATTTCTGGCTCCACTATAGTGAACTCGGCCATGTTCACGAGAATTGCGATGCCGGAGATGATGGCGCGCAATTACAACAAGGCTTTTGCCGCGGGTTGTATTGCCGGGGTCGGCACCTTGGCGGCTCTCATTCCGCCGTCTCTCAGCTTCATCATATATGGGATTCTGACGGGTGAAAGTATTGGGCGTTTGCTTGTGGCAGGCATCCTGCCCGGTATCTTGACGGCGATCCTGTTTATGACATCAATCGCCATTATGCTACGCTGGAAGCCCCACTGGGCGCCGAATCGGGAAGAGGCCTTGCCGATCCGCGAGAAGCTGCGTGCCTTCGCTGCTATATGGCCGGTAATCCTTCTGATCGGAATCGTCCTCGGGGGCATCTACACTGGCTTCATGCCTCCATCCGCAGCCGGAGCTGTAGGCGTCGTCGGCGCACTTGTCATAGCCCTCCTGAGACGTCGCCTATCTGCGCGTGAGTTCTCAAGCAGTGTCGAGTCGACACTCAGCCTCACGGCGTCCCTGTTTTTTATCATTATTGGCGGTACACTTTTCGCGCGCTTCCTTCTGACATCTGGCTTCATTGGCGACGTGAACGATTTCCTAGAAGCCAATGCCGTCACCCCAGCGATGTTCTTGGCGATGCTCGTTGCGCTTTACTTGGTGCTGGGCATGTTCGTCGATCCAATCTCGATCATGGTCATGACGCTACCATTTCTGTTTCCGGTGGCGGAGGCTATGGGAATCGACCCCATCTGGTTTGGCGTGATTGTAGTTAAGCTGGTCGAAATCGCAGTCATATCTCCACCAGTTGGCATGAATCTGTTCGCTGTTGTCAGCGCTTCCGACGGCCAAGTTCAAACGAAGGACGTCTTTGTAGGCATTCTGCCCTTCATCGTTGCCGAAGTCGTATGCTTGGCTCTGATTTTTTCGTTTCCAGTGATCGCGACTTTTTTGCCGGACAACATGGGATGATCGCTTCAGTCACGCATTTGCGCCAAGGCAACCTTGGACGCATTCTCGATATGTCGTCGACAGGCCTCTTCGGCGGCCGCGACATCGCCTGCCCTAATAGCAGTGGCAATGGCCCGGATTTCAGCAATGCTTTGGGGCAGGCGCTCGGGTTGGCTCATCGAGGTGAACCGCAGCGCACTGATCTGATTGTGAAGGCTTGTCAGGAACTTCGTCACATACTTATTTCCGCAACCTGTCATCAGCTGTTCGTAAAACGCAGTTTTCGTTTCGACCATCGCCTGTCGGGAACCGGTATCGCACGCGGCGATGAAAGCATTCACCGTGGCGTCGAGGCGATCGGCGAAATCTTCGTCGACGAAGCGCGCGCACTGACCTCCGGCATACGCTTCGAGCAAGCCGCGCAGCGCATACAGTTGCACAGCGTCCTCGGGCGAAACTCGCGCGACCGATGGACCCTTGTGGGGGACCGTTTCGATCAAGCCTTCTGCTTCAAGCTGCCGCAGCGCTTCGCGTACCGATGTGCGCCCCACCCCAAGCGTCTCGCACAGTTCCCGTTCGACAAGTCGCTGGCCGGGCTTGAACAGGCCCGCAGATATCGCTTCACGCAGCTTCTCTTCCACGAGACCGCGAAGTGTCGCGCGGCTCTTCTGTATCTGGAGTTGCATATTCGTCTCCATAATAACGCCTGCCGGCCTTTGCCGGCGCGTCGCATGCTGAGTGTACTACAGTTGTAAGATTGTCTACGAATCTTTTTGCGTGGCATGCTGCCACGCTCCGTCTGGAAGGGAGAGTCATATGGCCAGTCAAAGCAAAGCTGATCTTTCAAACGTCTCCGAGAGTTTTGAGCGTGGTTTGCGAACACGGCGCGAAGTGCTCGGCGATGCTTATGTCGACAAGTCGATCAACGCCGCGACAGACTACAGCTTTCCCATGCAGGAGCTGGTGACCGAATACTGTTGGGATACGATCTGGAACAGGCCCGGCCTGGATCGCCGATCGCGATCCATTCTGAACCTTGGAATGATCGCCGCTCTCGGACGGAGAGACGAGCTGAAGCTACATGTTCGCGGCGCATTGCGTAACGGGGTGACGAAGGATGAGCTACGCGAGATTTTCATGCAAATCACCATTTACTGCGGCGTTCCAGCCGGTATCGACAGCTTTCGCACTGCTCAGGAAGTGATGGAAGAGTTCGAGGGCTGACCATGACCCTTGTCTCTGATTTGCGAGCTCGCATCGAAGCTGCATCGGGAGATTCGGAATTGCGCCACAACAGTCCTGGGCTTGAGGTCGCGGTCCGATTGGAGGTGGAGGATGCTTCCATTTCAATTCAACTTTCAGGTGGTGACGTGCGAGTTTTTGATGAAGTCGCCCCTGATATCGTCATCGCTGGAACGAGGGCAGGTTGGTCAGCTGTTGTTACAGCTCCGCAGCCTCCTTTGCATAACAGCTTTACAGCGCTTCAACTCGCAAATCCAGCGTTCGAGGTTGCCGGCGAACCGCTGAAGATTGCGCAAGCGCGCGCGGCGCTGGATCGTTTGATCGAGTGTATAGCCCCAGTCATGGCAACCGAAGCCTCCGCATTCGAGTCCGATCTTTCCCAAGTTTCCGGTAAGTATGTCGACTTGGACACACAAGGTGGTCATTGCCGCGTTTACTACGAGACAGCCGGTGAAAGCGGGGTGCCACTGGTGTTTCTGCACACCGCAGGTGCTGATGGTCGACAATATCTAGAACAGATGGCTGACTGCGAGCTCGCGTCTCGATTTCGTCTGTTTGCGCCCGATATGCCTTACCATGGACGGTCGATGCCCCCTCGCGATTGGGATGGCGAACCATACTGCCTGACCAGTGTCGTTTATCTTGCTTGGCTGACGGATTTCGTTGAGACCGTTATTGGGGAACCTGCTATTTACGTCGGTGGCTCCATGGGTGCGGCGATTGCTTTAACTATGGCTGCGCAACGACCGAATATGACGTACGGTGTCGTGGCGCTGGAACCTCCCTTCCAATCAAAGGGTCGCCAAAACCCTTTTCAAAATCACGTGTGCGTTCATGCAGGGCTTCATAACAGTGCTTTTACCAGGGGCCTAATGAGCCCTTCGAGCCCGATCGATCATCGTCGTGTTGCCAGCTGGATTTATACGCAGGGGGCTCCTGGTGTTTATTATGGAGATCTTGCGTTCTACAGTGAAGAATTTGATGGAGCTGAAATAGGGCCACTGATCGACGCATCTTCCACGCCGGTGGCTCTCCTTTCCGGCGTCTATGATTTCTCCGCGACGCCAGAGGACGGCGCAAAGCTGGCGTCAACGATCCCGGGAGCGCTTCATATTGTTATGGATCGGTTAGGACATTTTCCGGCGACCGAGCATCCGGCACTGTTTCGCCCTCACTTGATGCGAGGCATTGAGCACGTCACCAATCAGCGCGTCACCAAATAGCGGGTCCTTCACCAATGGTCGTGCCGGAGGAACTCGCCTTGAGGTGGGGTAGGGGGCTCGGTAGCGTCGGTGGATGACCGAGCGGATTGCGGCAAGCGGTTCAAGATGAGCCCGGAGATCATCCGCCTTGCGATCATGCTGTACATCCTGTTCCCGCTGTCACGGCATTCCCCCGGTCGATGAAATCGCC
>NZ_JBGFSI010000024.1:0-22108 GCF_041365735.1 Rhodosalinus sp. K401 | reverse complement strand
GGCGATTTCATCGACCGGGGGCCCGACAATGCGGGCGTGATCCGCACGGTCCGGAGCCTCATGGACGCCGGCAAGGCGCGCGCGGTCATGGGCAACCACGAGCTCAACGCGCTCCATTACCACGCGCGGCATCCCGGGACCGGGGAACCGCTCCGCGCGCGAAGCGCGAAGAACACCGCGCAGCACCGCAGCTTCCTCGAGGCCTTCCCGCCGGACGCGCCCGCGACGCGGGAGGTGCTCGCCTGGATGCAGAGCCTGCCGCTTTACCTGGAAACGGCGCGTTTCCGGGCGGTGCACGCCTGCTGGGACGAGGCCGTCATCGCGGCGCTCGCGCGGGAGACCCGGGACGGCGTCCTCGACGAGGATCAGCTCGTTGCCGCCGCCGACAAGGACCACGCGCTCCACGCGCGCGTCGAGACGACCACGAAGGGGCCGGAAGTCCCTCTGCCCGAGGGGCACGTCTTCCACGACAAGGATGGGCGTCGCCGCGCGCATGTCCGCCTCAAGTGGTGGCAAGGCGAAGCGGCGAGCTGGGCGGACATCGCCATATCGGTGCCCGATCCCGCCGAACTGCCGCCCGGGCCCCTGCCGGAGTTCGCGCGCGCCGGCGCCTACCCCGCCGGCGCGAGACCCGTCTTCTTCGGCCACTACTGGCTCGACGGGCGGCCGGCTCTCCAGGCGCTGAACGCCCTCTGCCTCGACTACTCGGCGGGCGGCGACGGGCCGCTGCTGGCCTACCGCGTGCAGGGTGACGCGGCACGGCTCGACGTGGCGCACATCGTCAGCGCAGGTGGGTGAGGCGGCAGAGATCAGCCGCGATCGGCAACTTGACGCCGAGCGCCGGTGCGGCCCGACCGAAACCCGCCCGGAGCTCGCATGAGGCCCGGACCGAGGACCCGGCAAGGTCCACCATGAAACCGGCAGCAGGCCAGCCTGGACCGCCCCATGGGGGCGGGCCCAAGGGCGCCCCCTCGCTTTCTAACTCAAGTCTTCGGGCAGGAGTTCGCCGGGAATGTTTTGATAGCAGACCGGCCGCAGAAAGCGACGTATGGCCAGCGTGCCGACCGAGGTATGACCGAAATTCGTACTGGCCGGATAGGGGCCACCATGCACCATGCTGTCGCACACTTCGACACCGGTCGGGAAGCCATTGGCCAGCAGGCGCCCCGCCTTCCGTTCGATGATCGGCATCAGGCCGCGCGCAATCTCGGTGTCGGCGTCGTCCATGTGAAGAGTACATGTCAGCTGTCCTTGCAGCGACCGGGCGACATCTTTCATCTCGCCGGAATCCGACACCTTCACGATCAGACCCAGCGGGCCGAACACCTCTTCGCCAAGCACGTCGTTTTCCAACCACTCCTTGCCGGTCGTGGCGAAGAGATAGGGTGTGGCAGTCCGCAGGTCGCACGTCGATGTCAGGATCTCCTGCACTCCCTTGCTGGCGGCCACCCGGTCGCGGCCCGCACGATATGCCTGCGCAATACCGTCCGTCAGCATCACCTGCGCCGCCTCGGGGTCCAGTGCCGCGGTGGCTGCCTCCATGAAAGAGTCGGCCTCGGGCCCGTCGATCAAAATAGCGATGCCGGGATTGGTGCAGAATTGTCCCGCCCCCATGGTGAGCGATCCGGCCCACCCTTTCGCGATTTCGTCGCCGCGCGCCTTGACCGCCCCAGGCAACAGAAACATCGGGTTGACCGAACCGAGTTCGCCGAAGAAGGGGATCGGCTCTGGCCGCTTCGCGCAGAGATCATAGAGCGCCCGCCCCCCGGCAAGACTGCCGGTGAACCCCACCGCACGGATCAGCGGGTGCTGAACGAGCGATTGCCCGACCTCCCGGCTGCCGCCCTGGACAAGCGAGAAGACACCTGGATGGACGCCGCAGGCTTCGATGGCTGCCGAAATGGCCTCGGCCACGATCTCGGCGGTGCCGGGATGTGCGCCGTGCCCCTTCACCACCACCGGGCAGCCAGCCGCCAGCGCGCTGGCCGTGTCGCCGCCAGCCGTCGAGAAAGCCAACGGGAAATTGGACGCACCGAACACGGCCACGGGCCCGATCGGCCGCTGCATCATCCGAAGATCCGGGCGCGGAGCGGGCTCCCTGTCCGGCAAGGCGGGATCGTGGCGCCGATCCAGATACTCACCCTGCTCGATATGCTCGGCGAAGAGGCGGAGCTGTCCACATGTGCGGCCCCGCTCTCCCTCGAGCCTCGCCGGGGGCAAGCCGGTTTCTCTCGTGCCGGTTTCAGTGATCCGGGCTCCACGCGCTTCGATCTCATCCGCGATGGTGCGCAGGAAAGTCGCTCGCGCGGCGCGGGACAGTTCGGAATAGGATGTGAAAGCTTCCTCTGCCGCGCGGACCGCCTGGTCGACGTGCTCCGGGCTGCCGGCGGCAAAATTGTCAGGATCGCCTTCCACGGGAGCGTTCGCGAACGTCTCGTCGTTTCCAATCCATTCGCCTGCGATAAGATGTTTTCCGATCACGGTACTTTTCCTTTCTCATTGATTTCTGACCAGGCTGAGGGTCTCGGACCGAATGGGGCCCTCGGGAAACGCGCCCAAGCTATACACCCCATGTATCCTTCAGCCTGTAGCCCTCCGGCCAGGGATCATCGGGATCGAGCAAGTGCTGATGGATGCCGGTTATCCATCCTCGACCGGTGATTTGCGGGACGATTGCAGGCCGGCCTGAAACCTGCGCTTCCCCATGGATCGTGCCGATGAAGGTCGAGCCGATGATCGACACGGCCTCGAAGGTTTGCCCCACTCGCAACTGATTTCTGGCGGCCATCAAGGCCATTCGCGCAGAAACGGCAGTTCCGGTTGGCGAGCGGTCGATTTTCCCCGGTCGGATCGCAACGGCGGACCGTCCCTCGAGGCCTGTCCGCGTCGCCGTTACCGGGCCGCGGAAGGCACAGAACGAAATATGGTCCCAGTCCGGGTTCTCGGGATGGGTGAACCCGAGCTGTTCATTGGCGGCCCGCGTAATCCCGACCCCCAGCCTGGCCAGATCGGCCGCCTCGTCTTCAACCAGGGAAAACCCGAGCGCCGCAGCATCGACGACAACGAAACTGTCTCCGCCATACGCGGTATCCACGGTGAGGGTGCCAAACCCGGCGACCTCGAGCTTCGCGTCCAGCTTGTCAGCAAAACTGGGAACGTTTCGTACGCTGATGCTCTCTGCCTTGCCGTTTCGGCAGGTCGCACGAACATGGACAAGGCCGCCCGGCGCCTCGAGAACCATTTCGGTGACGGGTTCCTTCATCGGGACAATCCCGGAGTCCAGCAGCACCGTCGCGACGCATATGGAGTTGGAGCCCGACATCGGGGGGGTATCTTCCGGCTCCATTATGATGAAGGCCGCATCGGCATCGGGATTTTTCGGCGGGACCAGCAGGTTCACATGGCGAAACACCCCGCCCCTCGGCTCGTTGAGCATGAAATTGCGCAGCGACTCCTGCTGTTCGATGTAGGTTCGCTGCTCCCAGAGCGTCTTTCCGGGGGGCGGCGCCACGCCGCCCACGATCACGTCGCCGACCTCTCCTTCGGCATGACACGAAATTACATGGATCGTCCGAGTGCTTCGCATGTCTGACCTCTGGCTAAGCTCTGTGCCCCGTGTGGCGATGCGCGGCGTCGGGCGCGGCAGAAAACCCTTCAAGACCGATCGCCCGGAACGGTGGCCCGTCATCAAGGGACGCAGGCGCCTGAATGATGTTTTCGGCTGGAACGTTCATTCCGCACCAGGTCATGTGAAACGCCGCGCCGAGAATGGCGCGGCGTCCAGCGGTGGGGTCACCCCACAGATCAAGGCTTGCACCAACTCGGCTGTTCCGGCCGCCTGAGTCAGCCCGAGATGCCCGTGGCCGAACGCGTAAACGACCCGATCCGTGCGCCGCGCATGGCCGATGACCGGCAGGCTGTCGGGCAAGGAAGGGCGGAACCCCATCCACTCCCTTCCCCGACTGGCGTCCAGACCCGGCATGAACGCGCTGGCTTTGTCGCGAAGGATCTTTGCACGCTTGAAGTTCGGCGGACGAACCAGACCGGCCAGCTCGACCGCGCCGCCGACACGAACGCCGTCCTGGATGCGGGAGGCCACGAAGCCGTGGTCCGCAAACGTGATATGGGTCCGGAGGTCGAAGCCTGCTTGGCGAATTGTCGTGTTGTAGCCGCGCTCCGTCTCGAGCGGGATGCGATCGCCAAGAGACATCGCAAGTGTCCGCGACCAGGCACCCGCGGCGACAATGACATGGCCCGCCGAAAGCGTCGCTTCCGCACCGTGTAGCGTGATCCGTTCGTCCCCGGCCTGCAGAGCGCGCGCGTCCAGCCTGTCGACCACGCCGCCCCGCGCACGAAACACCGACAGGAGGTGCTCGAGCCAAAGCATGGGATCCCGCGTGTTGATCCAGTCGGGCGTATATCCGGCGTGGGTGAATTCGGAACTGAGGCCCGGCTGGAGTTCCGCGATCTCGGCCGGCGACTCCAACAGATCAAATCGAATGCCGTACTGCCGGCAGGCGTGCCAATAGGAACGGCTTCGCTCGAACCGTCGGGCGCCCTGGTAAACCCTGAGCTGTCCCTCTCGTTGCAGCAGATGTTCGCCGCTCGTATCCGCCACCTGGCGTTCGAGGGCGGCGCGGGACAACTCCATGAGGGCGGCTTGCGCTTCTATCAGCCTGGGGAAGCGATCCTTCCAGCTTGCCCGCCAGAACCTCAAAAGCCAGGGCGCGATCGCGAAGACGTAGGACGGATCGACGGAGAGCGGACCCAGGGGATCCGCGAGCCACCTGGGCGCGGCGCGAATGATCCCGGGTGTCGCGAGCGGAACGATGTCCGAAAAGGCGAATGCACCTGCGTTCGCGAACGACGCGCCATTTCCGGGGGCGCTTCGATCGACAAGCAGGACATCGCGGCCCGCCTCCTGAAGTGCGAGCGCGATGCTCACGCCGATCACCCCGGCGCCGATGACGATCACATCATGGTCGGATTGATCCGTCATTTCATCCCGATGGGGGCCAGCGGCCGATGCGCCTTTTCTTGGCATGACCGCATTTCAGTAACGGATCCCGCGCAGATAGGGGTCGGCGGGATCGAAGATCAAAGTCGCATCGGATGTGACGAAAGCCTGGCCGGTGATCGTCGGCACGATGCCCCCATCGGCACCTGGCTCGTAGCTTAGGCCGTAGGTGCTTCCGATGATGCTTTCCTGAATCCACTCTTGCCCCGCTTGCCACTCTCCATCCGATGCGAGGCACGCCAGCTTGGCAGAGGTCCCGGTCCCGCAGGGAGAGCGATCATAGGCGCCGCCGGGACAAAGCACGAAGTTCTTGCTGCGGGCGCGCGGGTCCAGGGGTGGGCCGAACAGCTCCACATGATCGATCCAGGCGCCATTCCTGCCGGTGATCCCGTCGCGTTCCAGCGCGCTTCGAATGTCGAGCGCCAGATCCGTCAAGGGCCGGATATTCCGTGCCGCGATGGCAAGCGGCGAGGTCTTCACAAGGAAGAACCAGTTGCCCCCCCACGCGACGTCGCCCGTGATCTCCCCCACGCCGTCGACGGCGACAGAGACTCCTTTGTGCAGGCGATAGCTTTCAACGTTCACGACCGAAGCGGTATGGGCATCGTGCAAGTCCACGTCCACGGCCCCGACGGGCGTATCGATCCGATGGGCACCTGGCCGGATTGCGCCAAGATGCGCCAGCGTGACCGTCAGACCGATGGTCGCGTGACCGCACATCCCGAGGTTTTGCAGCGTATTGAAAAAGATCACCCCGGCTGCGCAACCGGGATCCGTGGGCGCGACCAGAAGGGCGCCGACCATGGCGTCATGCCCCCGCGGCTCGCACAGAACCGACGTGCAGAAGTCGCGATGCTCCGCTTCGAGACGCGCCGCACGTTCGGCGAGCGGCCCGTCTCCCAGATCGGGACCGCCGTCAACGATGACGCGTGTCGGCTCACCTGCCGTATGGCTGTCGATCACCCGCATGAGCGCTACAGCCCTTCTTTCCTGGCCCAGTCGTCGAACCAGACCCGGAAAAGCTCGTATTGCGCTTCGATATAATGACGTTGGGCATCCGAGAGAGCATCCGTCTCGTTGAAATGCAGACGGTATTCCTCTTCTCCGTTCAGCACCATGAGATGCTTGTAGTAGAGAACGAGGTCCGGTCCCTCGTCGAAGCTCGACAGAACCGCAAGAGCCTCGTCCAGCTCACGTGCCTGGCGCCGCGCGAGCGCGTCGCCCGTGGCGGCCTTCTGGCTGAGTTCCGTCAACAGCAGCACCTGCCGCGGCAACGCGTTTCCGATGCCGGTAATCGCGCCGGTCGCGCCACAGTTCACGAAGCCATGATAGACTGCGGTATCGACACCGATCATCAGCGTGACGTCGTCATCCCGCGACGTGATGAACTCGGCCGCGTAGCGCAGATCGGCGGCGCCGCCGAACTCCTTGAAACCGACAAGGTTGGGATGTTCCGCACGCAGCGCGAAGAAAAGATCTGCCCGGGTGGCAAAGCCGTAATAGGGGCTGTTGTAAATCACTGCCGGAATGTCGGGCGCTGCCGACAAGATCGCCTTGAAGTGATCGCGCTGCGCCTCTGGAGAAGAGCCCCGCGACAGGACACGCGGGATCACCATCAGCCCGAGCGCCCCGACCCGCGCGGCATGCGCGGCGTGGGCCACGGCCGCGCGGGTGTTCACGGCCCCCGTCCCCACGACGACCGGAACGCCCGCTTCGACAAGGCGCGCCACACCTTCCATCCGCTCTTCGTCCGTCAGCAGCGGCCAGTCGCCCATCGAACCGCAATAGACGACGGCCGACATCCCGGCGTCGATCAGCTCTTTGCCCTTGCGCACAAGTGCTTCGTAATCGGGTTTGCGATCAGCATCACAAGGCGTCATCAGAGCGGGCATGCAGCCCGTGAAAACATGGCGCGACACGGTTGTTCTCCTCTTTGGCTGTCGAGGCGTCTCGACCTCGACTTTTGCAAGGTTGTTCCTGCTTCCGTGGCACGGGGTTCGGGCCCGCGTTCAGCGAACCTTTGCCAGGAATTTTCGGGTCTGTTCGGAATTCGGGTCGCCGAAGATCTGTTCGGGCGGTCCGATCTCTTCCATCGCACCTTCATGGAAGTAGGCGACGCGGTCAGAGACATCTCGTGCGAAGCCCATCTCGTGGGTCACACAGATCATCGTCATGCCCTCCTCGGCCAGGATCCGCATCGTGTCCAGGACTTCGCCGACCAGCTCCGGGTCCAGGGCCGACGTGGCTTCGTCGAAAAGCATGTATTGCGGATCCATGGCGAGCGCTCTCGCTATCGCCAGCCTTTGCTGCTGTCCGCCCGACAAGGCGCTCGGATAGACATCGAGCTTGTCGGCGAGGCCAACATGTTCCAGCTGCTTCACCGCTATCTCTTGCGCCTCCGCCCGCGATTTCTTTTTCACGATGCGCGGGGCCAATGAAACGTTCTCGAGGGCGGTCAAATGGGGGAAGCTGTTCCACTGCTGAAACACCATTCCCATTCTCTGCCGCAGATTGTTCAGGTCAGTCTGCCTGGCGTGAACGTCTATACCATCAACGACGACCCGTCCTTCCTGGATCGGCTCGAGGCCATTTATGCAGTAAAGCAATGTGGATTTCCCGGATCCCGACGCTCCGATCACCGAAAGGACTTCGCCCTTCTGCACTTCCAGGTCGATACCCCGCAACACATGGAGCGAGCCGAAATACTTGTGCAGGCCAGTGATTTCGATCATTGGGACCACCTCTTCTCGACTTTCGCCGAATAGCGCGATATCGGATAGGACAGCGCAAAGTAGAACGCGCCGGCGATTGAGATAATCAGGAGCGGTTCCTGCGTGCGTGTCATCAGGATCTGACTTGCCCGAAGAAGCTCCACGTAACCGAGCACCGAGACCAGGGCGCTATCCTTCAGGACGCCGAGAGCCACGCCCACCCAGGACGGAAAAACGGCACGCGCCCCGATGGGCAAGACCACGTAGCGCAGATCTTGCCAGTAACTCATGCCCAGCGAGCGCGCGGCCCGACGCATGGGTTTCCCGACAGATTCGATACCGCCCCGCGCGACGCTTGCGACAAGCGCAGCCGTATAAGCCGTCAGAACCACGAGCCCCGACTGGAACGCATCGAGGTTAAGACCAATGATCGGCGCGAAATTATAGAAAAGAACCAGCTGGATGATAAGCGGTACCGAACGGAAAGCGTCCAGTACCGGCGCAAGGAACAGAGTGGCCCAAACCCGCCCCTCATAGAGCATCCAGCCGAAGATCGCCCCCAGAAGCGTTCCAAGGGAGATCGATATCACCGAGATCAGGAGCGTTCGCCAAGCCGCTTGCGCCATGAAGAGCACGTCCTGAAGCCCGAACCCGCTGAAGAAGCTGATAGGAGTTTCCACTTTGCTCCCCTCAATACCGGAACAGACGCACGGCGAGCAGCCGGGACGCGAGCAGAATGATCTTGACCATGACGTAATAAATCACCGCCGTGACGGCGAAATATTCGAAGATGCGATAGGTGCGGCTGGCGAAGAACTGCGTCTCGCCCGACAGCTCGCGAAAGCCGACGAGCATGCCAAGGGACGACATCAACACCGCCCAGACCAGCTGATTGGTCATCGGGTAGTAAACGATCCGCAAGACCTGCGGCACCAGGATCCGCGTGTAGGACTGCCACAAATTCATGCCAAGGCTTCGCGCCGCGCGCATCTGCGTATCAGGGACCGCCTGAAAGCCGCCGCGAAAGTTCTCGGCGAGATAGCCGGCGTTATTGAAGCTGAGACCGGCTAGAACGATCATGTAGGGTGTCAGATGCCATCCGAAGGCCCCCAGCCCGAACCCGAAGAAGAACAGCTGAAACAGAGCCGGCGTGTTGCGCGCCAATTCCACCCAGGCCGTGGCGAACCAGTAAAGCGGCCCGCGGAGCCTCAGGCGGATGACGGACAACCCGAGACCGATGACGATGCCGATCACCATGGAAAGCGTCGCGACCTGGAGAGTTAAGAGGCTGGCCTCCAGCAGGTCCGGCAGACTGCGGAATACCGGGCGCCAGTGAAAGTTGTATTCGAACATCGCGGCGATCCAAAGAAACCCCGCCCGGGGATCCCGGGCGGGGACAGGAAAAAGCGGCAGTGATCAGTACATCACGCCCGGGATGCGGAGTTCGGGCGCCTCTCCACCCACATATCTGCCCCACAGCTCTTCGTAACGGCCAGACCGGACCTGGTGCGTGACAAAGAGATTGAGGTAGTTCAGCCAGCTGACGTCCTTGCGCTTGCCGACAACGGAGGTGTAGTCCGTGGTCCAGGGCATGCGCGGGCCAGCCACGATATTGTCGTATTGATCGGTGATCGGCTTCACCGCCGTGTTCGTGGTGATCCCGATGTCTGCCTTGCCTTGTGCGACCGCGAGGAAAACCTCGTTCTCGGACTGGTAACCCTGGTAGAGGTCCTCTTCGCCCCACTCCTCGGCGATTTTCAGCCACTCCTGCTCAGGCACGGTTCCCACGGCCGCAGCAACACGCTTTCCCCGAATGTCCTCGAAGGATTCGATGCCACTTTCGGCATTCACAACGCCTTGCGCATAGTAAATCGCGTAGGGAATCGAGAACCCGACGGTCCGCGCGCGGGCCAGGCTGTCCGATGTGGCGCCGAAGACCACGTCTGCCCGACCGGTGACGATGACCGGCAAGCGCTCCGACCACGTCAGAGGCAGCAACTCGACGTCCACCTCGAGGGCGGCCGCCAGATCGTTGCAATATTCCACGTCGAAGCCCGCCGGCTCGTTGTTGTCGTCACGATAGCCGATGGGCGGGAAATCCAGCACGACACCGCAGCGCAGCGTGCCTCTGTCGATGACGTCATCCAGTGTGTCGGCCGCCGCGGGGACAGCCATCAACAGGGTTGCCGTAGCCGCCCCCAAAAGCTTCTTCAGCATCGTCTTCCTCCATGTTGGTCGTTGGATGATCCGTTGAACAATGCCACGCTATGGCATATTGGATCCAATGTCCAAGGCAAACTAAGAGACTTTGCACGGACGCGGCAGTATCGTATGGCGCCGCAACTGCTGGAGGGTGATGGAAGATGAAGTTTCCGGCCGTAGATGTCTCGAAGACCGCGTCCGCGTCGACCATCGTCTTCGACGTTCTTCGCAAGGCGATCATCGAGGGCAAAATCCCCGAAGGAGCACCGCTGCGCCAGGACGAGATCGCCAACATGTTCAATACGAGCCGCATCCCGGTGCGCGAGGCAATCTCGAGGCTTGAAGAGCAGGGGCTTATCAAGACCCAACGATACAAGGGCGCCGTGGTTGCCGGATTGTCGGCGGACGAGGCGGCGGAGGTGTTCGACCTCAGGGCTCTTCTCGAGCCCGAGATTATCCGCGACGCGGTGCCTCGGATGTCCCGAGAGTGTTTGAGCGACGCCCGAAAGCACTGCACGGCGTTTTCACAGTCTCCCAATCCCATGGAGTGGGGCGACTTGAACCGCGTGTTCCACAAAACACTCTACGGACCGAGCACGTTGAACTACTTCAAGGACGTCGCCGATAACGCCATGGATCGCGTCGAGCGCTACATTCGCGCACAGCTCGTCATAAGCGATGGCATGGAAAGGGCGGACAGCGAGCATCTGGCAATCCTTGTCGCCTGCGAAGAGGGTGATGCCGACCGGGCGAGCCTATTGCTGCGCGATCACATCAACGGCGCCAAGCACTCCCTTCTGGAACATTTCCCGACACCTGCGAGACACAAGAAGCGATAAATCCATGACATCGGAGGCAGCTTGACGACTTCAGCGCGCGGGACCGGAACGGCTGGTCGGATTCTGATCGAGGGTGACGCGAATGGCGAGGTGCTGGCCTGTAGCGAAGGCCTGAGTTTCTGGGGAGGTGTCGACCCCGAAACGGGGACGATCATAGACGTACACCACCCCAACCATGGAGCATCGGTATCCGGAAAGATCCTCATGATGCCGACCTCGCGTGGATCCTGCAGCGGAAGCGGGGTTCTGCTTGAACTGTCCTTGAATTCACTTTCCCCAGCGGCGCTTGTTTTCTGCGAGCACGAAGAAGTCCTGACGCTGGGTGCCTTGGTCTCGGGCCGCATATTCGACAGGCCGCTCCCCACCATCTTCCTTCCACGATCGGAATATGATCGCGTCGCGCGCTCGCAGACAGCATCCATTTCAGGCAACCGGCTGAAAGCCGATGGCGTGGACATGGACCTTTCCCCCGCGCAGGCGAGCGATCTGCATCTCTCCAAGGAAGACCGGCGCTGTCTTAGCGGCGATCATGGGCCGGCAGCGAGGATCGCCATGGAAATCATCTGCCTCATGGCGGCACGGGAAGGCACGGAGAGCCTGACCGATGTCACCAGAGGGCACATCGACGGCTGCATCCTCGCCCATTCGGCCAACCTCATATTTGCGGAAAAGATGGCCGAAATGGGCGCTCGCGTGTCCGTTCCCACGACGATCAATGCGATTTCGGTAGATCGGGAAAACTGGCGGTCCCAGAACGTTCCGACCGATTTCGGAGAACGCGCAAGCCGCCTGGCTGACGCCTATGTGAAGATGGGAGCAAGGCCAGTTTTCACCTGCGCGCCGTATCTTCTTGAGGGTGCCCCGGATAAGGGCGAGGTCATTGGCTGGTCGGAATCGAACGCCGTAATCTACGCCAACACCGTCCTTGGGGCACGCACACCCAAACATCCGGATTATCTCGATCTCTTCATTGCAATGACGGGACGCGCGCCGGCATCCGGTGTGTACACGAAAGAGGGCCGTGTCCCGAGAACGATCCTTGACGTGGAGCCCGCCCTGGATGGCCATGATGACGTGCTCTGGCCATTGATCGGATGGCTGGCTGGCCAGTTTTCTCCTGACCACATCCCACTCTTGACCGGGCTGGAACATCTTCAGCCGTCGCAAGACGACCTCAAGGCCCTTTGTGCCGCTTTCGGCACCACCTCCGGCGCACCCATGCTACATGTCGCGGGGCACACTCCCGAAGCGGATACTGCGCCCGCGCCCGACGCTCAGCGGCACCAAATCCGTCTGGCGGACTTTGTCGGCGCTTGGCATGAGCTCAATCGCGGCGACAGGACAATTGACCTGGTCGCCATCGGCAGCCCACATGCGTCGCTGTCCGAGACGCGCCGGATTGCAGAGCTCTTCCAGGATCGAAGCTGCAATAGGTCGACGCAGATGATCATCACGATCGGACGCGATGTCCTGCGCGAGGCAAGCTCCGAAGGGCTTGTCGACCGCTTGCAGAAGGCGGGCGTCCGTCTGATCCCGGACCTGTGCTGGTGCTCGATCGTTGAACCCATATTCCCGCCGCACGCGAAAGGCTTGATGACGAATTCCGGAAAATACGCGCATTATGCGCATGGCCTGTCCGGCCGGCACGCGCGGCTTGGCAGTCTCGAGGATTGCGTCGAGGCAGCCGTTACCGGCTTCGCGGGGGATCGTCTTCCGACATGGCTCCGGAATTAGCGGGCGCCCCAATAACACGTGATGCTCGGAGGAACTCTATCGAGGAGGCGGCTGCCCAAATCCGGCGGCATCCGTACCGGCAAAAGGCCCGCGCCCCTTGACCCGTCGATGACCATCGACCCCATGTTCGGCATCGCGTTCGAGCCCCCTTTGGGCGCGGCTATCCGGTCCTGAACGCAACTCCCAACGGCTGTGTCCCGTGGCACCGGCCTTTCCGTCGCAAACGCCGCAGCGAAAGACCTGCGTGGTGGCGACCTAGGATCCTCGCATCCGCGCCATGAGAACCGGAACCAGAAGGCTCAGAAGGATCAGTCGGAACACATGGTGCGCCGCGACGAAGGCCGGTTCGAGCGACGTTTCCACCGCGAGCGCTGCCATGACCTCGACGCCGCCGGGGGCGAAAGCGAGAAGGAGGGCCGCCGGCGGAAGACCGACGATCCCGGCCGCGAGGCCGGCGCCGATTGCCGCGATGGCGCAGGCGACGAGGGTTGCGGCGACACCGGCCCCGAAAGCGCCTAGCAGCCCGCGCCGGTCGAGCCCCCGGAAACGCGTTCCGATAAGGCTGCCCATGGTGATGAACGCCAGCGTCGTCGCCCAGGAAGGCAGCGCACCAGGGGTGAGGTTGGAACCGTGTCCGATGGCCGACGCCGCCATGGCGCCAAGAAGGAGCGGCGCCGGCACGCGCAGCCGCTTGAGCAGCAGGCCGAGAGGCAGGGCGAAGGCGAAGAGAAGCACGGCTGCGTTCTTCGAGATCACGCCGGGATCCTTCGGCGGGGTCGTGCCCTCGGCGCCCCAGAGCGCGATCAGAACGGGCACCAGCAAGGTCAGCAGGAGAACCCGGACCGACTGGACGAGCGCGACGCGCGGCACGTCCACCTTGAGGTCGGCCGAGAGGCCCAGGACATAGGTCAGGTGCCCCGGCGTCGCGGCCAGAAAGGCGGTGGTCGCATCGTAGTGGAAAACGCGCATCAGCATCGCCCGGATGATGAGCAGGACCAGAACGAGTGTCACGCTCAGCACGAGAAAGGACACGGGCCACGCCATCGCCGTCGCGATCACCTCGGGCGTCACGGTGCTGCCGATCGAGACACCGATCACCAGGAACACCACGTCGCGAAGGCGCGCGGGCACATGGGCGCGCAGGCCCAGAAGCGTGGCGAGGGAGACCGCCGCTGCCGGTCCGGTCAGCACGGCGGCGGGGAAGCCCACGACCCAGAAGATGGCGGCACCTGCGGCACCGATCAGCAGGGTCGGGAAGGCCTCGGACAGAAGCCGCTCACGCTCCGTCATAGGTCCATCGGTACGCGGGTGGGGTCGGCCCCTTGTTGCGCCCGCCCTGTTCGGTCTGTTCCCATGCATGGGCGAGGATGCCGACCGACCGCGACAGGCCGAAGAAGCCGCGGGCAAGCGCGGCCGGGCAGCCCAGTTCGGCGTAGATCACCGCCGTCGCGCCGTCGATGTTCATCGGCACGGGCTTGCCCCGCTCGGCCGCGAGATGGGCCTCGATCGCCCGCCCAATCTCCGCGTAGGCGCCGGGGACGGCGCCCGCTTCGGCCGCCTCGTCCACGAGCGACAAAAGGCGCGGCGCGCGGGGATCGACGGGCTTGTGGAAGCGGTGGCCGAAGCCGGGGAGGAAGCGGCCGTGCTCGGTCCGCCACGCGTCGAGCGCGGGTCCGAGACCCTCGGGCCCCTTCGTCTCGACGAAGCGAAACATCTCCACCGCCTGCTCGCCCGCGCCGCCATGCACGTCGCCCAGCATGTTGAGGCCCGTGGCCATCGCCGATTGCAGCCCGATCCCGCAGGTGGCCGCCATCCGGGCGGCGGCGATCGAGGGGGCCTGCGGCCCGTGATCGACCGCAGCGACCAGAGCCGCCTCGAAGAGCCGCGCACGGTGGCCCGCGATGGGCTCGCCCATGACCATGAGCCAGATCATCTCGGCGAAGCCCGTTCGTCCGATCAGCTGCTGCACCGGGTGGCCGCGCAAGGCGATGCGCCCGGGTTCCATGTCGATGATCGCCGTGCGCCACCAGTCCGCGACATCGCTTCCCTCGCTCAAATCACACCTTCCGCGCGCATCGTCTCGATCTCCGTATCGCTGTAGCCCAGTTCGGAAAGGACATCCCGGCTGTCCGCGCCAAGGGAAGGCGGCGCAGTGGTCACCGAAGGGCGCACCCCATCGATCATCGCGCCGATCCGCACGAGCTCGATGGGGCGGTCGAGGCCCGGCGCGTCCGCGAACCGGGCAAGGAAGTCACGTCCGGCGACCTGCGGGTGAGAAAGGATCTCGGGCACGCTCATCACCGCGCCGGCAGGCACCCCGATCGCGTTGAGCTCTCGCGCCCAGTCTTGGGCGGGCCGCGTCGTCAACACGGTCTCGAGTTCCGCCCTGAGCCGGAACCGGTTGCGCTTGCGGTCCTCTCGCGTGGCGTAATCGGGCAAGGCGAGAAGGTCCTCTCGCCCGAGATGGCGGGCAAGCGCCTCCCATTGCTCATCCTTGTTCGCGGCGATGTTCACCGGTGCATCCGCGCATTGGAATGTGCCCGAAGGGGCGGAGGTGGGGTTCTCGTTGCCTTCGGGACGCGGCGAGACACCGCCGATCAGGTGGTTCGACACGACCCAGCCCATCGTCGCCAGCACCGCCTCGAGCATGGACACATCGATGAAGGCACCGCGCTCGGGCGCGTTCAACGCCGCGCAGACCGCCATCGCGGCGGTCAGTCCGCCCACCGTATCGGCCAGCGGATAGCCCACGCGCAAGGGCGCGCTGTCGGGATCGCCCGTGATCGACATGACGCCGGAGGCGCCCTGAACGATCTGGTCGTAGGCAGGGCGGTCGGCCCAGGGTCCGTCCTGCCCGAAACCCGAGATGGCGCAGTAGATCAGCCGCGGGTTTTCCGCCCGCAACGTGCCGTGGCCGAGACCGAGCCGATCCATCACGCCGGGCCGGAAGTTCTCGACAAGAACGTCGGACGTGGCCACGAGCCGCTTCAGCGCCTCCTTGCCGCCCGGGGCCTTCAAGTTCAGCGTCAAAGACTTCTTGCCGGCGTTCTGGGCGAGAAAGCTGATCCCCATGCCCTTCGCCGAAAGGTCGGCATCCGCGCCCAGGTTCCGCGCGAGATCGCCCCGGCCCACCGCCTCCACCTTGATGACCTCGGCTCCCAGATGTGCGAGCTGATGGCAGGCGAAGGGACCGGCAAGGACATTCGTCAGATCCAGCACGCGCACACCGGCGAGCGGTGCGGCGGCCTCAGTCCCCATCGGCCACCCCTTCGGCACGGCGCCGCGCCCGCCGCGCACGGAAGCTCGGCAGAAGCACGAGCAGGAGCGCGAGGACGAGGAGCGCGAGCGTCATCGGGCGCTCCCAGATGAAATCGAGGCCCCGGTAGAGCTGCATGGAGCGGGCGAAATTGTTCTCCAGCATGGTTCCCAGGATGAAGCCGATGAGAAGCGGCGCGAGCGGATAGTCCGCGAAGCGCAGCACCGTCGCCAGCACGCCGAGGCCGACGAGCATCAAGAGCTCGGTGGCGTTGTTCTGCCCGATATAGGCCCCCATCATGGTGAAGAAGAGGATGAACGGGATCAGGTAGTTGCGCGGGATCGACAGGACCTTGGCGATGTAGGGGATGAGCGGCAGGTTCAGGATGATCAGCACGACATTGCCGATGAACATCGACGTGATGACCGCCCAGAAGATGTCGGGCTCGTCGATCATCAGCCGCGGACCCGGTGTCACGTTGAGTGCGATGAGCGCGCCCAGAAGGATCGCGGTCGTCCCCGAGCCCGGGATGCCGAGCGTCAGAAGCGGCACGAAAGATCCCGTGCAGGCCGCGTTGTTGGCCGTCTCCGGCGCCGCGAGGCCCTTGACGGAGCCTTTGCCGAACTGTGCCTGGTCGTCGCCCTTGGCGATGTTGCGCTCGACCGCATAGCCCAGGAACGACGCGATGGTGGCGCCTGCGCCCGGCAGCACACCGATGAAGAACCCCTGGACCGACTGTCGCCCGATGACGGGGAGGATCGCCCGCCCTTCCTCCTTCGAAAACCGCAGGCCAGTGATCCTGGCGGAGCCCCCGGCCTCGCCGCCCCGGCTGGAGCGCGCCGGGTTCAGAACAAGGAACAGCGCCTCGGGCAAAGCGAACATCGCCATGGCGAGGGTGATGAAATTTATGCCCGATTGCAGGTCCATCAGTCCCATCGTGAAACGCGGCATGTTGAAGAGCGCGCCTTCGCCCACGGTGGCGAGGATCAGCCCGAGAACCGTCATCATCAGTGCCTTCGCGACCTGGCCCGTTCCCGCGAACGCCGCGATCGCCGAAAGCCCCACGACCATGAGTGCGAAGTACTCCGCGGAGTGGAACAGGAGCGCGACCGACGACAGCGCGGGCGCGAAGATGGCAAGAAGGATCGCCCCGATCGTGCCGCCGGCGAAGCTCGAGACGGCCGCAATCGTCAGGGCCTTGCCCGCCATTCCGTTCCGCGCCATCGGATAGCCGTCGAACGAGGTCGCCACCGTACCCGCGACCCCCGGCGCGTTCAGCAGGATCGAGGAGGTCGAGCCCCCGAAGATCGCCCCGTAATAGACACCTGCCAGCAGGATCAGCGCCGCGGTCGGATCACCCATCGAGATCGCGACCGGGATCATGATGGCGATGATGGACATCGGCCCGAGACCCGGAAGCATTCCGATGAAGGTGCCGATCAGGCAGCCCGCAACCACCATCAGGAGGTTCTGGACCGAAAAGGCGGCCGAAAGGCCGATCATGATGCCCTCAAGCATGGCTCACCTCAGGAAAAAGGGAAGCGGACGCAGGAAGATGCCCAGCACCTCCTGCACGAGATACCAGACGGCGCCGCTGGCGATGACGGCGACGAGCATCATGGTGACCCAGCGCCGCTCGCCGAGGATCGCGGCGCCCCCGGCCAGGAAGACGGTGGTCGCGAGCAGGAAACCTGCCGGACGCAGCGCGAGAGCGTAGACCACCATCAGGCCCAAGAGGAGCAGGGCCTGGCCGAGATTGTAGTCGTGCAGCCGGCGGTAGTTGATGTCGACTGCGGAGGGCTCGTCCTCGCTGCCGGGCTTCTCCAGCCCCGACAGCACGACCAGCCCCACGATGATGCCGAGCACCGCCAGCACTTTCGGAAAGGTCGATGGCCAGACCGGGTTGCGCTGCATGAAGGGCGGCAGAAGCTCGTCCATCGTGAAGAAGGCCGCGTAGCCGTAGATGCAACACAACGTGATGAAGATCAGCGCGATCCATCGATCCAGCGCCATGGCGTCCCCTCCCTTCGAAACCGCAGGTATCGCGCGGGGCGGCCGGGCGAGCCCGGTCCGTCTGGCGATGCCAGGGCGGGATCCGCCCGCCGCCCCGCGCCTTTTCAGGCGTTTTGGCCCGGCTCAGAGAAAGCCGAGCGTCCGCATCAGGTCACCGATTTCCTTTTCCTGTGCTTCGAGAAAGCTGCGGAAATCCTCGCCCGGGTTCCAGATGTTGACCCATCCGTTGCGCGCGCGGACCTCTTCCCAGGCCTCGGTATCGTACATCGCCGCGAGGGTCTCGATGTATTGCTGGCGCTGTTGCTCTTCCATTCCCGGAGGACCGAAGAAGCCGCGCCAGTTGATGAAGGTCGTGTCGATCCCCTGCTCGGCGAAGGTCGGCGCCTCGTCATAGGCCGGCACGCGGTCGGGCGCGGTCACACCCAGGATGCGGACCTCGTCCTGGTCGGCCAGGGCGATCGCCTCGGAGAAGCCAGTGGACAAGGCATCGATCTCGCCCGAAAGCAGGCCTGCCATCGCCTCGCCGCCCGCATCGTAGGGGATGTAGTTGACCTCGGTCGGGTTCTCGCCCGCGGCCTGCATCACCATGGCCGCCACCAGGTGATCCATTCCGCCCGGGACCGATCCGCCGCCGATGGCGAAGTCCGTACCCTGCGAGGCGTATTCGGCCAGAAGCGCCTCCATGTCCTCGATCGGACTGTCGGCGGGCACGACGATCGCGGCATAGTCGCCGATCGTGCCGGCCACCAGCGTCAGGTCGCGGAAGCTCTGCGGGAAAACGCCGGTGAGCGAGCGGATGACGATGGGCGTGGAGTTCACCATCAGCGTGTTGTCGAGGCTATCGGCGTTTTCGATCATGTAGGCGATCGCGACGCCGCCGCCGCCGCCCGACATGTTCTCGTAGGTCGCGCTGCCCACGAGGCCGGATTTCGTCAGCGCCTCGCCCGTGCCGCGCGCCGTGCCGTCCCAGCCGCCGCCGGCGCCCCCGGGAACGATGAAGTGGATCTCGTCCATCATCTGGTGGTTGTCGGCGTGAGCCTGGCCGCCGACGGCCAGGGTCGCCGTCGCCGCGACGAGAAGCGCGCGACGCGTGCACCCAAAGGTGTTCATGAATTTTCCTCCAGTTTGACAGGCGGTCCTCCGCCGCCCATGGTCTTCCTCCACCACATGAACCTGACACCAGCCTGACACGACGGAGAAGACCGGCTGGCCGCGAGGGCAAGGGGGGAAGCGGGTGCGGTATCTTCTGGTCGAGGACAATCTCGAGCTGGCAGAGGCGGTCGTGAGCCGGCTCGCGCTCGACGGGCACGCGGTAGATCACGCGGCCAGCCTCGCGGCCGCGGAGGACTGGCTTGCCACGACCGAGTACGACCTGATCCTGCTCGACGTGATGCTGCCGGACGGCGACGGGCGCGATTTCCTGATACGCAGCCGCGCGCGCCTCGAGGTGCCGGTCATCGTGCTGACGGCGCGCAGCCAGGTTTCCGACCGGGTCGTCGCACTCGATCACGGTGCGGATGACTACCTCACCAAGCCGTTCGACTTCGCGGAACTCGAGGCGCGCTGCAGGGCCGTGTTGCGCCGCCGCCGCGGATCGGCCCGCAACGAGATCGCGCTGGGGAACTGTATTTTCGACCCGGTGGCCGGCACGCTGCACTGCGGCCCCAAGACGCTGGAACTGCGCAGTCGGGAAATCCGCCTGCTGGAAGTCTTCGCCCGGCACCCGGGACAGATCCTTTCGAAGGCGCAGCTCATGGACCGGCTGTTCAGCCACGATGCCGAGGTCACCGAGAACGCGATCGAGGTATATGTCGGCCGGCTGAGACGCCGCATCGGCGACATGGGCGTCCGCATCGACACCGTCCGCGGGCTCGGCTACCGGATGGAGGCCGGCGGTTGATCGCACGGGCCGGGAGAGCATCCGGCTCGATCGGGCGCCGGCTGACGCTCCTGCTCGCCGCCGTCGCGGCACTTCTGTCCGTCATGTCCTGGGCGATGGTCACGGGGCTCGCCCGTCAGGCGGCCGAACGGACCCAGGACAACGTGCTTGCGGCCTCCGCGACCACGATCGCCGAAACGCTGCGCACCGAACGGGGCGAGGTGCGGCTGGAACTTCCCTATTCGGCCTTCTCGATGCTGGGTGCGATAAGCGAGGACCGCGTGTTCTATCTCGTAACCGCCGGGCGTGAGACGCTGACGGGCTATCCCGACCTTCCGGTGCCGACGCTCGATGTCACGCCGCCGGGACGCGTCGTCTTCTATACCGGTTCCTATCGTGGAGACGAGGTGCGCATGGCCTCGCTCACCCGGGTGGTGCTGCTGGGAAACGAGCCCTTGCGCACGGTCGTCACCGTGGCTCAGACGAGAAACGGCGTACGTGCCCTGACCGGGGAGCTCTCGCAATTCGCGGCCACGTTGTCGGTCGCCTTCTTCATGGTCGCGGTCGGCCTTTCCTTCTTCGCCGCGCGCACGTCCCTGCGTCCGCTCAACGAGATCGCGCAGGCGGTCTCGCGTCGCGGGCCGTCCGACCTGCGCCCCCTCAAGCGCCCCGCTCCGACCGAACTCGCGCCCCTTCTGGACGCCCTCAATCGGCTGATGGACCGGCTTGGCCAGTCGATCCGGCGATCGGAGGACTTCATCGCCGAGGCCGCCCACAGGGTCCGGACGCCACTTGCCACGGTGCGCGCCGAGGCCGAGGTCGCGCTCCGCTCGATCAGGGACGAGAGCGCCCGGGCGCGCCTGCGCCGCATGATCCACGCCGTCGATGAAAGCTCGCGCTCGGCGGGTCAGCTTCTCGATCATGCCACGGTGGCTTTCCGGGCCGACCATCTTGCCGGCGACCGGCTCGACCTGGCCGATCTCGCCCGCCGCGCGGTCGAAGCGCTGGAGCCGACGGCCGCCATGAAGGACATCGAGATCAGGCTTTACGCCGAACCGGCCGAGATGGAGGGCGACGCCGTGCTTCTGGACAACGCCATTCGCAACGTGCTCGACAACGCAGTGAAGTACTCGCACGAGGATACCGCCGTCACGGTCCGTGTCGAACGGATGGAGAAGGCCGCCCGCATCTGCGTGACCGACGAGGGCCCGGGCCTGGGCGAGGGACCGACCGAAAGGCTTACCGAGCGCTTCCGTCGTGGAGGAAACGTGGAAGGTATCGTCGGCTCGGGCCTCGGGCTTACCATCGCCGCCGACGTGCTCCGCGCACATGGAGGACGCCTTGTCCTCCGCAACCGGGAAGGGAGGGGGGCATGCGTCTCGCTTTTATTGCCGTCTTCTTGAGCCTCTGGCCGACGCTGCTCACCGCGCTGGAGGTGGAGGAGCACCGCCGCTACGAAGGCACAGGCAGCCGGACGTTGCGCATCATCTCGACGGCTGATCTGGAGGTCTTCGCACCGGTCCTCGAGGATTTCCACGCGGACAATCCCGGGCTCACCCTCGACTACGCGGTCGCGTCCTCGGTCGAGCTTCACCGTGCGATACGCGACGGCGCGCGCTTCGACGTCGCCATATCGTCGGCGATGGACCTTCAGTTCCAGCTCGTGAACGACGGCTATGCCCGAAGCCACCGTTCCCCCGTGGTCGACGCTCTGCCCGACTGGGCGCGCTGGCTCGACCGGATCTTCGCCTTCACGACAGAACCCGCGGTGGTGGTCATCTCCACCGAACGGTTCGCCGGCCTGCCGGTCCCGACGACGCGACAGGACCTCATCGACGTTCTTCGCGACAACCCGGAACGCTTCCGCGATGCGATCGGCACCTACGACGTGCGGGAAAGCGGGTTAGGCTATCTGTTCGCGACGCAGGAGGCACGGGCGACCGATGCCTACTGGCGTCTTGCCGAGGTGATGGGGCGCCTCGATCCCCGGCTCTACTGCTGCTCGGGGCAGATGATCGACGACGTGGCGGAGGGGCGGCTGGCATTGGCCTACAACGTGCTGGGGAGTTATGCGGCCGAAAGGGTCGCACGGGACTCCGGAGGCCGTGTGCGCATCCTGCGCATGACCGATTTCTCGAACGTCATCCTGAGGACCGCGATCATCCCGAGTGCCTCGGGCGATCCGCAGAGTGCGGGCAGGTTCGTCGACCGGTTGCTCGCCATCGGCCTTCGTGACGCTCCCGGCGATTGGGCGCTGCCACCTCTGGGAGAGACGCGTGAAATCGCCAGAGCCGGTTTCGGGCCGATCCGCCTGGGGCCCGGATTGATGGTGTATCTGGACCCGCTGAACCGCCAGGCGTTTCTTCGGGAATGGGTCAACGCGATCGAGCAACAGTGAACCGTGTTCGCACCGGAAAAGAGCGTTCGGTCGTGCCGGGACCTGCGTCTGGCCAGTGC
>NZ_JBGFSI010000023.1:0-24016 GCF_041365735.1 Rhodosalinus sp. K401 | reverse complement strand
ATGTTCCTGCCGCGGGAATTTGTGTCGTGGCGATGTCCCATCACGGTGCCGGAGGTGGCTTTTCCTCTGTGACAACACCACAGCCTCCGGCCCCCTCGACATGAAGCGCCCCAATCCCCTGCCGCCTGACCAGATGACTCCCGCCGAGCGCCGCGCCGAACTTTGCGGCCTGCTGGCGCTGGGGCTGGTCCGGTTGCGGCTGCGAGACCGCGGCGAACCTTCTGCCGAGACTGGAGAAATTCGCCTACACTCTCCGGCGAGCGCATGCCGTCATGCAACTCCAACTCACCGGAGAACCGCATGACGACCCACGATCCCATCCCTGCGCGCCTGGCCGCGCTGAAGACGGCGACGACGCCGGACCTGAAGGCGCAGTGGCGCGAGCTGTTCGACAGCAAGCCGCCGCCGTTCAACCGCCGCTATCTGGAGTCCCGCCTTGCATACCGCATCCAGGAACTGGCCTATGGTGGGCTGAAGCCCGAGACCGTCCGGCGGCTGGAGCGGCTGGGCGAAGAGCTCGACGGTGGCGACCGCAAGAAGAGCCGCATCCGCGCGGACACCATGCCCATCGCCGGCACCCGGCTGATCCGCGAGTGGCAGGGCGTCGAGCATGTCGTCACCGTCACCGCCGACGGCTTCGAATGGCAGGGGCGGCCGTACAAGTCGCTCTCGGCCATCGCGCGCGCGATCACCGGCACGCGCTGGAACGGGCTGGTGTTCTTCGGCTTGAAGAACCGGCGGAGGCGGACATGACAAAGGCCCCTGCGAAATCAGGAATGATCCGCAAGCAGCGCTGCGCCATCTACACCCGGAAGTCCTCCGAGGAAGGGCTGGAGCAGGAGTTCAACTCGCTCCACGCCCAGAGGGAGGCCTGCGAGGCGTTCATCGCCAGCCAGCGCTCCGAGGGCTGGGTGCTGGTCCGCGATCAGTATGACGACGGCGGCCTCTCGGGCGGTACGCTCGACCGGCCGGCGCTGCAGCGGCTGCTGGAGGACATCGAGGACGGGCTGATCGATGTCATCGTAGTCTACAAGATCGACCGCCTCAGCCGCTCGCTCGCCGACTTCGCCAAGCTGGTCGAGGTGTTCGACCGCAACGGCGTGACCTTCGTCTCGGTGACGCAGAGCTTCAACACGACCACGTCCATGGGGCGGCTGACGCTGAACATCCTGCTGTCCTTCGCCCAGTTCGAGCGCGAGGTGACGGCCGAGCGCATCCGCGACAAGGTTGCGGCGAGCCGGAAAAAGGGCATGTGGATGGGCGGGGTGCCGCCCTACGGCTACCGCGTCGAGAACCGGAAGCTGTTGGTGGACGAAGAAACCGCCGCGCATGTCCGCTGGATCTTCGCCCGCTTCCTCGAAATCGGATCGGGGACCGAACTGGCGCGGGAGGTGGCGAAACGCGGCATCCGCACGCCCCGCGGCAACCGCATCGACAAGAAGTACCTTTACCGGATGCTGAACAACCGCGCCTACATCGGCGAGGCGGTCCACAAGGGCGAGAGCTATCCCGGCGAGCATGACGCGATCATCGACCGCGAGACGTGGGACCGCGTCCACGCCATCCTGCACGAGAGCCCGCGCAAGCGCGCCGCGCGCACCCGAGCAGAGACGCCGGCGCTGCTGAAGGGGCTGCTGTTCGGTCCCGATGGCGCGGCGTTCTCGCCCACCCATACGCGGAAGGGCGACAAGCTCTATCGCTACTATGTCAGCCAGACCGTGCTGAAGCATGGCGCCGGGTCGTGCCCGGTCGGCCGCGTGCCCGCGGGCGAGATCGAGGCCGCCGTGATCGACCAGCTGCGTGCCGTCTTCCGCCAGCCCGAGGTCGTGGCAGGGACTTGGAAGGTGGCGCGCGTCCATGCTGATGCTGACGACGTCACCGAGGCCGACGCGCGTGCGGCCCTGCAGCAGCTCGATCCACTGTGGGACGAACTCTTCCCCGCCGAGCAGGCGCGCATCGTGGCGCTGCTGGTCGAGCAGGTGGATGTCGGCACGGACGGGCTCAACGTCCGGCTACGCATCGACGGGCTCGGCGGCCTCGCGCGCGAGATGCTGGCCGGCGGGATCGAGGTGGCAGCATGAGCCGCCGGGCTCCGATCCCCGAGACTGTCACGCTCCAAGTCTCATTCAGGATCGTGAAGCGCGGCGGGCGGAAGGAAATGCAGATGCCGGATGGCGCCGCGCAACCGCGGCGGACCGACAACACGTTGGTCAAGGCGCTGGCGCGCGCCTTCCGGTGGAAGCGGATGTTGGAGTCAGGCGAGTTCGCCACCATCGCCGAACTGGCCGAACAGGAAGGCATCGCGCCCTCTTACATGACCCGCGTCCTGCGCCTGACCCTGCTCGCGCCCGATATCGTCGAGGCGATCCTGGACGGGCAGCAGGGGCCGGAGGTGACGTTGGCGCGGGTTCTTGAGCCGATGACGGTGGAGTGGTCGGAACAACGATCACACTTGCTTACTCGGCGCCCGTGACGCCCACACGGGACGCATGAGGGTCATTCTCGGCCACCCAGCACAGAATCGGCTCGGCACTGGCAGCATCTCCAATTTACAGTGGGTCGCGGAGACTGCTACACAAGATACAGATAAAGCGAGTGAATCGCGCCTACACAAGGGGGACAGCAGTTTGATGGACGGCGCTGAAGCACTCGCCATTGAAGATGAGAGCACAGCGCTCTTTGATGTAATTCGGGCAGAACTGCTCGATGAGTATCGCCAAGATCATGATTGGCCTTGGATCATCGGCTACTCTGGCGGCAAAGATAGCACGCTGGTGGCGCATCTGGTCTTCGAGATGCTCTTGTCTCTGCCACCCTCCCAGCGTCGTCGCCCCGTGCACATCGTCGCCAATGATACGCTGGTCGAAAGCCCACTCGTCGTCCAGCATATCATCGAAAGCATGGAAGAGATCGGCAATGCTGCCGGTGCCTTCGGGCTGCCGATCATCACAAAGGTCACGCGGCCTGCGCCGGATCAGTCCTTCTGGGTGAATTTGATCGGTCGGGGCTACCCGTCACCGAACCGCTCGTTCCGCTGGTGTACAGACCGGATGAAAATCCTGCCCACCAGCCGCTATATCAAGTCTCAGGTGGATGAAGCCGGACAGGTTGTGCTGCTGCTTGGCGTGCGCCGCTCGGAAAGCGGGACCCGCGCCGCATCGGTTGGTCGCTATGACAACGGCGAGCGCCTCAACAAGCACAACGATCTGGTTGGCTGCATGGTGTTTCGCCCCATCGTTGAACTTCACACTGACGAAGTGTGGGAGTTTCTTGCACTGAACGAACCGCCATGGGGCGGTTCGCACCTCAAGTTGATCGGGCTCTACCGAAACGCGAGCGGCGGAGAGTGCCCGGTTGTGACGTCGAAGGACGATGCTCCATCCTGCGGAACCACGTCTTCGCGCTTCGGCTGCTGGACTTGCACGGTGGTGGAGAAGGACCGCAGCCTGGAAGGCTTTGTTGAATCCGGCTATGCGGAATTCACGCCGCTCTTGGACTTCCGGGACTGGCTCGCTTCCATCCGCAACGAGAAAGATCGCAGGCAGGCACGGCGGCGCGATGGGCGCATCACCATCACCGATGGCGGCACGTTTATTCCGGGGCCCTTCACACTCCAGACCAGAGCCGAGATATTCGAGCGCCTGCGCGGCCTCGAAGCCGAGACCGGACAAAGCTTGATCACCGACGAAGAAGTTGATCTCATCCACCAGCTTTGGTCGGAAGAAATCGCGGGCCACAGTAGGGCCAGACCGCTCAGTGTTCGTGAAGTCGTGAAGGAGAAGTAGATGCCGCGCAATGTAGTTGTGCTTCTCGATAATTCTGACGGGCGCTCCATGATTAAGGAAGCCTGTAAGGAAAACGGCATGCATTTCGCCGAATTCGAAGAGCTTGTTCAGGCGGAAGTCGAACAAACAGGAAAGCAGCGCCGCGCCGGTCTTTGGGATTCCTTTGACGATATCCTCGACCGTATTCAGGCAGACGATAAATAACGCATGCATATTTCGCAGATTACGCTCCGGGATTGGAAAGCCTACACGACCGCCAATTTCGATTTTCCTGCGCCCGCAACGAATAAGAACATTATTCTGATCGGTGCGCCGAACGGTTACGGCAAGACTAGCCTCTTCGAAGCCATTGTTCTTGGCATGTTCGGACGGGACGGCCTTCCGCTCATCGCACGCTCGCCGTTCTCAGGGGCGGACAAGGAACGGCTTGCCACCTCCTACAAGAACTTCCTTGAGAAAGCGCTCCATAGGGGCGCGACCACAGCGGGCCGCACGTCTTGCTCGGTGAAGCTGGTCTTCACTGACGAAAATGATGAGCCGCTGGAAATCCAGCGTATCTGGCATTTCAGCGATTCCGGCGTCTACCGCCCGCAGGATGAAGAGATTCACATCTATGAAGGCTCGACCCGCAAGGCGGTGGGTCCTGGAGCCTTGCAGGGCAATGACCGCACGGATTGGTTCCGCGAGTATATTGCCGAGAACCTTCTTCCCTTCACGCTCGCGCATTTCTTCATGTTCGACGGCGAACAGGTGAGCGTGCTGGCCGAGCGTGAGATGTCCGCGCAGGTGCGGGCCGGGATCGAAGGGCTTCTTGGCATTCCGGTGCTGAAGCAGCTTGCCAAAGACTTGCGCTCCTACGCCGAAGTCCGGCGCAAGGAATCGCCCAATGTCTCCGACAAGACCATCGAAAAGCTGGAGCTTGAGCGCCATACGCTGAACTTCGAATACGAGAAGAAAGCGACGCGCCTAGGGGAGATCGAGCCCAGCCGCGCCGCGCTGAAAGAAGAGCAAGAGCATCTGATCCGCGAGTTGGCCAGCTTCGGCACGGGCTCGCAGGCGCTCCTTCAGGAGCAATTCGAGCAGATCAAAAATTACGAGCGGGCCATTGAAGATGGCCATGCCCGCCTTGAAGACCTGATGATGAAGGATTTGGCCTTGGCGCTGTCGGGCCTCAGCCTGCGCAAGAGCATCAAAGCCACGCTTCTGAGCGAGGGCGTGCGCGAGCGCTGGGAGAGCGGCAAGAACCAGGGCGATAGCAACCTTGAGCGGTTCCTGTCTTCCGTCGATACCGGCATGCAGGCGATCAACCCCTCCCTAAGCGACGGTCAGCGCGAAGGCGTTCTGGATAGCGCGCGCAATGCCTGGGAAAAGCTTTGGTATCCGCCGCCGGACAATTGCGCGGATGAATATCTGCATCCCTATCTGAACGAGCTGGAGCGCTCGAAGGTGATCGACCGGCTGGACGAGCTGGATGAACTTGGTGCGCCCGCGATTGTCGAGCTCCTAAGCACCATCGCGGCGAACGAGGAGTCGCTGAAACGCCTGCAAGATGAGGTAACGCGCACGGAAGCGGTCGCTCCCCATGTCGATAAGAAGCGCGAGCGCCTCAGCCAAGTGAACGGCGAGCTTCAGCAATATGATCAGGAAATCGGAGCGTTGAAGCGCGAGATGGCCTCCTTGGAGAGCCAGATCAACCAGAAGAACACGGAGCTGACAAAGCTCTCCGGCCAGCTTGATCAGGCCGCGCCGTCTGCACGGCGCGCGGCGCGCGCGAACAAGGTTGCGCTGATGGTCGATGAGATCGTCGCCAAGGCCGTCCCAAGCCAGATCGATGCGATTGCGGCTGCTATGACCAAGGCGCACCGCGCCATGGCGCACAAGAAGGACTTGGTGGAGCGGATCGCGATTGATGAGAACTGCGATGTTAAGCTGCTGAATGCCGATGGCATGGATTTGCGCGGCTATGATCTATCTGCGGGTGAGAAGCAGATTTTCACCCAAGCCTTGATATCGGCGGTGTCGTCCGTGTCAGGGCGCGGTTTCCCCATGGTGGTCGATACGCCGCTCGGGCGGCTTGATATCGAGCACCGCAAGGGCGTCCTCAATCACCTGGTGCAGCGTGAGCACCAAGTCATCCTGCTTTCGACCAACACGGAAGTGGTTGGCGAGTATCTGCGGGAAATCGCTCCGCATGTTCAAAAGAAGTACCTCGTTCACTTCGAGCGCGTTGGCGACATCGGACAATCGAGCGTCAGGCCTGGCTACTTTGAAGAGATGGGAGGCCAAGCATGAGCATCTCCCTTGTTGAAGTGGCCGGAGCGAACTTCCGCACGGATTATGATAGCGACAAGCTGAACACTGACTTCATGGGGCGGCTTGGGATGCGCAAGCGCTACTTGCCTGCGCGCCTTGCAATCGCCCGTTCCCTCGCGATGAGCGCCCCGGTAGAGATGCCTGCGGATGAGCTAGAGCAAGGCAAAGTAATCAAAGGTGATACCTTGTTCGGCACGGGCACAGCCCTGTCGGTCTGGCTGGCGCTGATCGTAGAGCGCGCCGGGGAGCCGGATATCGACATCAAACGCCTGGTTTCGTTGGTTGGAGCGCATTGGCGGCGCGGGCTATCCAAGCTTGACGAAGAATGGGAACAGGCCGGAGAAGACATCGCGCGCTTCGTGCGCCGATTGGTGGAAGTGGCTGAACTGCCCACGGCTGGCGGCAGGTTGCCGGTTGGCGGAGGCACGGGCGCATCAGGCGCGACGTTCTCCAGCGGAGAAATCAGAGTTCCGCTTGGCGAGATCGGCGAAGACGTTTCGACCAAGGAGAAAGTCTTCTGGAGCCTGAACGGCAAGGGCGGCGCTCCGCACACTGCAATCATGGGCGGCAGCGGATCTGGCAAGACGGTCATGGCCGCAGCCATGCTGCGCGCCATCCGAGAGCAAGCGCCCGTCCCGTTGCTGGCCTTCGACTTCAAAGGTGATCTTTCTGGTTTCACTGGCACGCAAGGGCAGACCGCTCTTGGTGAAGCCTTCGAAGCAGAAGTGATCGAGCCGCCCCGCATGCCGATCCCGCTTGATGTTCTGGCGCTCGCGCAGCGCGATCAATTCGGCATTGATGAAGCGGCGCTTCGCTTCCGCGAGTCCTTCTCCCGCCTGAAAGGCTCGAAGCTTGGCGACCGTCAGCGGAACTATGTCCATGAGGCGGCGGCGCGCGCACTGGCTAACGAGGAGCCTTGCGAACTGCGCCATATCCGCGACCGTCTGCTCGAAGTCTATGAAGAACACGAGGCCAAGGAAGACGGTGCGACCTCCAGCATGGAAGAGTTGTGCCGCTTCCCGTTATTCGAGCCAAAGCTGTCTCCGGCAGAATTCTTCCAGCAGAGCTGGATCATCAAACTTCCGCCGAACGTGCCGGAAGATAGCCGCACTATCGTGGTGAACCTGCTTCTGGACGCGCTCGACCAGCATCTCAACGGCCTTGTCGATGCTGAGACGAGCCCGGAGGGTGCACGGGGCTTGCGCGTGCTGTGCATGATTGATGAGGCGCACCAGATTCTGGGGACCAAGCTGCCGTCACTCTCCCGCCTAATCCGCATGAGCCGGTCTAAGGGTGGTGCGGTGATGCTGGTGTCGCAGTCGCCGGATGACTTCTCCGGCGAAGATGACGAATTCCTAGACAATATGGGCCTTGTGGCTGCCTTCGCGACGAACGCCAAACCAGGTGCTGCGGCGCGTGTCCTTGGCAAAGGGGCCAATCTGACCAACCTGCAAACAGGGCAATGCTTCGTTCGGTTCGATAAAACTACGAAAAAGATCAAGGCCTGGTGATCCGATTGAAGAGCGTGGGATGCGAATATGGAGAAGAAGAACTCGGATTATAATCGAGAGTTTTGGCGTGAGATAAAGCGTCGAACCAAGGTTCCTCTGTCTGATCTAACATTCGTATTCTACTTGATTTTTGGCGTGATTGTCTTCAGCGGCTTTGGCGTTGTCGTTGAGATTGTTAAGTATTGGTTTTCAGGAAACCCGTTCGACACGGTATCTCTTACTGGGATTCGGGCAGCGATTGCTGTCTTCTATCCTGCGCTGATCGGTGCTGCCTCTTTGCAACTGGCGCTCGAAGCGGCAAAGAAATCCGACTCGCTGATGGTCGTCTTTGCCATCGCTTCTCTCCTGATAATGATTGGGTTTGCAGTATTTCATGGGATTCAAGAGTTTCGGCAGGAATCTCCCGTGCAAGTCTTTGCTTTTTCAGTCGTTTTGTCGGTTTTCGGCCTTTGGATTTGGACTGTCGCAAACGCTGATAACCCTGATCTGAAAACCAAGCCGCGAAGCGACGATGCGGTGGGCGGCGACGTGGATCGCAAACTCGGAGGAAGCACTGAAGGGTTTGTGCAATGACCGCCATTACATTTCCCTACGTTACCAAGGCTCTTAAAGTCGAGCAGCGGCTCGGCACGTTCTACGTTGCTGTTCTTCCAGCTGAGTTACTGTTGCAGGTTGCGGCAAGCGATAGCATGCGGGCGATCATGAAGCCTGATGGCGATGGCTATGAGCTTAAGGGCACGCAACGTCTCATGCAGGATAAGCGGCTGACTGACATTAGCGCCTACATCAACCGTGTTGATTCATCCTTTCCAAACTCGATCATCATTGCGGCGAATTACGACTTGGAGTCCGGTTTCGACCAGGGGGAATTGGAATATATTAGCGAAGAAGACACCGGCGCTCCGGTTGTCGATTCCCGCGTCTGGTCTATCGAGGAATCCGATAGTGGCTGCCATACTCTGACCATCCCAACAGCGGAAAAGCTTGCTGCTGTGATTGATGGCCAGCACCGGCTGTTTTCATTTGCACGCGCCGAACCGGAAGCCATGCAGAGTATGGATTTGCTCTGCTCAATCTTCATCGACCTGCCCAAGGCTCTTCAAGCGCAGATATTTGCGACCATCAACTCCAATCAGAAAAAGGTCGATCGAAGCCTGACTTACGAGCTGTTCGGCTACAACGTGTCCGATGAAGATGAGGATTATTGGACGCCAGACAAGCTTGCGGTGTTCTTTGCGCGCAAATTGGCCACTGACCAAGAGTCCCCGCTGCGAGGCCGGATCATGGTCGCCCCGAAACGCGACAAGGCGCTTGAAGAACTGGCTGCGGAAGCGGACTGGAAGGTTTCCACGGCTGTCGTCGTAGACGGCGTACTTCGTCTTTTTTCAAGCAATCCCAAGCGCGATGCCAATGCGATGCGGAAGGGCGAGGCCAGTCCGCGACGGGTCCTCCGTGATGGACCGAAAGATCGATCGCCTCTTCGGGATGTCTATATCGAGGGAAATGACGCACTGATTTACAAGATGGTTCTCAACTACTTGAGGGCGTGTGAAACAGTTTTCTGGAAGGATGCAAAGGCGGATTCGTTCATATTGAGGACGATCGGCGTTCAAGCTGTTTTTGACATCTTGCGACAACTGGCCGGGCAGTCCTTTGCAGATCGGAATATCAGCGAGGATTATTTTGGCAGCAAACTTGAGGGCGCAAACGAGATTGATTTTTCCGAAGATCGCTTCAAGAACCCGTCTGGATCGGGTCGAACATTCATTCGCAAAGCTATTGAAGAGGCCATTGGTCTGAACGCTTAGCGGGGCTTGAGCCATGACTGTCTTCTTCCAAGGGAACTTTGGATTGCATCGCGAGCGCATGGCCAAGCTTGCTAAGGCTGCCAGCGAGCACCAAACACTTGGAGATGACGCGCTCGCTGCTCCGTTTGGATAACGCAGCGAACGTTCGATCTCTGTTCCTTCTCGTCGAGCACGACCGTCGTCGAAGTGGTCAGGGTGCCACGGAGGAAAATTCACTCAGACCAATATCTTACAGTCTATTCACCAAATCGGCGCAGTCATGAGGTCCAGAGAAAATCGGCCCTGAGAGACCGCTTCCGAGCCACCCGGCCCCGGAGCCAGTGCTCAGCCCCACCCGCATAACCCTCGGAAACAATGGAAAAATCCAGCCGGGGCCGGATGGGGAGAACGCTTTCGCGGGGGCAAGTGGCGGAGACGAAGGGATTCGAACCCTCGAGACGGTTTCCCGTCTACTCCCTTAGCAGGGGAGCGCCTTCGACCACTCGGCCACGTCTCCACCTGTTCGTCTACCGGGAGGTCCGGCAGGTGGCAAGGGCGGATTGGGCAATTCCTTGGCTCGGGTGGCCTCCGGCCGTGGAGCAGCGTGACGCCCGGTTCCACGCTGCGCGACCGAACGGTGGTCCTCGCGCTTAGACGGTCCGATCGGGCTGCCTTCGGTCCTCGGCACCAGGATTCTGGCTCGGAGACCCGACAGTTCGCCCGCCCGCCAGCGCCCTTGCGGTACCTTCGNTTCGCGGGGGCAAGTGGCGGAGACGAAGGGATTCGAACCCTCGAGACGGTTTCCCGTCTACTCCCTTAGCAGGGGAGCGCCTTCGACCACTCGGCCACGTCTCCACCTGTTCGTCTACCGGGAGGTCCGGCAGGTGGCAAGGGCGGATTGGGCAATTCCTTGGCTCGGGTGGCCTCCGGCCGTGGAGCAGCGTGACGCCCGGTTCCACGCTGCGCGACCGAACGGTGGTCCTCGCGCTTAGACGGTCCGATCGGGCTGCCTTCGGTCCTCGGCACCAGGATTCTGGCTCGGAGACCCGACAGTTCGCCCGCCCGCCAGCGCCCTTGCGGTACCTTCGATCGTCGGGTTTCGCCGCCCGAGGAGGCCGCATCCGGGGAAGGGCGGGGTCGCAGTCGTCGGGCGGCGGCCACGGCGGGCAAGGGTGACGGGGGCAGTCCTGCCCGCCCGGCCGATATCTACGGGGCTAGACCAGCATCCGGCGCGGGTCGGCGAGGTAGCCGGCATGGGCGGCGAGGAACCGCGCGGCGTCCGCCCCGTTGATGACGCGGTGATCGTAACTCAGATCGAGCGGCGCCATGAGGACGGGCCGGAACGCCTCACCGTCCCAGACGGGCACCGTCTCGGTGCGCGTGATGCCGAGGATCGCAAGCTCGGGAGGGTTCACGATGGGCGTGAAGGCGGTGCCGCCGATGCCGCCCAGGTTGGAGATCGTCATGGACGCGCCGCCCATCTCGTCGGGGCGGATCTTGCGGGCCTGCGCGCGGGCGGCGAGGTCTCCGATCTCCGCGGCGATGCGCAAGAGCCCCTTGCGGTCGGCGTCGCGGATCACCGGCACCATGAGCCCGTGGACCGTGTCCACGGCGATGCCCACATGCACGTAATCCTTCAGGATCAGCGTCTCGCCGTCGGCGGACAGCGAGGCGTTGAAGCGCTCGAAGTCGCGCAGGCAGCGCGCCAGCGCCTTGACGTGGAAGGCGAGCGTGGTGAGCCGGACGCCCTCGGCGCGCGCCTCGTCCCTGACCCGGGCGCGGAACGCCTCGACGGCGGTGAGCTCGGCCCGGTCATGATGGGTGACGGCGGGGATGAGCGCCTGCGACGCGGCGAGGTTCTGGGCGGCGACGCGGGCGAAGCGGCTCATGGGCGCCTCGCGCACAGGGCCCCAGGCGGCGTGGTCCACCTCCCAGTAGCTCGTGTCGGCGGCGGGGGCGGCCGCGGCCGGCCCGGCGGCACCCGTCACATCCTCCTGCGCGATCGTCTCGCGGCCGAGATCGCGGGCGAGCGCTGCGAGGTCCACGCCCCGCTCGGCGGCGCGCTTGCGGACGGAGGGGCTGGCGATCACGTCGGCCATCTCACCACTCCGCCGAGATGTACTGGGTTTCCATGAACTCGTGCATCCCCTCATGGCCGCCCTCGCGCCCGAGGCCGGACTGCTTCGTGCCGCCGAAGGGCGCCGCCGGGTCCGAGACGAGACCCCGGTTGAGCCCCACCATGCCGTAATCGAGCCTCTCGGAGACCTGGAGGCCACGCCGGAAATCGCCCGAGAACACGTAGGCCACGAGGCCGTATTCCGTGTCGTTGGCGCGCCGGATCACGTCCTCGGTGTCGGTGAAGGTCTGCATCGCGACGACCGGGCCGAAGATCTCGTCCCTTACGCAGTCGGCCGTCTCGGGGACGTCCGTCAGCACCGTGGGCGGGTAGTAGAAGCCCTTGCCGCCGGGAAGGCGCCCGCCGAGGCGCAGCCGGGCGCCCTTGGCGACGGCGTCCTCCACGAAGGCGTGCACCTTGTCGCGCGTGTCGGCGTTGACGAGGGGGCCCACGTCCACGCCCTCCTCCCGCCCGTCGCCGAGTTTCAGGGCGCCCATCGCCTCGGTCATCTTCCTTGCGAACTCTTCCGCCACCGCCTCGTGGACGTAGAAGCGGTTCGCCGCGGTGCAGGCCTCGCCGAGGTTGCGCATCTTGGCGAGCATCGCGCCCTCGACCGCCTGGTCAAGATCGGCGTCCTCGAAGACGATGAGCGGGGCGTTGCCGCCGAGTTCCATCGCGGGCTTCAGGACCTGGTCCGCCGCGCCGTGCAGGAGCTTGCGGCCCACCTGCGTCGAGCCGGTGAAGGAAATCACGCGCACCCGCGGGTCGTGCATCAGGTGATCCACCAGCGCACCGCTCCGGCGCGAGGGCAGCACGTTGACGAGGCCCCTGGGCACGCCCGCCTCCTCCAGAAGCGGCATGAGGGCGAGCATGGTGAGCGGCGTCTCGGAGGCCGGCTTGATGATCACGGGGCAACCCGCCGCCAGGGCGGGGGCGATCTTCCGCGTGCCCATGGCCGCCGGGTAATTCCAGGGCGTGACCAGGACGGCGATGCCCGCGGGCTTGTGCTGCACCACGATCCGCGCGCCGGTCGAGGGCCCGCGGGTGACGAGCCCGTCGGCGCGCACGGCTTCCTCGGCGAACCAGCGGAAGAACTCGGCGGCATAAGTGGCCTCGCCCATCGCGTCGGCGTGGGCCTTGCCGTTCTCCAGCGTGATGAGGCGTGCGAAATCCTCCAGCCGCGCGGTCATAAGCTCCCACGCCCGGCGCAGCACCTCGGCGCGCTCGCGCGGCTTGGCGGCGGCCCAGTCGGCGAAGGCGGCCTCGGCCGCGTCGAGCGCCGCGTCGGCATCCACCGCCGTGGCCGAGGCGACGGAGGCGAGCACGGTCTCGTCGGCGGGGTTGATCACGTCGAAGCGCGCGGCTTCGGCGCCCGGGCGCCAGTCGCCGCCGATGTAGAGATCGGTGGGCAGGGTCTCGAAGATCCGGTCGAGCTTGGTCATTGGGGTCTCCCGTGTCAGAGCAGGTGCCGCAGGGGCTCGGAGAGCCGGTCGGCGAGGCCCGCGACGAGGGCGAGCGCGGCCTCTTCCGGCAGCGCGGCGGCGTCGTGGGCCAGATGCAGGGCGAGTGTGTCGCCCCTGCGGGTGACTGTTAGTTGCGGAACGGGCGCGGCGGCGGGTTTCACGGCGGTGAGCGCGGTGCCCGTCAGGTCGCGGAGGATGAGCGCCGGCGAAGCCTCCGACGGCGCGGGCACGGCCGAGAGCGGCGCGAGGTCCGCATCGTCCATCGCCGCGGGCGCGCCGAGCGCCCCCGCTGCGATCGTCAGCGTTCCTTCCGCGCCGAGGGCCGCGCGCATCGCCCCGGCCGCGAAGGCCGCGAGCAGGTGCGGCCCGCCCGGGGGCGTGTCGGTTGCCGTGGCCAGCCAGGCGCGGAAGTCGTCGTAGGCGGCGGCGTCGATCTCGGCCGAGATCACCCCGACCTCGCCGCCCGCAGGCGCCGCGGCGGGCGCGGCGGATTTCGGCAGGGCGCGGAGCGTCTCCAGGTCCGCGACGTGGAAGGGCTGGGGGTATCCCGCCGCCGCGAGACGGGCGAGGTCCAGCCCCTCTTCGGCGGCGAGCCTGCGCGCCTTCGGCGAGGCGAGGATGCGCCCCGCCGGGGCGGCGGCTGTCGCAGGCCCTTTGGGGCGGGGCGCGGGCGGCGCGGGACGCTCGGCGCCCTTGTCCGGCGCCGCGTCCGGCTGCGCCGTGGCGGCCTCTTGCCGCGCCGGGGCGGGTGCGGCGGACATCGCGCGGCGGACCGGGGTCGCCGGGGCCTCCGCCGAGATCACGGCGATGACCTGTCCGACCGGCACGTCGTCGCGCTCCTCGGCGAGGATCGCGGCGAGATAGCCCGCCCGGTCGGCCTCCACCTCCATCGTGGCCTTGTCGGTCTCCACCTCGAGGAGCGCGTCGCCCTCGGCCACCGGCTCGCCCGCGTCCTTCAGCCAGGCCACGACGATCCCGGAATCCTGCGCCATGCCGAGGGCGGGCATGATGACCTGGTGCCCCTCCGGCAGCGCCCCCTCGTCGTCGGGCTTCGGCCCGTCCTCTGTGCGCGCGGCCGGGGCAGGGGCCTCGCCCGCGCCGTCCGCCGTCTCGGCGATCAGCGCCACGATCTGGCCCACGGGCACGGTCGCGCCCTCCGCCGCGCGCACGTCGGCGAGAAAGCCGTCATGGGCGGCCTCCACCTCCATCGTGGCCTTGTCGGTCTCCACCTCCATCAGCGCGTCGCCGGCCTTCACCTCATCGCCCGGGCTTTTCAGCCAGGCGACGATGACGCCCGAGTCCTGCGCCATGCCGAGCGCCGGCATGATCACTTCATGCGGCATCGGCCAGCTCTCCCCTGACGGCCGCGCCGGCGCGCCGGGCCACCGCGTCGGGCGTGGGCACGGTCAGGTCCTCGAGCGCGGGGCTGAACGGCACGGGCACGTCCATCGCGCCCATCCGCTGGACGGGATAATCGAGATGGTAGAACGCCTTTTCCGAGATGCGGCTGGCGATCTCTCCCGTCACCCCGAAATTCCTGTGGCCCTCGTCGATGACGATCGCGCGGGAGGTCTTCTTCACGCTCTCCACGATGGTCGCCTCGTCGAAGGGCACCAGGGTGCGGGGATCGATCACCTCGGCCGAGATGCCCTCGGCGGCGAGCGCCTCCGCGGCCTGCTGCGCCACCTGCACCATGGAGGAGGTCGCCACCAAGGTGATGTCGCGCCCCTCCCGGAGCACCGCCGCCTCGCCGAAGGGGATGAGATACGCCTCCTCCGGGACGGCCGCCTTGTCCTGGTACATCAGCTTGTCCTCGAAGATGACGACCGGGTTGTCGTCCCGGATCGCCGTCTTCAGGAGACCCTTGGCCTCGTAGGCCGAGGAGGGCATCGCCACCTTGAGACCCGGGATATGCGCCACCAGCGCGTGCAGCGACTGCGAGTGCTGGGCGGCGGAGCGCCGCGTGGCGCCGAGATTGGTGCGCAGCACCATCGGCACCTTGAGCTTGCCGCCCGACATGTAATGGGTCTTGGCCGCCTGGTTGCAGAGCTGGTCCATCACCAGGTAGAGGAAATCCCCGAACATCAGGTCCACGATCGGGCGCGAGCCGGTCATCGCCGCCCCCACCGCCATGCCGACGAAGCCGGGCTCGGAGATGGGCGTGTCGATCACCCGTTCGGGGCCGAACTCGTCCACCAGCCCGGCCAGGACCTTGAAGGGGGTGCCGGCCTCGGCCACGTCCTCGCCCATCAGGAAGACGGTCGGGTCGCGGCGCATCTCCTCGGCGATGGCCTCGTTCACGGCCTTGGCAAGCGTGATCTCGCGGGTCATGTCCGCTCTCCGTCGATATAGGGCAGGGCGTGTTCGACGCCGGCGAAGACATGCATGTCCACTTCGCCCGCGTCGGGGTATCTCGCGTCGAGCGCGTAGGCGACGGCGGCCTCGGCCTCGGCCCGGATCTCGTCGTTGATCGCGACGAGCTCTTCCGCGCCGAGGATCCCTTCTGCCTCCAGCCACTTGCCGAAATTGACGATCGGGTCGCGGCGCTCCTTCCACGCGGCCTCCTCGTCCTTCGAGCGGTAGTAGTCGCGGTTGATGTCGCCCACGTGGTGGCCGTGATAGCGGTAGGTGTCGAGCTCGACGAAGAAGGGCCCTTCGCCGCGGCGGGCGCGCTCCACGAGCTTGCGCGCCAGAGCGTTCACGGCGAGCACGTCCTGGCCGTCCACCTTGTGCGCCTCGATCCCGAAGGCCTCCGCCCGCGCGGTGAGCGAGCCCGCCGCGATCTCCTCGGTCTTCGTGTATTCGGAATACCCGTTGTTCTCGCAGGCGTAGATGACCGGCAGCTTCCAGAGCGCGGCCATGTTCATCACCTCGTACCACAGACCCTGCGCCGTGGCCCCGTCGCCGAAGAAGCAGACGGCCACGAAGTCCAGCCCGAGGCGCTTCGCGCTGAGCGCCGCTCCCGTGGCGATCCCCATGGAGCCGCCCACGATCGCGTTCGCGCCCAGGTTCCCGTGGGCCTGGTCGGCGATGTGCATGGAGCCGCCCTTGCCGCGGCAATAGCCCTCCGCGCGGCCCAGAAGCTCGCAGAACATCTCGCGGAACTCGGCGCCCTTGGCCACGCAATGCCCGTGGCCCCGATGGGTGGAGGTGATCCGGTCCTCGTCGGTCAGAACCTCGCAGATGCCCACGGCGACCGCTTCCTGGCCGGAATACATGTGGGTGAGCCCCGGCATCTTGGCCGAGAGATAAAGCTGGTTGGCGTTGTCCTCGAAGGCGCGGATACGCACCATCTGGCGATACATCCGCAGGTAGTCCTCGGTGTTGGCTTTGGCCTCGGCCATGGGTTTGCCTCCCGCGCGGGCCATGCCGCGCCCCTGTTTTCTTCTTGGCGAAAATACTCTCGGGGGGTGTGGGGGGCGGAACGCCCCCCACGGTCCGAGCCGACGGTCAGTAACGGTTCGCGATCGGCAGTTCCTCGGCGGGAAAGAGCGAGATCACCTCCACCCCGGTCTCGGTGACCACGACCTCCTCCTCGATCCGGGCGGCGGAATAGCCGTCCACCGCCGGGCAGTAGGTCTCCAGTGCGAACACCATGCCGGTCTGGATCTCCATCGGGTGCTCGAGGCTGACCGCCCGGCTGATGATCGGCCGCTCATGCAGCGCGAGGCCCAGCCCGTGGCCGAACTGCAGGCCGAAGGCCGCGTCCTCGGAGGGGAAGCCGAACTCCTCGGCCCTGGGCCAGACGGCGGCGACCTTGTCGGTGGTGACGCCCGGCCTGATCATCTCGATCGAGGCGTCGATCCATTCGCGCGCCTTGACGTAGGCGTCGTGCTGGGCGGGGGTGGCGCGGCCGATGTTGAAGGTCCGGTAATAGCAGGTCCGGTAGCCCTGGTAGGACTGCAGGATGTCGAAGAAGGCCTGGTCGCCGGGGCGGAAGTAGCGGTCGGTGAAGTTGTGCGGGTGCGGATTGCAGCGCTCTCCGCTGATCGCGTTGATCGCCTCGACGTCGTCCGACCCCATCTCGTAGAGCATCTTGTTGGACATGGCGACGATGTCGTTCTCGCGGATGCCCGGCTTCAGCTCCTCGTAGATCATGTGGTAGACGCCATCGACCATGGCGGCCGCCTGGGTCAGAAGCTGGATCTCGTCCCAGTTCTTGATCTCGCGCGCGGCGAGCATGATCTGCTGGCCGTCCACGACGTGCAGCCCCTCCTCCTGCAGCGCGTGGAACATCGCCGTCTCGGCGTAGTCCACGCCCACCGGCATGTCCGCCATGCCCGCATCCTTGATAAGCTGGGCGATCTGACGCGCGTATTTCCGCATCAGCCCGAACTCGGGCGGGATGGTGCCGCGCATGCCGACGACGCCGGCGAGGCAATGGTCGGGTTCCAGCCAGTCGGAAAATTTCTGATGGTGCACGGCGGCCGAGCCGAAATCCCAGACGTAAGGCGATTCGTCGCCCGTCAGCAGGCAGAAGCGGCACATCTTGTCCCGTTCCCATTCGCCGATCTTTGTGGCCGAGACGTAGCGGATGTTGTTCACGTCGAAGAGCAGCAGCGTGCCCGCGTTCGACGCTTCGAGCGCCTGTCGCGTCCGGGCGAGGCGGTAGCGGCGAAGCCGGTCATGGTCGATGCGGCGCTCGAAATCCACCGACATGTGGCCGGGCGCGGGCAGGCGTCCCTCCCAGCGCCAGTTGGGTTCGAGGTCCTGCGGCGTCAGCACGTTGGGTTTTAGGGCGAGGTTCATGGGTGTTCTCCCTGAGGCTGCGTGTCTGCACGCAGTGTCGTCCGGGGGTTTCGGGGTCGGGGGGCGTGCAAGCACGCTCCCCGCGGTGTCACTGGATGCACCAGCCGCCGTCGATGTGGATCATCTGGCCGGTCATGTAGTCGCTGTCCCCGCTTGCGAGGAACGCGGCCGTTCCCTTCACGTCGTCGGGGTAGGAGACCCGCTTGATCTGCAGCGCGTCGCGCACGATGTCGTCGTAGGCCTGGCCCTCGCGCTCCTTGAAGCCGATGTCGATCAGGTCCTTGTCGAGCTGCTCCCAGAGCGGCGTCACCACGACGCCCGGCGCGTAGCCGTTCACGGTGATGTTGTGCTCCGAAAGCGCGACCGCGCCGCAATGCGTGAGCGCGAGGCAGCCGTATTTCGAGGTGCAGTAGACGGTGACGTCGACCAGCGGCTTGCGGCTGGCGATGGAGCCCACGTTGATGATCTTGTAGGGATAGTCGCGCTTGCCCTGGGCGATCATCTGGCGCGCGGTCTCCTGCATGCCGAGCCACATCGCCTTGGTGTTGACGTTCATGATCATGTCCCAGTTGTCTTCGTCGATATCCATGAAGAACCGGGGCTTGTTCATGCCCGCGTTGAAGAGGCCCACGTTGATCTCGCCGAAGGCGTCCACCGTGGCGGCGACGGCGGCGGCGTTGTCCTCGCGTCGCGTCACGTCCATCTTCACCGCGACGGCCTGCCCGTTGCCGCGGGCGTTGATCGCCTCGGCCACCTGCTGCGCCTCGTCGATGTCGATATCCCCGATGCAGACGTTCGCGCCCTGCTCGGCGAAGTGCTCGGCATTGGCCGCGCCCATGCCCTTCGCGGCGCCGGTGATCAGGATGTTCTTGCCCTTCAGGCGGTTGGGGTCCATTCCGTTCCTCCCTTGGTCCCGCGTCTCTCAGAACAGCGCGTCGGCCCGGGACTGGGCCGCGCGCAGCGTCTCGCGCGGGGTTTTCAGGCCCCGCAGCATGTCGTGGAATTCCTCGCCGCAGATGCGGATGATGTCGCTGATCGCGGGGATCGGCGGGCGCGGCCAGAACTGAAGCTCGTCGCGCCACGACATCGCCTCCACCGCCTCGAAGATGGTCGAGATGCGGCGGACCTCCGGGTCGGCGCCCACGGAATAGCGCGGGTTCGTGCGGCCGCCGTTGAGCACGAAGAGCTTCTGCGCTTCGGGCGAGGTGAAGACGGTCAGCGCCTCGGCGGCGGCCTCGCGCCGTTCGGGCGAGAGATTGGCCGGGATGCCGAGTGCGTAACCGCCCACCGGGGCGACCGGGCTGCCGCCCGGCCCGGGCGGGTGGGGCAGGTAGCCCGTCTGCCCGCAGGCCGGCGAGGACGGGTCGAGCTCGAAATAGGGCGCGAGCAGCGTGTAGCCGTAGGTCATCGCGATCGAGCCCGCGGCGTAGGGGCGGATACGCTCGTACCAGGACATCGAAAGGATGTCGGGCGGCGAGTAGTCGAGCAACTCGCGCAGGAATTCCGCGGCCGCGAGCCCGGCCTCGGTGTCGATCGTCGGACGATGGTCGCCGCTGGCGAGGTCGGCGCAGTCGTAGCCGCCCGAGATCGGCGCGAGGTCGAGCACCGGCTGGCCGAAATCGGCAAGCGTCATCAGCACCGTGTGGCCGAGCGCGGTGCCGCGCGCGGCGTTCCAGGCGATGCCGTGCACGCCGCGCGCCGGGTCGTGCAGCGCGCGCGCTGCGGCAAGCAGGGACCCTGTCGTCGTCGGCGGCTCCAGCCCCGCCCGCGCGAACATGTCCTTGCGATAGAAGAGAAGCTCGGGCGTCGTCTGCGCCGGCACGCCGTAGGGACGCCCGCCCCAATGCGTGGCCGCCCAGCCGGCGGTGTGGAAGTCGGCCGGATCGAGGCGGGCGACGTCCATCACCTCGTCGAGCGGCAGCAGCACGCCCTTCTCGACGAATTCGCCGATCCAGGGCAGGTCGACCGCCACGATGTCGTAGCGGCTGGCGGCACGCTCCGCGTTCTTGAGCGCCTCGTCGCGCAGCCGGTCGATCGAGAAGGCGCGCTGGTGTATCGAGACGCCGATCGACTGCTCGAACTGGCGCTTGAGATTGTCCATCACCATGAAGGTCGGGTCGCCATGCGCGAGCACCCGCAGCCCCCCGGCCAGGCGCAGCGGCTCGTTGCGCACGCCGAGTGCCGGAAGCGCGTAGGCCACCCGGTAGGAGCCGCCGTAGTAGTAGTCTTCCGTCGCGGGGTCGCGCGCGCCCTGGCCGAGGCGCGCCTCGGTCAGCCGGCGGAGCCGGTCGGAAAGCTGCGTCCAGGCCTCCAGAAGGGTCGGGCTGGGATGAAGCGAGAAGGTCTTGCCGCTCGCCGTGCGCGGGCGCTGCTCGACCAGCCCGGCCGCGACCATGTCGCGCAGACGACGGTTCGCGGTCGCGTAGGGAACGCTGCTGGCGCCGATCAGCGAGGTCGGCGTGACGGTTCGGCCCTCGAAATGGCTCCGCAGCAGGTAGAGCGCCATGCGCAGATGCGGATCGGTCGAGACCAGGTCGAGCGTGCCTTCGACCTCCTCGCAAAGATCCTCCATGTAGCCGATCAGGCGCAGCGCGTCGCCCTTCACGGCGGGCGGCGCTTTGGAACCTGCATCTAAAGGGCGTATCATGGTCACGGCGGAGGTCGCTCTGGGCGGGGCAGGCGCCTTGGCGCCCGCGATTTTATTCGATCTGAATTTTTTCGGCTGCGTCATCGACGACCTCCAGAGCATGTTCATTCCGGATGGAGCTTGATATCACCACCTTATCCGAAATGAACATTATACTATTCAATATGGACAGGTTCCGGGCATCGCCGCCGGACGCCCCGACGCAGAGTCAACGTCGTTCGCCGCCTCGAAAGACGGCGATTCCCCTGCCTGGAGGAGCGTGGGGGGCGAAAACGGATTGCAGACGAACCGGGAGGAGAAACCGAATGAAACTGCGCAGCACCCTTGCCGCCACCACCGCCGCGGGCCTCGGCCTTGCCGGCGCCGCGGCCGCTCAGGACTACACGATCGGCATCACGCAGAACAACGTGGGCGTCGACAGCTACCAGACCACCTACGAGAAGGCCTTCATCGCCGCGGCCGAAGCCAACGACACCGTGCAGGCCGTGGTGCTCGACGCGGGCGGCGACGTGGCCCGCCAGATCGCGCAGATGGAGGACCTGATCCAGCAGGAGGTGGACGCCATCATCATCTGGCCCACGAACGGCGAGGCGGTGATCCCGGCGGTCCGCAAGGCCTTTCAGGCCGATATCCCGGTGATCGTCACCAATTCCAACATCGCCGAGCAGGGCTTCGACTTCGTCGCCTCCTTCTCGGGCCCGGACAACATCACCCAGGGCGCGCGCTCTGCCGAGATCATGTGCGACCGCTTCAAGGAGATGGGCATGGAGGACGAGGCCGAGATCGTGCAGATTTCCGGCCAGCCCGGCTACACCACCGCGATCGAGCGCGCGAAGGGCTTCGAGGATCGCCTGCCCGAGGTCTGCCCGAACGTCACCCTTATAGAGACGCAGCCGGGCGACTGGAACCGCGAGAAGAGCCAGCAGGTGATGGAGGCCTTCCTCGTCAAGTACGACAATATCGACGGGGTCTACGCCGGCGACGACAACATGGGCGTGGGTGCGCTCAACGCCGCGAAGGCCGCGGGCCGGGCCGAGGACATCGTCTTCGTCGGCGCCACGAACTTCGCCGTGGGCTATGACGCGATGGCCGCCGGCGACTACTGGGGGTCGATCTACCAGTCGCCCGTGGACGACGCCGAGGCCGCGCTGCAAACGGCGATCGACGTGCTCGAGGGCGGGGACGTGCCCTTCCTGAACTATTTCGACACGCCAAAGATCACCCAGGAGAACATGGGCGACTTCTCCAAGCCCGTCTTCTGAGCGGGCTTCCCTGGCCGGCTGCGGCGCCTCGGCGCCGCGGCCGCTTCCGAAAAGGCACGGAGACGTCGAGCGGGAGGTCGGCATGGGACGCGTATCGGGGCGGGTCTGCCTGGTGACGGGCGCGGCCCGGGGGATCGGGCGAGCCATTGGCGAGGCGCTTCTGTCGGAGGGCGCGCAGGTCTGCTTCGCCGATCTCGACGGCAATGGCGCGGCGCAAGTCGCCGAGGCGGCGAATGCGCGCCTCAACGGCAATGCCGGCAACGCCATGGCCGTCGGGCTCGACGTGCGCGACCGCGCCTCGGTGCGGAACGCGATTTCCAAGGTGGCGGAGCGCTACGGGCGGCTCGACGTGACGTTCAACAATGCGGGCGTGAACAAGCCCATGAACTTCATGGACGTGACCGAGGAGAACTGGAACTTCGTCATGGGCGTGAACGGTCTGGGCTGTCTGATCGGCATGCAGGAGGCGGCGCGCCAGATGATCGCGCAGGGCCGGGGGGCGGACGGGATCGCGGGCAAGATCGTCAACACCGCCTCGATCGCCAGCCGCCAGGGCTTCGACAACGTGGCGCCTTACTGCGCGTCCAAGTGGGCGGTGGTCTCGCTCACGCAATCGGGGGCGCGGGACCTTGCGCGCCATGGTATCACCGTGACGGGTTTCGCGCCCGGCGTGGTGGCCACGGAGATGTGGGACCAGGTGGACCGCGACCTGATGGAGATCGGCGCCGCCGAGCGGCCCGGCCAGGCGATGGAGGAGTTCGCCGCCGACATCCTGAAGGGACGCGTGGCGACGCCCGCTGACATCACCGGCACGACGACGTTCCTGGCGTCCAGGGACAGCGACTACATGACGGGGCAGATCGTGATGATCGACGGGGGCATGACCCTCGTCTGACGGTCCTGCCCGCCATTCGCCCCGCCGGGGCACGGGAGGAGTTGAGCCATGAGCGAGGCCATGCAGAGCCGGCCCGCCGCCAGGGCGGGCGGCCTGACGGGGGCGAGGGTGGGGACGTTCCTCGCCCGCCAGGGGATCCTGATCGCCTTCGTCCTTTTCATGATCGGGTTCACCATCGCCAACGACCGGTTCCTTCAGCCCGACAACATCCTGGGCGTGATCCGGTCCTCGGCCATTCTCGGGGTCATGGCGCTCGGTGTGACCTTCGTGGTGATCAGCGGCAATCTGGACCTTTCGGTGGGCTCGCTCATGAGCTTCTCGACGATCGTGGTCCTCGACCTGCACGACCAGATCGGGCCGGCGCTGGCGATCCCGGCGATGTTCGCCATGACGCTGGCGATCGGGGCGGTCATCGGCTTTCTCGTGGGGTATCTGCGGCTCAACTCACTGATCGTGACGCTGGGCATGCTTTCGGCGATCCACGGCCTGACGCTGACCTGGTCCGGCGGCCAGAACATGGACATCGCCGACAAGGGAGAGACCTGGTTCGCCGTGTTCGGACAGGGCGAGGCGATGGGCATCCCCGTGCCGATCCTCATCTTCGCGCTTCTGGCCGCCCTTCTGGGGATCGTGCTGGCCAAGACGCCCTTCGGGCGCAAGGTCTATGCAGTCGGCGGCAACGGCACCGCCGCCACCTTCTCTGGCATCCGGCGGGCGCGGGTCGTCTTCTCCTGCTACCTCGTCTCGGCCTTCTGCGTGGCCACGGCCGGGCTCATCCAGGCCAGCCGCTCGATGGGCTCGCAGAACACGGTGGGGCAGGGAATGGAGCTCGAGGTGCTCGCGGCCGTCATCCTGGGCGGCGCCTCGCTGATGGGCGGCTCGGGCACGATCTTCAAGACGGTGATCGGCGTGCTGATCCTCGGCTTCATCCAGAACGGGCTTCTGCTGATCGGGCTCGAATTCTACGTCCAGTACGTCGTGACGTGGATCATCATCATCCTGGCAGTCTGGCTGGACGTCGCGGCAAAGCGCGGCCGGCTGCTCTCGCCCGTCGCGTGAAGGAGGGGATCATGGCACCGGGACAACTGAGCGCCTTCCTGAAGCGCGGCGCGATCTGGGGCTTCATCGTCCTCGAACTGATCTTCTTCTCGGTCGCGGGGGAATTCCTGTCGATCTCCGACAAGGCGTTCGTCAACTGGGACAACATGCTGCTTCTGCTCAAGCAGTCGGCGCCGCTGGGCATCATCGCCATGGGCATGACGCTGGTCATGGTGAACGGCAATATCGACCTGAGCGTCGGCGCGATCTTCGCGCTGGCTGCCGTGATCCTGCTGGACAGCATGACCTGGCCGTTCATGGCCGCGATGGGCGACTGGGCCATCCCCTTCGCATGGATGTTCGCGCTGCTCACCGGCGTGGCGCTCGGCGCGATCAACGGCTTCATCGTGTGGAAGACGGGCGTGGACGCCTTCATCGTGACGCTCGGCG
>NZ_JBGFSI010000022.1:0-26093 GCF_041365735.1 Rhodosalinus sp. K401 | reverse complement strand
CTACTGGCTATGAGTCCTGAGACTAATCGGACCCAGACAGATCGTCGCATGATCAACGGTCCGCAAATACCAGATTGGAACGTGAGTTGCTTTACAGGCAGTGGATCATATCAGATCGACTTCCAAAGTTTGGAATCAGAAGGGGAGGGACAGGCCCTCGCCGTATGTATTCAGTTTCATGAAGAAAGCTTTTCGGACATGCGCGTCGGATCGACGATCAGCCGGTCAAACATTCGTGCGCCCCACATCAGCGCGCCGGACAGATACAGAAACGTTTCGGGCATGACAGGCCATTCGGCAATCAGCGCCCCTCCTGAACGCTCATGGTCGTGCAGCATTGTTTCGCCGATGCGCTCGGAGCTCTGGCGCGCGCTCCGACCCAACCCTTCGGTGAATTCCGAGGCGCGTTGGTTTCGCTTNCCGACCCAACCCTTCGGTGAATTCCGAGGCGCGTTGGTTTCGCTTGTGCGCCATTGCGGACGAAGCACCTTGGCCCGCGCGATGCTCCTCGCGCAATTCTCCGGTATCGGTGCCTGAAAGCAAGTTCACGTTGCGCCCGATACGCGAAAGGCTAGCTCCCAGCAGACCTGCCGCCAGCACGATCTGCGCCATCCCGTCGCGGGCGTTCTGCCAATGGGAGTTAGGCGCACCAAGGCCAAGCCGCGCCGCCAGATTGGCGCGGAGGGTGGTGGCGGTCTCGACGGGCCAGTCGGCCAGTTCGCCCACCGGCCCGCCGAATTGAACCATTATGCCCGCTTCGGCCGCCTGTGTCAGCGCGGTACGCCGCCGTTGCAGTTCCTCACTCCATGAAGTGAGCTTGGTGCTGAAGCGCATGGGCACGGCGTGCTGGTGGTTGGATCGTCCCATCATTTCTAGATTGCCATAGCTGTCGTTCAAGGTCTCAATTCGCGACAGGATGGCGTCAATGCCCTCGTCCACCTCGATTAGCGAATCGCGCGCGTGCAGAGCAAGCGCGCTGTCCATCAGATCGAAAGTTGTGACACCCCGGTGGATATGCGCCGTGGTCTCAGGGCCAACGAGTTCCCGCAGTTGATTGACCAGCCCGACGATGGGCCGGCCGACCAGCAGCGCATCCTCTGCCAGCCGCGCCCGGTCAATCCGATCAGGGGTGATCTTGAGAAGGATTTGTGCTGTTGCAGCGTCGATCAACCCCAGCTCGGCCTGCGCGGCGGCAATGGCCTGCTCCACGCGCAACCATGCGGCAATTCCTGCATCATCGGACCAGATCGCGCGCATTCGCTGCGTCGAGAAAAGATCGCGGAACAGTCCGTCGTTACGCATCATGTCGCTCGCCCTCTATATCATACGTCACGCAATTTTCCGGCAAAACTTTCGTGGGTATCGGCAGCAATCTTCATCAGGGCCAGCGGTCACATACACCGCGCATAAAGGCCGGACAAATGACCGCAACCTGCTTCGATCCAAGTCGCTCGAGAAACCCCTTGCAAAACCGGAGCCGTCCACAAATGACATCGCCCAAGTGGCGGCACGGTCTGGAATTTACATCAGGGACAACGGACCCGCCGAGCCAAGACCAAGCCGCGTGGTCTCGGTTTCGATCACCACATCGCTGGTGACATTGCCCAAGTTCACATCGGGCCCGAAGGTTTCCACCAGGAATTTTTTGCCGGCATAGATCTGTGGCGTGGTCGATCCCACTCGCGGTGTGGACAGTTCGAACATGCAGCGGCTGACATCGACATTTTCTTTCAACGCCATAATCAGCGTCTTGTTTGGCTTGCCATCAACCATCAGCTCCTGGCCTTCGATCATGGCAATCTCGGTTCCCGAGGCGAGCACCTCGTTCACTTCCCGGATCATCTCGGCCGGGTCGGAGTTATCGCGTTTGTCGCCGATCTCACCCACCGCGGCGAGTCCGGCATCCTGCACCAACCGGATCAGCCGGTCGCGGGTACCTTCGCCAAGATCAACGATGTTGTCCGAGATTTCGACCATGTCAAAGCCGATCTCTTTCGCCTCTTTCAGATGCGCCTCCATTGCGTGTATGCCCATGGTATGCAGCACATATTCCTGCATCTGACCTCCTAAAAATGGGCGTACCTGATGGCTGCGCAGGAGCTCAAGCTTGGCGACCAGATGGTCGCGCGGGAACAGGCGCGCAGTTCCCGTGGCGACTTTGAAAATATCTATGTAGGCTCCGCCCAGCTCGATCAGGCCGCGCAGACCGTCAAGCGTGATTTGGTAATCTGTGACCATTGTTAGGCCGGACGTGCGGGGTTTGTTCAGACTGCGGCGTGGATCAAGGGGAACGGTCGGAAAAGCCGTAGTGAGGGGAGACTCGGGGGGCATGTCAGGTCCAATTTTGCATATGCTGTAAGGATCATAACAACGCCAGAGTTGCTCTAGAATTTGAATTATCTGGCGAGTTATTCCGATATCTCGAATTGTCCAAGTGCCGATAGCTCGCAGAGCTATGCCGGGAAATGGGTGATGGACCCTGAGAAGGCGGCGTATCGTGGCGGGTGATCAAGCCTGCCAGCACGTTCCGAAGGAACGATACGCCATGCAAGACGATACAATTCGTTCATCGAAGCGTTCAGCGGTCGACTCGGGACGGAATATCTGAACCAATATTGGTTCTTGACCCTTTTGGATGCCATCGCCAAGCTGGACGCTTGGCGCGGATTCTACGACGAAGAACGTCCACACGGCGCGATCGGAAACAAGGCTCCGATCATGCTGACCAAATCGGGGGGGGCATTATCAGCCTGTCACCCTGATCGACGCCGGAATACTTTGCCTTCGGGCGGTCCAAGGTTTGGGGTCAGAGCAACGCCAACCGGGCTCTTGGCGCGGCTGGATGAACGTTCCGTGGCATGTCACCGGCGACGCATTATCCCAGCGGTGCCGGATGAAGATCGAAGAACCCTTCGACTGGGCGGAGACCGTGGGCGGCATGGTCCAGACCGTTCGCCGCGAACTCGACAGGTTTTGTGCGCAGGTCAGGATGAAAACGGCAGTCGGGAACCTCGCCAGATTGCCGTATCTCTTGGCGGCCCTCCCACGGCAGCCACCCTGAGAGCCCAGGAGAAACCGCCCTCAAACCATGGAAAACTGGAAAGTGTCCGTCCAGCCAGACTTCTTCAGAAGCCCACTAAGTCCACGTCCGCCGGTGAAACGCCTCATCCCCGCGCCATGATTTCCCTCAGCATGATCCAGATGAAGTTGCCCCCGGCAAGACAGGTGAGCAAATCGACCCAAAGGCTGTGCCGAGCGATGTTCATGCGCCGCAGAGACATCCGCCCAACATAGTTGCCGGGTATGGATAGCAAGCCTGTGAGAAACCCCAACGCCAGATAGTCGAGCGGCAGCAGACCGATCGCGCCGAACGAGACCACGCGCACGGAGTTCACCGTCAGCGCGATGGCGGCGAACGACGCGACGAAGGCTTCCTTCGTCAGGCCGTAGCCAAACATCAGCGGCACAAGCAGCATACCGGGCCCAATGGATACGCCTGTCAGGGAACCGTGCATTGCCCCTGCGGCGACAAGCGCCGACTTGCGTGTCTTGATCTTCTTGTGGGCCGCCCAGTGACGGTACGGGATCGAGATCAGCACCACGGTACCCAGAATGCCGGAAATCCATGCCGCGTTGAGGGACGCATACAAGTTGGTGGTGATAATCAGGGCCGGAATGGCCGGCAGAACTATCAGGAAGTATACACCGCGGTGAAAATCGCCCTTGTTGAACCAGGCGCGCGCGAGGTGACTGATCAGCAGCGTCACGCTCATGACCGGCACCAAAGGCGTAACGCCGATGATCGGTGCCAAAATGGCCGCCAGCAGAATGCCGCCGGCCAGTCCTGTTGCACCGTGAATGTAAGATGTAATGAATGCCCCGAAGACGATGATGGTCATCTCGACCCATGAAAGCGTAGCGAACACCGTTCCTTCCATCACCGTTTCGCACCCATTTCGGTCCAGCGCGTCAGATCCCGCATGACCTTGTCGGTATCCTCGCCGAGCGTTGGCGCGGACGTCCGGGGCGATGCTGCGCGGTTTGGCCCAGCCGGAATGGCAAGGTCGGCACGCCAAGCCCCGTCCCTTTGTCCTGATGCACAAAGCCCCGCGCCTTGGTATGTGTATGATGTGGGCATTCGGGGAGAGAGCGCATTTTCGCCACGGGAACACCGTTGACCAGCAGATCGCCCTCCCATTCATCGGCCGTTTTCACGGAAAGCGCCCGGATGATCTCCTCTTCCAACGCATCGGCGTGGGCCGCCCGGGCGCAGCGTTCTGCAAACCTCGGGTCGCGCAGCCACGCCTCGCGGCCCAGACCCTTGGCCAGAGCGTGAAACTGGCATTCTTCATTGACGCCGAGGCTCAGCATCCCGTCCCTGCAGGGGAAGCTGCCCGGGCCGGGGCTGCGGCTGTTGGCTGCGTTGCCGCGCGGTTTCGGCGGGCGTCTAGTGGCGGTGTAATCGGCGATCGTTGAACTCATCAAAGTGTATGCCGTCTCCAGCATCGAGACGTCGATGAACGTGCCACGTCTGGTTTTCTCGCGCTCGTAGAGCGCCGCGCTGATCGCGAACGTTGCGGCGAGCGCAACGGAGTGGTTCATGATTGGCGCGCCGGTGCGCAGCGGGCCCGTTTCTTCTGTGCCCGTCAACATCATGATGCCGGCAGACGCCTCGATGTTGACATCATAGGCGGGCGCGTTTTCCAGATCACCGCCACGACCGTAGCCTGTCATGGAACAGTGCACCAGGCGCGGGCTGAGCTTCAAAGTGCTCGTGTCATCCAGACCCATCGCATGCGCCGTCGCGGGACGGTGGTTTTCCACAAAGATGTCGGCCGCGCCCAGCAGTTGCAGCATGGCCTCGCGGCCATGCTGGCGCTCCATATCGAGTGTCACGGAGGCCTTGTCAGCCGCTTGGGTAAGATGCGCCGTGCTCATACCGGCTGCGGAACGGCCGTGTCGCTGCCCCCCCGGTGGCGCATGGCATCGCCCTTCACGGGGCTTTCCATCTTGATCACCTCCGCGCCAAGGAGGCCGAGATAATAGGCGCAGACTGGCCCAGCCAGAACGGGCGTGAAATCAGCCACGCGCAAACCGCCAAAAAGGTTGCTCATGTCGTGGCCCGGGCGACATAAATCGGGCTGGACCACGCTACATGGCCGTCTTCCAACGAGACTCGCGCGAAAATCGCTCGTTCGGTTGACCCCTGCAGGGTGATCGTGCGTGTGAGGTCGAATGCGCAACGTTCGAGGTGGGCGGGCAGCCGCTTAACCGACAACGCCATGTCTACGCCGCCGCAATTCAGAACGGTCGGTTCCATGCCGATATCGTCCAAAGACAGGTTGAGCGCGCCGAGGTTCGTTTCGATGGCAATGTCGCCCTCTGGCTCCTCGCCCGACAGCCAGATATCGATGGCGCTGAACCCACCTGTGGTAACCGCCGTCCACGCGATGGTGTGCGGATCAACCTGCTTGGGCTGCCTGTCGGGATTGTAGAAATTGATCGCCGCAATGTGCGCGATACGGGCGCCACTCAGAGTTGCTGTCCCGGTCCATTTCACCAACCGGCCCCGGCCGCGCGTTTTCTGGCCCTTGCATATGATGCGCAGGCGCTGACCCAGATCATCGTCGGTAAAAGGCCGCACGGTTTCGAGCTGCTCCACCCCGTCATACAACTCGATGCGCTCGATCGGCGACGGAGCAAGCACTTGCAGCGCGAATGTCCCCTCGTCCTCGCCGGTCCGGACGATATCGCCCATGATGGCCTTGCGGCCCATATCATAAGTTTCAGGCGCAAAATCGGGGTTTCGATGGTAGATGCGCGCCGGGGACGGAAACGCCATGGTCGCGGACATGAACAACCGAACGCCCGTGGTCGCATAGTGATGCCTGCGGCGAAACTCTTCGAACAGGCTGTCCCGCGTCAGCTCCGGCAACAGGTGGCAGGTCAGCCCGCCATAGGAGCCGAACTTGGCATCGCCGGGATAGCTCGCACCGGGCCGGCCCTTGTGCCCGTCACTGGCGGCGACAATGCCGATGCGGTAGCCGTTTTGCAGGCTCTGTTCGACGATCCAGTCGAAAGTACCCCATGAACTGTGCACCTCGACGGAAGGTTCCAGCCGCGCATCATGGGCGTAGGACACATCGGCGAAGCGGCCGCCGACATGCGGCACCACGATCACATCCTCGTCCTGCAAGGCGCAAAACAAATCTTTCACGTCGTGGCAGTCGTTTTCTGGGAGTGTGGTGTCGGTGATAAGGGCGCGGCTGGAGCGATAGATGGGGCGGCCCTCGGTGCGGTACCAGATGTTATGGTCGCCGCCCAAGCCGGTATTGCCTGACCATTCGTAGCCCGGCAGGCACAGGAATTCGCCCTCGACGTTGAACTCAGCGGCCAGCGCGTTGATCTCGTCCCAGAAGGCGTCGGAGACCTGAAAATCATTGGCCTGATGGCCGGTGATATCGACGAAACTGCGGTTTCGGGCGAAATCGAAATACTCGCGCGCTGTGCCCGTCCCGATACTCTCGCCGGATTGGCCGTGCATGTCCGACCAGTAATGGGCAAAGGGGCTGTCTGCGACGCGCAGCGGGTTGCTCGTGGCAAGCTTGGCATCGCCGTCCCAGACCTCGATTTCGACATCGGCGGGGTCTGCGAAGGATAAATCGTCGATCACGATACTGAACTGACCCGTCTTCAGCCTTGCCGTTTCTGGCAGTCCGGGCAGGGGAGTGGTCGGCTTCAGCGTCAGGTTGCCGTCAAACTGATCGGTCGGATTGCCCCAACGATCCTCGGCTTTCACGATGAACCGAAATGGCTCGCCTGGCCTGCGCAGCGTCGGCAGTAGCGCTTTCCAGACGGCGGGCGGCCCGGGTACGATGGGGACAGTGGGCTGAGCCTCTTCGGGCAGGGGCGTGTAATCAACGGACGCGAATGCGTCGACGGTCACGCGAAACTGAAAGGCGCTTTCGCAATGCGTCTGCATGCGCACCCCCGGCGAGCCTTCGCGCGGATCACCGATGCGAAAGGTCAGCGTATCACCGGGCCGAAGGAAACCTTTGCACAGCACCGTGATGCAATTGCCCCATGGCCGAATGTTGCGCTTGTAGGTAAAGCTGTACTCTATTGGCGCCCCGTTGGAGGCCTCAACGGTAAGATAGCCCGGGGCGGATGGATCGGCGGTTTGCAATGGCGTCATGTCGCTGTGCGTTCGCATCGCCACGCGTAGTCCGCCCAGATCATCAATGCCGAACTTGCCGGCGGTGTAGACCAGTTCGAAATGGGTCCAGCTGCCGGCGACGACTGGCGCTGATGACGCAAGCTCTGCGGTGCCCATAAGGTCGCGGCGATATGAATGATCAGGCATCTTTGAGCGCTGCCTCCCTTGCTTGGCGATTCAGGCTGCGCGCGCGCAGGAATAACGCGGCAAAGCCGAGGATCAGGAAGCCCAGGGCCACTGGGCGGGTTACGAAAATCAGCAAACCGTCTTCGGAAAGCAGCATGGCCTGCCGAAACGTCAACTCGGCGCCACCTGCCAGCACGAAGCTGATAACGAAGGCGGCCGGGTTGAAATCATATTTCTTCATCAACCACCCGGCGAAACCAGCCAGCACCATCACCAGAACATCGAAAAGGCTACCGCGCGAGGCGTAGGCTGTGACGAAGGAGGTGAGAAACACGATCGGGTAGAGAATATCCGTCGGAATCCTGGTGACGAAACGTCCAACGAAAGCGGCTCCGAAATACCCGACCAGACCATACATCGCGATGCCGATCAGCCCGCACGCGAACAAGCTGTAGACCAGATCGCGCGAGGTGATGAAAAGCGTCGGGCCGATCTGAATGCCGTGAATGAGGAATACGCCGACAAGGATCGCGCCGATGGTCGAGCCGGGAATGCCCAGCGTTAGCAGCGGCGCCATGGAGGGGCCGGATACGGCATTGTTGGCAGCCTCGGGCGCGGCCACACCTTCCAGCGCGCCCTTGCCCCATTCTTCCGGAGTCTTCGCCCGCCGCTTGCCTTCGCCATAGGCCACGAAGGCGGCGATGGAGGACCCCATGCCCGGCAGAACACCGATGAATGAGCCAATGAGAGAGGAGCGGATGACATGCGGCACGCAAGGCCTGAACTCCGGCCAAGTCAGCCGATTGCGTGCCTTGGCGGCGTCGTCGCTCTCATCGACGATCTCCATCTTCTTGCCACGCGCTTCCAACTGCGAAAAAACTTCGCCGAGCACGAAGATGCCGATCATCAAAGGCACAAGCGATATGCCGTTGGTGAGATCGAAACTGCCGAATGTGAAGCGCTCCTTCGATGAGATCGGGTCGATGCCGATCATGCTGATCAGAACTCCAAGTGCCGCAGAGGCGAGTCCGCGGGTGATGGACTTTCCTATCACCGAGCCGATGACCACAAAGGCTGCGAAGTAAATCGCAAACAGCTCCGGCGGGCCGAGGCGAAGAGCGATTGCCGCGATCACGCCAACACCCACGATGAGCAGGGTTTCGCCGGTATAGTCGCCAATGACAGAAGAGATCGTGGCAACCTTCATGGCCTTGGAGGCCTTGCCCTGCTGGGCGAGAGGATAGCCATCGATCTGAGTGGCCGCCGAAGCTGCCGTACCCGGTGTGTTGAACAGGATGGCCGCGATAGACCCTCCATAGCGGCCGGATTTGCCAATCACGTACAGAAAGGCCAGAGCCGCAAGTGGCTCCATGTAAAACGTCAGAGGCAAGAGCATTGCGATCGCCGCCGACGCCGTGAGTCCGGGTATGGCGCCCACGACCATGCCGACCACGGAAGCTGCGAAAACCCACAACAGGAGGATCGGATCGCCGAGCACCGACGCGAGGGCAGCAACTATTTCCAATGCTCATACACCCTGCAGGATCTCGAGGAGGTCGATCCATCGTCCATACGTCGGGAAAACGCCCAGAAGCTCGAAGAAGATCAGGTGGTAGGTCGCGGGACACAGGATCGCTGCTGCAAGCAGCCCTGCCGGGCGGCGAATGCCGAATATCCAAAGCGCCAAAGGCGCCGCGAGCGCGGTGCTGAACAGGTAGCCGACCGCGCCCATGAGCCAGACATAACCAATCGCCAAGCCAAGCAGGCTCCAGATCGATGGCGAGGCCGGTTTGCTTTCCGGTACCCGGCCGAAAAGCGAATTGCGCAGCTCCAGCACGCCCACAAGCAACAGCGTGCCCGATCCGAACAGCGGGAAGATACGTGCACCCCAACCACCGCCGGGATCCTTTTCAATTTGCAGACTGGCAAACAGAGCGGCGATGCTGAAAACGATCAGCACCGCCGCGACAACCACGCCCTGTCTTGAGGAGCGAGAGGACGCAACGGGGTTCATTCCTCTTCGATGCCCTCGATGATCGGGCGCGCATCATCGCGCAGGTTTGCCAGCACGGTTGCGACCTCGGCACTGGGCAAGAACGCCGGCGCGTTGCCACGCTCCGCCATGCTTTCGATGAAACCGGGCTGTTGGGTGATGGTCCGGATCGCGTCCTGCATGCCGTCAATGACGTCCTGCGGAGTTTCCAACGGAGCGAACACAACGATTGGCGAACTGATCAGGGGCACGTCATAGCCCAGTTCACCGAAGACGGGCACTTCGGTCGCAAATGCGTCACGCTCATCCGAAACAAGCGCCAGCGGTCTGAGTTCGTTTTCAAAGCCGGCGGCCTGCTGAATGCCGATCATGCCGAAATCGACCTGTCCACCGATCACCGCGGCGCGCGTGTTGCCACCGCCGCTGAACGGCACATCCTGCGCGTTCAGTCCCGCCGTGTTCAAGAAACCCTGACCGCCAACATGATGGAAGCTGCCGCGCCCCGTATGCGCCCAACGCATTGTGCCGGGAGCCTCACCCATCGCGGCGACCAGATCGTCCAGCGTCTCGTAGGGGCTGTCGGCGGCGACCATCAGCGATGTCGTCAGGCGGCCGATCTGTGCGACCGGGATGAAGCTGTCGAACGGGTTAACCTCGGTGTCGCGCAGCAGGTAGGTCAGGGTGAACGACCCGGACGAGGTCATCATGAAGGTGCTGCCGTCCGGGCGCGCCCCCGCGGCCTCCGTGGCACCCGTGATGCCCGATGAACCGGGCCGGTTCACGATCACCATCGGCACGGGCAACGCCGCCTCTGCGGATTCGGCCATGGCACGGGCAAAGCTGTCGGTGCCGCCACCGGCACCATACGGGACGATGACGTTTACCGGTCTGCGAGGACTCCACTGTGCCAGAGCGGGTGTGCTGGCAAGGGCCGTTGTCGATGCGGCGATGCTTAGCTGTAGAAATGTTCGGCGGTCGAAAACCGTCATGTGCTTTCTCCTGGGGCATTGCGCCTGTCAGTTCAGGCTGAACTCTTGCGTATATGATCACCCTAGCATCGAAAAAATAGAATTATCAGATAGGATGATCCAAGAATGCGAAGATGAATCGCTGTCCCATCGAAGATTGGATCCACGATGAACCTGAAAAGCCTGCGTGTATTCGTGAATGTGATGGAAGAAGGAACGCTCGCGCGCGCATGCCAGAAGATGAATCTCAGCCAACCCGCTGCAAGCCGCCTGATCCAGATCTTTGAAGCCGAGTACGGCACGCAGCTTTTTCACCGCGAACGCAAGCGCCTGGTCGCGACGCGGGCGGGAGAAGCCTTTTTCCCCGAAGCGGTGCGGATCCTTGCCTCGATCGACGACCTGCCGGCCGCGTTCCAGCGGATCGAAACCGATGAGGCTCCCCCTCTGCAGATCATCTGTCATCCGCGACTGGCGGAAGGGCTGATCGTGCCCGCGATGGTGGAACTCGTGAGGCGTGAGCCGGCCGTGAAGCTGAAGCTTGAAGTGCATCCCAGGCGCTATCTGGGGCGCCGTGTCACCTTGGGGTTGTATGATGTGGGTGTCGCCACACTACCCCTGCCGGATCAAAACAAGGAAACACGGTTTCTTGCCGGCACTGAAATGGCAGTGGCCTTGCCCGAAGGTCACGCCCTTGCCGGAAGAGATGTGCTGGAGCCCGGAGACGTGGCGGACTTGCCCTATGTGGCACTCGAAGAAACCACGAACATGCGCACGATCCTCGACCGGGAGCTGGCCAAGACCGAAAGACGCTTGGAGGTGACCCACGAGATGTCGGTCAGCCTGCCCGCGCTGCGTTTGGTCAAGAACGGGCTTGGCTTCACCTTCGTGGACCGGATCACGCTGAGCCCCGATGAGGCCGACGGTTTGGTCGTTCTGCCGTGGAAGCCGAGGGTCAAAATCGATTTCTGCTATTTCGTGTCCCAAACTCGGCAGCCACACCCGGCCCGCGATACATTCATCGGTATTCTCAAGGACATCTGTGTCGCAAGGTCAGAGCCGCACGATGGAACGTCGTAGCAGGCCAACACGCACCGAGCCGCCCGGGTGTCGCACAGCGCCGAAAATGGGGCCTGTCAGACGAATTGAACCGGTCTCTGCAAGGACAGTGACGCTGCCGCTTATGCAGCGCAGAGGCCGCTCCACTCGGCGAGAGCGGCGGCGCGGTTCTGCTTGAAGATCGCTCGGGATGAGAGGCTGCGGTCGATGTTGAAGTGGTTGCAGACGGACGCGAGGGCGGAAGCGAACTTCTGCAGACTTCGCACGCACCGAAAGCGGAGCATCGCCCGCTCCCGTCGTGAAAATGGGATGCGCTATGACACCCCACAAGCCCGCGCCTGCTCCCGCATCATGGCATAGTCGGCCAGCATTTCCTCGATCGCCGAGCCCTCCGGCAGCAGAGCCAGATCCTCGGACGCCCGCGCCTGAAACTCCCGGCTGTAGTCGACAACGGGCGGACACGCCCCGAGGCCGCCGTCAGAAGCGCCCGGTGCGCAGCCGGTCAGCAAGCTCATCGCGAGACCGAGGCCGACGCGCCGCCGCCTCGAGCATCCGTCTTTGCGCTTCATGGGATTTCTCCATGGTCTCCAGCCGTTCGGCCAGGCGTCCCGCTCGCTCGCCGTAGTGACGCAGGGCCAGCAGGAACAACAGGATCACAAGGGAGGTGACACCATATCTGAGCGCCGCGCGCGCCCATGCCGATCTTGCGAGCGTCCCGACAACCACGCCGATCAACGCCGCCACCTTTTCCAGTCATCCAGCCGCGCGTAGATCGTGACAGCGATGCCGCCGAGCGCCACGGCAGTGAACACCCAGCGCAGCGTATCGAGATACGGAACCAGCGGCAGGATCACGGTCTGCGTCTCGTTCAGGACCTGCTGCGCAACCTCGACGCCAGCCGCTCCGAGCGTCGCGACGACAGCCGCCCCACCGCCTTTCATGGTCCGGCTCTGCGCCAGGGCCTTGCGCGTCGGCGGGGTCTCAGCCGCGAACGGCACCGATCGTGCGGGAAAGCGCTCGCCCCATTGGCGCGCGGGGCCGAGGTCGATGTGCATGAAGCCCGAGCGCGGATAGAATCCGAACCCAAGAAACCCGACTGCACGTGCTGCCACCTCGAAGGCCACCGGATCATGGTTCGACATGGCGATGTCGAAGGCCGCACCGTCGAGGTGTTTCGAGCGGGTTGCGCCGCCGACAGCACGGTTGTGCTCGGGGCTGCGATAAGCGGAGCGGACGATCATCGGTTTGCCCAGCCGGTCGCGCAGCGCCTGCAGCTTGTCGAGAGCGGTTTCGTTGACGAGCAGCTTGCCGGTGCCCCGGCAGGCGATTTCGGCGGGCGAGAAGTTGGGCCAGCGCCAGGCATCCTCTGGCGCCGGGCGCCAGTGGTCGAAGAAGGTCGTGGTCATGGGGTCCTCCGGAAACGAGTTTCCGGCCCCTCGCAGGGCTCGGTGCGTTCGCCGCTCGGGAAGGTCCACTGGACCTTCCCGTCTGCCTGTCAGGCAGACCACGGCTCACCCCGCCACGAGAGCGGGTCATTGCGGGCTGATGAATTGGGGATGGGGCGCGGCTACGGGCTGCCGCCGAAGATCTTGAGCTTGATGGCGATGCCCGCGAGCAGCGCCAGCATGACGCCGGTCGTGATCATGCGGACGGCGGTCTGCATCGCGGTGCGGCGCACCAGCCGGATGCAGTCCACTAGGGATCGCAGATCGCGGATGTCGAGCGCGGCCTCGTCGCCATCGAGGCCGACATCGGCCAGCGCCCGCTTCGCGCCTTCCTCGGCCGCGCGGGTCAGGATGGCCTCGAACTCGGCGTCGGGCATGCGCACGAAGCCCTCGGATCGGGGTGGGTTCATCGGGATCCTCCTTCCGCCGGTCAGCCGATCTTGCAGCCCCAGAAGGACGTGTGGTCGGCGGCGAAGTAGCCGTCCGCGGCGCCAAAGTTGCCCTGCAGTTCGAAGGTATCACCGGCGGTGAGCGAGGCCATCGTCTGCAGCCACCCGGAATACGGCCACAGCACTCTGCTTGTCCTCGTTCTTCACCGGAACGAAGCCAATGTCTGGCGCTGTGCCGCTTCGCCGATCGCCTCCGCATCCGCCGCGTCGTTCTTCTGCCGCCACAAGACCGGCTTCACATAGGCCGGCGGGATCAGCCAGCCGGACCTCATGGCCCAGCTTCCCGATCTCCCGCCCTCAGAAAGACGTGCCCCCGCACGCCTCCATCGCCACCGCACAGCGCGGAAGTCCGGCCAGCATCTCAGGCACATGCCCCCGCCTCAGCTTGCGACGGAGCACAGCCCGGCCGGACGTGTCCGCCCCATGCAGCTGGAACACAGTCTACGCCAGATCGAGCCCGACATTGGTAATCTCCGACACCACCGTCCTCCTCGTGGCTCGTCGCTGATACACTTGGCGCAGCAGACGCCGTCCGGGGGGCGCTCACTCCACCAGAGCCAATCAAGCGGGCGAAACAGGGGAACAAAGGGCGATTGTGAAACCGCCCCCGGCGCGAATTCAGCGGCAGGTGCCGGTCATCCGATCATCGAGATCCGCAATCCAGCCGCCCCACGCGCCACCCGGCAGAGGCGCCTCGCGCGGCATCGACAGACGCGCCTCGCCATAGGCCGCGCACCCCGCGTCACCACTGACCATCGTTGCGGCGCAGCCGCTCATCGGGATCGTCGCCGCGACCATCGCGCACTGCACCGCGCCCCTTTTCCAGACGCCTGATCGTTTCCGCATCGTCCTCCGCCTTCTTCGCCCCATACCCGGAGCGCCGCAGCCGCAGCGCCGCCACCGCGAGCGCCACGAGCGCCGCGCCCAGCGCCGGCGCCCAGAGCTTCAGCCGGGCGATCACGTCGCCCAGCCCCGGCGCCGCGCCAGCGCATAGGCGCCCTCGGCGATCACCACGATCACCACGCCCGCCACCAGCAGCAGATCCGCATCCGCCGCCATTTCCGCCCCGTCCTGCTCGGGGATCCAGCCCCAGGCCACCAGGAGCGTGCCGAGATAGCGCAGCGCGAGCCGCGCGACCGGCCCGCGGTTGCGCCGCAGCCATTCCACCATTCCGCGCATCACGCGCCCTCCCTGCCAATGACGAGCCCCTGCGCCAGCGCCAGCAGAACCGAGGCCAGATCCCAGAGCCACCGCAGCCGATCCGGCGCGCGCCGCCTCGAGGAAGGCTCGCCGAACTCGAGCGCCGGAAGGCCCACGAGCCGCCTGTGCAGCGCGGCCCTCGTCCGAGGCCCCGCGATCCCGTCGACCACGAGATCCGCGCCGCCCTGGAACCGCGCCACCTCATCCGGCCCGAAACCGAGCAGCACCAGCGCGGCGCGCGCATACCAGTCCAGGCGATTCCGATACCCGTTCAGCCCGCCGTTGATGCGCCGCGTGAGCATTTCCGCGTCGTTTTCATCCGCCCACCGACCGAGGCTGCGGGACTCCCAGAACCAGATAGGCGCAAGGCCCTCCCAGGTATCCGTCAGCACCAGGTCCGGATCCGCCACGAAATCCGGCGGCCCGAGCCCGGCGCCGCGCGCCCAGGCGTGGAACTGCCGGTAGTTATCCCGCCCGGTCAGTTGGATCGGCGTCCGACCGCGATAGAGATACCCGTCGCCGTCGCGCTGCGGCGTATTGCCGAGATCCTCGCGCACATCGTAGCGCGACTGCGCGGCCGAAGGCCCCCACACCTCGTGGTCATGCCGGAAGCCCGCGCTCTCGTGGCCCAGCTGCGCCAGGAAATGCGCGAGCCGATGCGGGCGATCCAGACCCGCGCGCGCGCCATAAGCCGCAAGGCCCACCATCACGCTCGCCATGTTGCCCGAGACGGGACGCCCGGCGATCCGCGCCAGAAGATCCACCGACATGCTCATGGGCGCGGCCCTCCCATCACCGTCTCGAGCGCGCGGATCAGCGCCACCCACAAGCCCGTGAGAAGCGCATTCGGGACGAGCGCGCGCAGCCACTCGTGGCGCTCGTGCCGATTTTCCCGCTCCGCGCCCCTCGCCGCCGCGAACTCCGCCTCGAGCCGCGCCCGCTCCTGCTCGGCGCCCTGCCGGCGATGCAGATCGTCGGTAAGCTCGCCGAGCCGCTCGTTCACCGACACCAGCGACCGCGCGGTCTCCTGCGCCGTCCGCTCCTGCAACGCCCGCCACGACTCGAGCGAACTCAGCCGCTCCTCCGGAGTCCTGTCCCGGCCCTGCTGCCGCATTTCAGCCACCCCGCATAGCTCACGACACCACAGCGCGATCCGTCGAGCGCCGCCAATCCGACCCATCCGAAAACGCAAGAACCGCGCCTCCCGCCTCGTCCGACACGAAGATGATCGACCCGGCCCCGGCCGCCGAGGCACTCGGCAGCGTTGCGACCGTGAAGCTCCCGACCCGAACCGGCCCCTTGGCATGGATCGTGGTCGAAGGCGCATCGGTGCCGACGCCGAGACGGGCGCCCGCCGCGTCCGCCTCGAACCCGCCCGCGATCCGCGTAGCCCAGGCCGAGCCGTCATGGTAAAAGGCCGAGAGCCGGAAATGCGCCTTCCCCGTCCCGGTCGGGCCCCGGAAGGTGAGCTCGCCCCGCGTGCCCTGGAACGGCACATAATGCGCCAGCGCCGCGCTCGACTCCGAGGCGAACCGCTTGCCATCCGGCACCGACACGCCCTCGGCGAACACCGGAGGCGCGGCCCCGCCAGGCAGGCGCAGGCGATGCGTTGCCGGATCCGAATAGTCCGCGCCCACCGCGACGATCAGGAAGTCCTCGTAGAACCCCGGCCGGCCCGGCGCGATTGTCCACGTCGCCGAAGGATCCTGCGAATTGCCCAGCAGAAGCGCCGCGTCGTCGCCCTCGACGTGGAGCGGCGCCTGCGGATCCGTGGCGCCGATCCCGACGAAGCCCGAGGCGGCCATCACGGTCACCGCCTCGGACCACGTCGCGCCATCGGGCGAAACCTTCACCCGCCAGTTATCGTCGCCCGACAGCCCGAACTCGGCGCGGCCGGAAAAGGACGTCTGGAACAGCACCGACGCGGTGTCGCCCGCCGCCGCCTTGTTGATTTTCAGCTGGTGCCCGTCGCCCTCATGCGTGAGCAAGGTCGCGGCCGAGGCCACCACGAGCCGGTTGGTGGCGTCCGCCTCCGCGTTGACGCCGAAGGTCGAGACATTCGACGGCCAGAGCGACCAGCCCGACGCGGCATAGCGGACGAAGCCGCTCTCGTCCTCGACCCAGGCCAACCACCCGTCGCCGGGATCGATGCGCCGCCAGGCGCCGGCGGACCACAGGGCGATGGCGTCCTCCCACCCCGCCCAGGCGCCCGTCGCGCCGGCCGCCACGATGTAGAGATCCCCCTCCGAAGGCGTGCCGGGCGGCGCCGCCAGGTCCCGGTCCTTGACGCCGATCTGCACCAGCGCGTCGAGCAGCGACAGCGCCTCGTTGACCGTGACGTGCTTCTGCGCCTGCGCCGCCGCGAGCTGCGGCAGGCCCAGCCTCGGTGTTTCGCTCATTCACCCAGCCTCCGTGATTGCAAGCGCCGCCTCGAGCGGGATGCCCCGGCCCAGCGCGCCCGTTTGCCATACCCGAACCCGCACCTCCGACGCCGCGCCGCCCAGGTCGGCGGCCTGCTCCGCAGCCGTCCAGACATACCGCGGCGCCTCGAGCGCCTCGACCGCGCGCAGCACCGCGCCGCCCGCGTCGAGGATTTCCAGGTCGAACCGCTCCGCGTCCTCGGCGAGCGGCACCGTGGCGAGCGACCAGCTATCCGCCGACAGATCCCGCGACCGCCGCGTCCAGCGAAGCTCGAGATCACCGCCCGCGAGCCGGCGCGCGCGCGGATGGACCGGCGCGAACGGAAGCAGGCCCCGCGCCGATGGCGTGAAGGTCTCCGCATGGGCGAACGGATCCGCCGGCCCCTTTTCCGGCCAGCCGACACGCAGGTTCCAGGCCACGCCCGTCTCGCCCAGCGAGAACGGAAGCGGCGCGATGCGGTCATCGAGCACCACCACCCGCGACCCCGCCGGCGCCGGATCCGCCATCGCCGCCTCGGTGCCGCGCTGCCCGCGCAGCAGGCGCGACAGGCGGTAGCGGCCGGGCGAGACGAGCTCGGCCTCCGCCGCCTGCACGATTTCCCAGGCCCCGCCGGCGCCCTCCACCGCGAAGGCGTTGCCGCCGGCCAGCACCTCGAGATCCGACAGCGACCCCAGCGTCCCGTCGAGGAACTCCACATCCAGCACCGCGCCACGATCCCACCGCCAGAGCGGCCCGGCCGCGAGCGGCGCCACCAGCACACCGATCTGCGCCGGCGCCTCCGCGAGCGCGAACAACTCGAAGCCGTCCTGCACCGGGCTCCGCCAGATCGCCGCAACGCCCCGCCACGGATCCGCGCGCACCGCCAGGTAAGGCGCCGCCGGATCCACCGCGCTCGACAGCTGCGGCAGGTTCATCGTCACCGCGAGAGGCTCGCCATACCCGACCGGGCGCGGCAGGGAGGCGATCCGCGCCGCACCGGGCGCGATCATGTCGAACCCTGCCGAGGCGCCCACGGCCTCGACCTCGCGCTGCAGCCCGTCCGCGACCCTCAGAAGCCGGAACCGCATCTCGCGGCCCTCGCGCTCGAGCGCGATCACGTCGCCCGGATCCAGCGCCAGCAGGGAAGGTGGCAGCGATGCCGCGAACCGCTCCCGGCCGGCCCATGCCTCGAGCAGCGCGCGCCGGCACCGGCGCTCGGCCTCATCGGGCGCCGACGCCAGCGCGAACCGCTCGACGCTGACCTGCTCGCTCTGCCCCACGATCCGCGCCGCCTCGACCGTCGCCCCGTCATACGCCTCGTCGGCGCGCGCGATGGTCCAGCGCAGGACACCGGGAAGCTCGGTCTCCTGGCCCCGCGTGATCTCCAGCACGTCGCCATCGACCTCGCCGGATGCCACGAGCCCGTCGAGCGCGATCCGCGCGACCGGATCCGAGCCGCGCTCGACAAAGCGCAGCTTTCCGCCGCTCTCGACCGCATCGAAGCCGAAGAACCGCGCGAGCCGGCCGAGCGAGGCCCGCGGGCTTTCCACCGCGGTGATCACGAAGCCGTCGCAGCACTGCCAGAGCTCCGAGACGTCGAGGAAATCGCCGTGGATGCAGTCCGCCGACGCGATCTGCCGCACCATCGCCCGCAGATCCGCCGCGCCCGCCCGGCCGGTCAGCCAATGCCCGAGGCGCCAGTTTTCCCGATCCGACCAGATCGACGCCTGCGCGGGGAACTCCGGAAACGGCCGCGCGTCCCAGGTCCAGAGCGCGCATTCGCCGAGATCGAGCATCGGACCCCCGTAGACGTCCGACTGCGGATTATTGTCCCGCCAATAGCCCAGCGCCGCCTCGAGGAACGCCCGCTGCATGGCGTCATCCCGCCACCCGCGCGAGAAATAGGGCAGACGCCCGTCCGCGGATTTCGGATCGTAGAAGGCATTGGGCTCATTGGCCCCGCGATCCACCGCCGCGCAGCCGATCTCGGTGAAGCGCACCGGCTTCGACCGCGGCACCCAGGCGGTAGGCGTCGAGCTCTCGACGCCGCCCGGCCGGTCGAAATGCTGGTTCGACCACCAGGAGCGGATGTCCTTCGGGCGGAAAATCCACGGTTTGCCGTAGGCCCCGTCCTCGACAGGCGTCCGGACCTGCGCATCACGATCCGCCGCCGAGGCGTAGAACCAATCGAACCGCTCGCCGCCCTCGACATTCGCGCGCAGATACTCGCGCTGGTGCGTGTGCGCCCATCCCGCCCGCGCGTCCGCATGATCCGAGCCGTCCCGCCAATCCGCGAGCGGCGCGTAGTTGTCGATCCCCACGAAATCGACGTTCGCGTCGGCCCAGAACGGATCCAGGTGGAAGAGCACGTCGCCCGAGCCGTCGCCCGGCTGATGCCCGAAATACTCCGTCCAGTCCGCGGCATAGGAGAGCGCGGTGCCCGCGCCGAGGATCCCGCGCACATCGGAGGCCAGCGACCGCAGCGCCGCGACCGCGGGAAAGCTCGCTGCGCCGTCGCGGATGGACGTGACCCCGCGAAGCTCGGTGCCCACAAGAAACGCATCGACCCCGCCGGCTGCCGCGCAGAGATGCGCGTAGTGCAGGACCATCCGCCGCAGCCCCTCGTCCGAGGCGCTGCCCTGCCAGGTCACGCGCTCGCCCGAGACGGAGAAATCCCCCGGCGCGGCCGAGCCGAAGAACGCCGCGACCTGCGCGCCCGCCGCCGCCGTCCCGTCCACGCTCCCGGCATGGCCCGCAGCCGGCGAACAGGTGATCCGGCCGCGCCAGGGATACTCCGGCTGGCCTACCTCCGAGGCATTATCGCTGTAGGGGTTGGGCAGCGAATTGCCGGGCGCCACGTCCATCAGCAGGAACGGATAGAAGGTCACGCGATACCCGCGCGCCTTCAGCAGCCGGATCGCCTGCACCACCGAGGCGTCCGCCGGCGTGCCGCCATAGGCCGGCCCGTCCTCGATCCGGCTGACCAGGTAGGCGGAGCCGCGCTCGATCCCCGACACCCGCCAGGAAAGCGGCTTGGTCGTCTTCTCCGAGAACTCGACACCCGGCACGATCCGGCACTCGCCGGCGCGAAGATCCGTGCCGAACCACGACACCACCAGCGTCACGCTCTCCACCCCAGGCAGGCACGCCTCGAGGCGATCGAGCGACACCTCGAGATCCGTGAAGCCCGAGCCGGTGTTCGCGTTTTCACTCTCCGACGCGCCCGACCCGCTGCTGCGCACCTCCTCGGTCGCCAGCACGAACTCGCCCGCGCTCGGAATGAGCGTCACCGCGCGCGCCATGCCCTCGAGATTGTCCTCGCACGGCAAGGCGCGGAACACCTCGACCGAGATCTGCGGCAGGCGGTTGGAGAACTCGCCCAGCGCCAGGTCCTCGAACACGAGATAGGCGACACCGCGATAGGCCGGCGCCTCGCCGCCCATGCGCGCGGCGATGAACGGATCCGGGCCCTGCTCCTCGTCGCCGAGATAAAGCCGCCAGGTCACGGCCGCCATGTCCAGCAGCTTGCCGTCCGCCCACACACGGCCGATGCCGGTGATCGGACCCTCGCAGAGCGCCAGCGCGAAGGACGCGAAGTAGCTGTAGGTGGTCGTCTTGACGCCGCCGCCGCCGCCCTTGCCGCCGCCCGACTTCTTGGTGTTCTTCTCCTCGCGGAAATCCGTGGCCCAGATGATCGTCCCGCCGAGGCGCATCCGGCCGTAGAGGCGCGGGATCACCGACCCCTCGCTGCTGCTCGTCACGCGCAGGTTGTCGAGCCGCGGCCCCTCGACGCTCTGCGTCGGCGCGAGGCTCTGCACCACCCAGCTGTCCACCATCGAGCCCGCGAACGAGCCCAGCGCGCCGCCGATGGTGGTCGCAGAGATGCCGAGCAGCGTCCCGCCGATGCTCGAACCGATCGCCGCGCCCGCAGACGCGAGAAGAATGGAAGCCATCAGCCCCTCGCAGGATAGAGAAACGCGAACGCCACCCGGCGCCGCCACGCGCGCGTCAGCCGCTCCTCGATCACGCCCGTCCGGTCATAGGCGTGAACGAACGCGCCCGGCGCCGTCAGGATCCCGGCATGCTTCGCCGGCGCCGAGAGCCGCATCCGGAACAGCAGCACCGCGCCCGGCCCGGCCGCCGCAGGCTCGATCTCGAGCAGCACCCGCCGCGCGGCCTCGAGCAGCACCTCGCGCCCGCCGACCTCGCCCCAATCCCGACTGTAGGGAGGCACCGCGAGCGGCTCCGCGCCCACGACCTCGCGCCAGACCCCGCGCACGAGGCCCAGGCAATCGGACCCCGCGCCGCGCAGGCTCGCCTGGTCGTGGTAGGGCGTCCCGATCCAGGACCGCGCCACCGCGACCACGGCGCCCGGGTCCGCCGCGCCGCTCATAGCACCTCGCCGGTGTTGGGATCCGAATTCGAGGCGAAGCGCGTCACCGCGTCCTGGCCCGGAATGTGCGGGAAGCCCCGGAAATTCGCGCCGTTTGCGAACTTGGCCCGGCACGTCTCCCAGCTCTTGTCGCAGCCGGCGTAGACCGTGAAGGCATCACCCGGCGCCACCGCCTCGACAGGCGCGTCGAACAACGCGATCTGCACCAGCCCGTCATCAACGCCATGCTCCATGACCTCCGCCCGGAGCCCGGCATTCGCCCCGGACGTCCAGACCAGGAAGCCCAGCGTGAAGTGACCCGCCGCGAACCCGTCGAGGCCGGTCACCTCATGGACGCGCAGCCCGCGCACCGCGCTCACCACGCCCGCGCCCCGGAAGCCCGCGACCTCGAGATCGACCCCGCAGCGCGCATCCCCGAGCCGCGCATCGCAGGTCGCCTGGAACAGCCGGCCGGTCGCCTGGTTGATAAAATGCGCCAGCGAGCGGACCTCGGCCACGAAATGCTGCCGGCCGCGCCGCACGTCGCCCAGCGAGCCGCGCCGGATCTGCACCCGCTGGCTGGTGTCCTGCCAGTTGACGCGCCACACCTCGACGCAGGCGTTATCCCAGAGCCCCGCCGCGATGTCGCGCTCGGTGATGACCTCCGACGAGAGCACGCCCTCCGCTGCCTGCGCATCGACCGCCAGATCGACGCCGGCGCGGAGCTCGGCCGCCATGAAGCCCGCCTCGGGCTCGAACACCGTCCCGTCGAACGACAGCGCCCGGTCGTGGTCGGTAAACCCGAACACCGCGCCGTCGCTCGCGCTCCGCGTGACGCGCCAGCACCAGGCCAGCGTCGTCGCGCCGGTCTCGAGATGCGCCTGCAGCGCCGCCGGAACCGCCTTCATCGCCCGCCCCTCACAGCGGCGCCGGCTGGCAGACCAGGCGGAACGCATCCGACCGCACGCCGCCCTCCGACCAGACGCGCACCTCGTGCTCGGCGATGCGCTGCACGAAGGCGCGATCCTCGAACGCCTGCGTGAACAGCCGCGAGAACTGCCCGCCCAGCCCGGAGACGCGATGGTGCCGGTAATGCGCGTTCGCCACGCCCTCGCCATTCGCGGCCCGGATCAGCGTCTCATTCGCAGGCGCCGCCCAGGCGCCCCAGGCGCCCGAGGAATACGTCCCGATCCGGCCGCCCTGACCGGCGAACGCCCCCGCGCCGCGCCCCAGCACATAGACCGTCTGGCCCTCGGCCGGCGTGACGTCCGCGGAGTCGGCAAAGGCCAGGTCGACCTCCTGCACCGTCGCCTCGACCGGCGCATCCTCGACCACGACATGCCAGCGCCACCGCCGCGAGCCCAGGTTCTGCGGCTTCGGAAGCCGCATGAGCCGCGACGTGCCCGGCGCGAACGTCCCCTCGAGAACGAACGGCCGCCGCTCGAGGCTATCGAGCCGCTCGACGCTCACATGCCCGATCCGCACCGTCCCCTCGCAGTAAGTCAGCGCGAGCTCGACCTGGCCGACCCGGCCGAGGCCAGAGACGACCACCGTCTCGTGAACCGCCCACCCGGACGTCGCCTCCCAGGGAATGGGCGCCGGCTGCGTCATCTCGTAATTGGTGACCGACAGATCCGCCGACTGCGGCGCATCCGCCGCCTTCGTCTCGAGCCGCACCTCAAGGCCATGATTGGGCGCATTCACGAAGCGCACCAGGTCCGCGTCAATCCGGTAGCGCACCCGGATCCGGTAGCGGCAGAACGGCCGCAGGAGGAACTGCTGCGAGCGCGCCCGCGGGCGATTGCCGCCCGCCACCGCCGCATCCGAGTAAAGCCGCAGCGACCACGGAAGGCTGTTCAGCCGCTCGACCGTGTCCCGCGCGGCCTCGTTGCCCGCGGCGCCGGCCGTCAGCTGCCAGAAATCCTCCCGCCAGGCCGCAGGCCCGCCCAGGACGTTCATCGGACCCAAGGCACTCATCGGCACGATCTCGACGCCCGCCTCGGCACAGGCCCGGCAGAGCGCCTCGAGATGCTCGAGCGTGATGAACGGCGGAGGATCCGCGAAGCCCGGCAGGCCATCCGGCGTGAAGTGCGCGTAGGCCACCGCCACCCCGCCCGTGGCGCCGACCGACCGGATCCACGACAGCGCCAGCGTCAGCGCCGCCTCGCTGCCGTTCGTGTCCACGCTCCGCGCGCACCAGAAGGCCGGCCACTCGCCCGCCTCGTCCGTGGCGTAGATGCCGTCGCCGAAGGACGCGACCGAGCCCTGGATGCCGCGCACCTTGTCGAACACCGTGAAGAACGCCCGGTCGCTGGTCTCGTTGCGCGAGCCGAACCGATAGACGCCCGTCTCGACGCGCCAATCGAGGAACTCCGGATGCGTGACCGGCCCCGCGACGAAGCCCGAGCCATCCCAGACCAGCGCGCCCGTGAGGATGTCGCGCAGCCGCTCGTTTTCCGCCACGGCCGAGGCCGCCATCGCCGCCTCGGACGCGGCGAGATCGAGCGCGGGATGGTTGCAGATCTCACCGCCCGCCCGGATCCACTCGCGCATGTCCTCGGCGGTCACCACGGGCTCGTTGGGCTCGCCCGCATAGTCGAGATTGACCCGCTCCGCCTCCACCGCGATGGTCGCGGAAAAGCCGTAGCGCCGCAGGATGGGCAGCGCGCCCGTCACGTTGTTGCGATAGCCATCATCGAAGATCAGCGCGAGCCGCGCCCGGTTGCCCGGCACCGGATCCGCGAGCAGCCGCTCCCGCTGCAGCCCGACACCGCCCGCGGTGACGAACACCGCCTCGACCCCGGCGGCCAGCACCCGGAACGCCCGGCCCTCCGCGCGCGTCCGGACCACGTCGCCCTCCGACACCGTGCCCGCCAGGCCCGTCGCGTAGGTCAGCGTCGAATTCGCCAGCAGCGCCTCGAGATCCGCGAACTCGCGCAGGCCCGCCACCGCGCTGGCATCATCGCGCGCCACCTCGGCGCGATCCGCCTCGCTCTCCGCGCGATCCGCCTCCGCCCGCGCCGCGGCCACGCTCGCAGGCGAGACGAAAGGTGTCGCCGCCTCGACCGCCGCCTCGATGGCCCAGGGCCCCGACCCCTCCGGAACACCGAACTCGAAATACCGATCCACGTCCTCGAGCGCGATGCGCGCCAGGTAGGAACCCGGCACCAGGTAGACCGCGATCTCGCCCGCGGCGCTCAGAACCGTCCGCTCGACCTCGTCCACGACCACCGACGTGCCCTGCGCCACCACGCGCCGCTCGCGCCGGAAGATGGTCACCGTCCGCCCGCCGAAAACCTGCCCGGACGGCGCGCGGAAAACGCCCGTAACCAGGCGCGACAAATCACTCATCGAAAGGCTCCTGCATCAAGACGGAAAAGGCGCATCGCTCTCGCGCAACTCGACCAGCGGGATCGACGGGATCGAGCCCAGCCGCTCCACCCGCAGCGTCACGTCGAGGCGATCCGTGTCGAACCGCACCGGCACGTCGAACTCGAAGCCGGCGCGCACCTCCAGGTCGAGGCCCGGCGGATCCTCGAAAGAGACGATCCCGGTCGCGCAGTCCACCGACCAGCCCGAGAGACGCTCGGCGCCGTCGACCGCCACCCGCACCGACCCCTCGACCGGCCGGCGGATCATCCGCTCCCAGACCGCGTCCCCGGAGGAATAAGCCTTCTTCAGCCGGAAGTGACGGCGCGCGCCATCGCCCAGGCCCAGCAGCTGGTCCCGCGCCTCGGGCGCGCGCGACGGCAGGCCGCTCTTGAAGTCCGACCAGTCCTTGAACCGGAAGCCATGCAGCCGGCCGTTGCGCGCCTCGAAGAACGCGATCACGGCCGCGAGATCGTCCGCGCGGCGGATCCCGTAGGCCACGTCGAAGCGCCGGCGCGAGTCCGCCCAGGTCGCGTTGCGCTCCTCGTCGCCCGACGCGACCGTCACGACCTGCGTGCGCCGTTCCGGCCCGCCGCGCGCGCCGCCGCTGATGTTGTCGGGGAACCGCACATCGTGAAACGCCGCCACTACATCGACCTCCGACCGACCGCCACCGCGCGACCAATGTCCGCCGCGACCTGCGCCCGCGACCGCCGGAAGGACTCGATATCCGGCGTCGAGATGTTCACCACCACCGGCTGCTCCGCGCGATACTCCCGCGCCTCGCGGCGCGACAGAACCCGCTCCCCGCGCTGCAGGATCGCCGGCACCTCATCGGCGCGCAGGCCGAGATCCACGCCCTGGTGGAACCGAGGCGCCCCGGCAAACGCCAGCGCCGGCACCGAGCGCCGCGAGCCGGCCACGCCCACGACACCGCCCGTGTGCATCACGTCCGCCGCGAACTCCGCGAGCGGCCCGAAGATCCAGCGCCGCGCGGCGATCTTGGCGAACTCCGCCAACGTCGAGCTCACCAGGTCCTTGATCGACAGCTTGCCGGTCCGGACGAACTCGCCCACCGCGTTCTCCGCGCCCTGGAAAGCGCCCGTGATCGCCGAGCCGATCTGCGAGCCCCAATCCTTCGCCTTGGAGGCATACTCGGCGACGGTCTCGGCCGCGCGCGCCCAGCCGCTCTTTGCCCGTTCCGCGCCCTCCGCTGCATCGTCGCCAGCCTTCTTCGCCGCACGACCGGCCGCGCCCGCGGCATCCCCCGTCCGCCTCAGCGTCTCCCCGAACCGCTCCGCCGCCGCACTCGCGTCGTCCTGCGCGCCCTCCGCGGCATCCCCGGTCTCGCCCACGATCTCGCGCAGACGCCCAAGCGCGTCCGCGATTTGCCGCGCGCCCTGCGTAGCGCGCCTGGACGCCACCTTGCCGAGCGCGCCCGCTTGCCCCGCGGCGTTATCCGCCTCCATCTGGCTCGTGTAGGCGCCCGACTGCGCCCG
>NZ_JBGFSI010000021.1:0-28415 GCF_041365735.1 Rhodosalinus sp. K401 | reverse complement strand
ACTGACGGACCGCAACAACGCGGCGCTGGTGCAGATCAACGGGGTGCGCGACAGGCTGCGGGTGCTTCTCGTCTCGGGCCAGCCGCACCCGGGCACCCGGACCTGGCGCAACCTGCTCAAATCGGACTCCTCGGTCGATCTGGTGCATTTCACGATTCTCCGCCCGCCCGAAAAGCAGGACGGCGTGCCGGTTTCCGAACTCTCCCTCATCGCCTTTCCGACGCGGGAGCTTTTCCTCGAGAAGGTGGACGATTTCGACCTGATCATCTTCGATCGCTACAAGCGCCGGGGCATCCTGCCCTCGATCTACCTCGACAACGTGGCCAATTACGTCCGCGAGGGCGGTGCGGTGCTGGTGGCCGCCGGGCCCGACTACGCCAGCGCGGACAGCCTCTACCGCTCGCCGCTGTCGGAGGTGATCCCCGCGGCGCCGACGGNCGACTACGCCAGCGCGGACAGCCTCTACCGCTCGCCGCTGTCGGAGGTGATCCCCGCGGCGCCGACGGCCCGCGTCGTGGAAGAAGGCTTCCGCCCGGCGGTGACGGGGCTGGGAGAGCGCCACCCCGTGACGCAGGGCCTGCCCGCGCCGGAAGGCTGGGGCCGGTGGCTGCGCCAGATCGAGGTCACGCCCGCCTCGGGCGACGTCGTGATGCAGGGCACCGAGGAGCGCCCGCTTCTCGTGCTCGACCGGGTGGGCGAGGGCCGCATCGCGCTGCTCGCCTCCGATCAGGCCTGGCTCTGGAGCCGCGGCTACGAGGGCGGGGGGCCGCAGCTGGAACTGCTGCGCCGGCTGTCGCACTGGATGATGGAGGAACCCGAACTCGAGGAGGAGGCGCTGACCGCCGAGGCGACGGGCCAGCGCATGAGGATCGCCCGCCGCACGCTCGGCGACGAGGTCGGCGCGGTGACGATCACGACGCCGTCGGGCGAGGAGGAGACGATCGACCTGGAAAAGGTGTCTCCCGGCCGCTTCGAGGCGCTTTACGAGGGCCCCGAGATCGGTCTCTACCGACTCGAGCAGGGCGACCAGACGGCGGTGATCGGGCTTGGCCCGGCGGCCCCGCGCGAGTTCGTGCAGACCATCGCCAGCGGCGCCGCGCTGGAGCCGGCCATCGACGCCGTGCGGGGCGGCATGATGCGGCTGGAGGAGGGTGTGCCCGCGATCCGCACGGTGCGCGAAGGCCGGCCCGCCGCCGGGCGCGGCTGGGTGGGCATCACCCCGCGCGAGGCCTACCAGACCCTCGATGTGCGCCAGATGCCGCTTCTGCCCGCCTGGGCGGTGCTGCTTCTGGCCTCGGCACTGATCGTGGGCGCGTGGCTGCGCGAAGGGCGCCGCTGAGCCGGGGGCCTCATTCGGTCGGCAGTTCCAGCAGGTAAAGCTCCCCGCCCCAGCCCGTGACGGAGGTGCTCGCTTCGATGCGCAGCTCGGTCATGCCCTCGGGCAGCGTGATGCCTGCGAGAGAGCGGGTGAAGGGCTGCTCGGTGACATGGGGATGCAGAAGCTCGCGCGTGGCCAGCACCTCGCCCGAGGGGCCGAGCACGCGCCACGCGTCGGCGTAATCGTCCCAGCCGGTATCCCCGTGGCGCAAGGTGACGGAAATCCGCCACCCGGCGCCGTCGGGCTCGGCCCGCGCGCCCTCGATCACGGCCGGGTCCGCGGCAGCGGCCGTGGCGGCCAGCGCGGCGGTCGCCGCGATCAGGAAAACATGACGGTTCATGGAAGTTTCCTCTACCGCATGAATGCTGCTTGTCCCTCAGCCTAGCCGGAACGCCCCGCCCGGGCCACCGGGCGCGCCGGCAGTGGCGCAGCTCCGCCTGCGACGGCGCGCACCTTGCCATGGGCCGGTACGAAGACTACCCCTTCTTGTCAGGAGGAGCCGCCGATGGACATGCCCGCACCCGATCCCGCGATTCTCGCGCGCAAGCGCGACCTGGTCGAAGGTCTTTCCCGTATCCTGCCGCCCGAGGCGGTCATTCATGATCCGGCCGAGACCCGCGCCTACGAATGCGACGCGCTCACGGCCTATCGCTGCGCGCCGCTCGCCGTGGTGCTGCCCGCCTCCACCGAAGAGGTGAGCGCGGTGCTCGCCCTCTGCCACCGCATGGGGGTGCCGGTCGTGCCGCGCGGCTCGGGCACGAGCCTTGCCGGCGGCGCGCTGCCCACCGCCGACAGCGTGATCCTCGGCATCGCGCGCATGACCGAGGTTCTGGAAACCAGCCTCGAGGACCGCGTCATCCGCGTGCAGACGGGCCGGACCAATCTTTCCGTCACCGGCGCGGTGGAGGCGGACGGCTTCTTCTACGCGCCCGACCCGTCGAGCCAGCTCGCCTGCGCCATCGCGGGCAACATCGCCATGAACTCGGGCGGCGCGCATTGCCTGAAATACGGCGTGACGACCAACAACCTCCTCGGCGTGACGCTCGTGCAGATGGACGGGACGGTGGTGGAGTTGGGCGGCGCGCACATGGACGCGGGCGGGCTCGACCTTCTGGGGCTCGTCTGCGGGTCGGAAGGCCAGCTCGGCGTGGTGACCGAGGCGACGCTGCGCATCCTGCCGAAGCCCGAGGGCGCGCGCCCCGTGCTCATGGGCTTCGCGTCGAGCGAGGTCGCGGGCGCCTGCGTCTCGGACATCATCAAGGCGGGCGTCCTGCCCGTGGCGATCGAATTCATGGACCGTCCCTGCATCCGCGCCACGGAGGCGTTCGCCCATGCCGGCTACCCGGATTGCGAGGCGCTGCTCATCGTCGAGGTGGAGGGCGCCGAGCACGAGATCGACGCCCAGCTCGGCCTCATCAAGCAGATCGCCGGCAAGCACGACCCGGTGGAGCTGCGCGAGGCGGCCGACGAGGACGAGGCCGCGCGCATCTGGAAAGGCCGCAAGTCCGCCTTCGGCGCCATGGGGCAGATGGGCGACTACATGTGCCTCGACGGGACGATCCCGGTCTCCGAGCTTCCGCGCGTCCTGGGCCGCATCGGCGAGATGTCGACGCAGTACGGCCTCGAGGTCGCCAACGTCTTTCACGCGGGCGACGGCAACATGCACCCGCTCATCCTGTTCGACGCCAACAAGCCCGGAGACCTCGAGACCTGCGAGGCGTTCGGCGCCGACATCCTGCGGCTCTGCGTCGAGGTGGGCGGCTGCCTCACCGGAGAGCACGGCGTCGGGATCGAGAAGCGCGACCTGATGGGCGAGCAGTACGCGCCGGCCGACCTGGAGGCGCAGATGGCCGTGAAGGACGTGTTCGACCCGGCCTGGCTGCTGAACCCGGCCAAGGTGTTCCCGCTGGCGGTGTCCGAGGCGCGCCGCGCCGCGCGCCTCGCGGCGGAGTAGCGGCGCGGGCGCGCCGGAGTCTGACGAAAGCGGGCAAGATGATCGCACCGGGGTCCGAAACCGAGCTGTCCGAAACGCTTGCGCAGGCGAGCGCGCCTCTGGCCGTTCGCGGCGGCGCCACGCGGAGCGGCGCGGCGGCGGGCGCGGAGGTGCTTTCCACCGCCGGGCTCGCGGGCATTTCGCTTTACGAGCCGGGGGCGCTGACCCTCGTGGCGGGGGCCGGCACGCCGCTCGGCGAGATCGAGGCGGTTCTCGGGCGGGAGGGCCAGCGCCTCGCCTTCGAGCCGATGGACCACCGCGGGCTTCTGGGCACCGAGGGCGCGCCCACCATCGGCGGCGTGGTGGCGGGAAACGTCAGCGGTCCGCGCCGGGTGGCCGTGGGCGCGGCGCGCGATTTCATGCTCGGCGTGCGCTTCGTGGACGGGGCGGGCCGTGTCGTGAAGAACGGCGGACGGGTGATGAAGAACGTCACCGGCTACGATCTTGTGCGCCTGATGGCCGGCAGCCGCGGCCGTCTCGGCGTGCTCAGCGAGGTAAGCCTCAAGGTGCTGCCCGCGCCCGAGACGCAGGGCATGATCGTCTTCGACGGGCTGAGCGTGGAGCGCGCGGTGGCGGCGATGTCGTCAGCGCTGGGCTCTGCCTACGAGGTGACGGGCGCGGCGCATGATGCCGCGGCCGGGCGCACCATGCTCCGGATCGAGGGGTTCGAGACGCAGGTCGCCTACCGGCTGGGCCGGCTTGCCGAGCACCTTGCGGGATTCGGTGTGGCAGAGACGGTGGCCGACCCTGACGCCGTCCGGGACGCGTGGCGTGAAATCCGCGATGCCGCCCCGCTCCAGGGCGCCATGGGCGACGTCTGGCGCATCCATTGCCGGCCGAGCGCGGCGCCGAAGCTCTTGTCGCGGCTCGAGGCCGAGCGCGTGCTCGTCGACTGGGGCGGCGGGCTCCTCTGGGCGCTGCTGCCGGAAGGCACGGACGCCCGCGCCCGGCTCGGCACCTTCGACGGCCACGCGACGCGGGTGCGTGGCGCGCCCCGGCCGGACGTTCCGGCGCGCCCGCCCGAGGCCGGACCGGTGGCGGCGCTGACCGCCGGGCTCAAGGCGCGCTTCGATCCCCGCGGCATCCTCAACCCCGACCTCGAGGCCTGAGCGCCATGCAGACCACCTTCAGCCCAGAGCAGCTCGCCGATCCGGCGATGCAGCGGTCCAACGACATCCTGCGCAGCTGCGTTCATTGCGGATTCTGCACGGCGACCTGCCCGACCTACCAGGTGCTGGGCGACGAGCTCGATTCGCCCCGCGGCCGCATCTACCTCATCAAGGACATGCTGGAGAACGAGCGGGTGCCCGACGACAGGACGGTGCTGCACATCGACCGCTGCCTCTCCTGCCTCGCCTGCATGACCACCTGCCCCTCGGGCGTGCATTACATGCATCTCGTGGACCACGCGCGGGAATATATCGAGACGACCTACGACCGCCCCTGGCGCGACCGGGCGCTGCGCTGGATGCTGGCGCGCATCCTGCCCCATCCGACGCGGTTCCGCGTGGCGCTTCTCGCCGCGAAGATCGGGCGGCCGTTCCGCGGCCTCGTGCCGGACAAGCGGCTCAGGGCGATGCTGGACATGGCGCCCGCCGCCATCCCGCCCGTGAGCCGCAACGACGACCCGCAGGTCTTTCCGGCGGAAGGCGCGCGCCGCAAGCGCGTGGCGCTGATGACGGGCTGCGCGCAGCGCGCGCTCAATACCGACATCAACGACGCGACGATTCGCCTGCTCACGCGGCTGGGCTGCGAGGTCGTCGTGGCCGAGGGCGCGGGCTGCTGCGGCGCGCTCACCCATCACATGGGCAAGACCGCGGAAAGCCACGCAAGCGCGGCGGCCAACATCCGCGCCTGGACGCGCGAGATGGAGGGCGACGGCCTCGACGCCATCGTCGTCAACACCTCCGGATGCGGCACGACGGTGAAGGATTACGGCCACATGTTCGAGGGCCACGCGCTCGCCGACGAGGCGCAACGGGTGGCCCTTCGCGCCCGCGACGTGAGCGAGGTGCTCTCCGAACTCGGGCTGCCCGAGGGACCGGCGCAGGGGCTGCGCGTGGCCTATCACGCGGCCTGCTCGCTTCAGCACGGCCAGCAGGTGAAGGCGGCCCCCAAGACATTGCTGAAGCGCGCGGGCTTCGAGGTGGTCGAGCCGGCCGACAGCCATCTCTGCTGCGGCTCGGCGGGCACCTACAACCTGATGCAGCCCGAGATCTCGGGGCAGCTCAAGGCGCGCAAGGTGCGCACGCTCGAGGCGCGCGCCCCGGACGTGATCGCCACCGGAAATATCGGCTGCATGATGCAGATCGGCGGCGGGACGGAGATTCCCGTCGTGCACACCGTCGAACTTCTTGACTGGGTGACCGGCGGGCCCTGCCCGCCCCGTGTTGCGGAAACGCTGCGTTTCCGTGCCGGATAGGTTCGTGCCGTAGTTTCGCCTCAACTTTTCTCTATTCCGGGTGTGTCGCGACCGCCAAGGATAGGCCTCATGCGTCCCGTCGCCCTTTTCGCCCTTCTGGTCGCGCTCGTCGCGCCCGTGGCCTCGGCCGCGGACGGCGCGCTGCGCATGCTGGAGACGAGCGAGCAGAACCGTGGCTGGGAAGCCGTCGGCCGGCTGGAGCTCGGCGGACGGGGCTTCTGCACGGGCGCGCTGATCGCGCCGGATCTGGTGCTGACCGCGGCGCATTGTCTCTACGACCGGGAGACCGGCGCCCGGATCGAGGTGACCGATATCGAGTTCCTGGCCGGCTGGCGGAACGGCCGCGCGGAAGCCTACCGGCAGGTGCGCCGGGCGGTGGCGCATCCGAACTACCGGTTCCAGACGGAAACCTCGGCCTCGCGGGTGCGCGACGACGTGGCGCTGCTGGAACTGCACCACCCGATCCGCAATACCGGCGTCATTCCGTTCCGGACGGGCGAGCATCCGCTGCCGGGCGCGCGGATCGGCGTCGTGTCCTACGCGCGCGACCGGGCCGAGGCACCCTCTCTGCAAGAGGTCTGCGGCGTGCGCGCCCGGCAGTACGGCGTGCTCGTGATGGACTGCGAGGTGGATTTCGGGGCCTCTGGCGCGCCGGTGTTCAGCTTCGACGCGGGCGAGCCGCGCATCGTGTCCGTCGTGTCGGCCAAGGCCGAGTATGGCGGCGCGAAGGTGGCACTGGGCACCGCGCTGGCAGAGCCGCTGGCCCTCCTGCAGGCCGAGATGGCCTCCGCCCGCATGGACCTGGATCTCAGGCTGGTGCCGAGCATGGGCGCGGACGGGGCGACCCGCCCGCCGGCCGGGGCGAAGTTCGTCCGGCCATGAGGGTCCGGGCGCGTGTCGTGGCGCTCATCGCGCTTTTCGTCCTTCCGGGCCTCGTCGCCGCGGAAGCGCCGCGGCAGATGCAGCTTCGCTCCGACCTGATGGGCTGGGAGGCGGTGGGCCGCGTGGACGTGGCCGGAAACGGATACTGCACGGGCGTTCTGATCGCCGACGATCTGGTGCTGACCGCCGCGCATTGCCTGTTCTTCCGCGACACGGGCGCGCCGGTGCCGCCCGAACAGGTCGTCTTTCGCGCCGGATACATGAACGGGCGCGCGCTGGCAGAGCGGCGGGGCGCGCGGCTGGCCATGCCCGAGGCCTACGAACCTTCGCGCGACGGCAGCATCCGCGGCGACATGGTGCGTCATGACGTGGCGCTTCTGCGCCTTGCGGAGCCCATCGGCGCGGCCGTCGCCGATCCCTTCCGGGTGCATGTCGATCCCCGGCCCGGCGACGAGGTGAGCGTGGTCTCCTACGGCGAGGGGCGGTCCGAGGCGCCCGCGCGCCAGCGCCGCTGCCGGCTCTTGGACGAGGCTCCGGGAATCATGGTCTTCGACTGCGACGTGACCTTCGGCTCTTCCGGCGCGCCGGTGTTCGTGCGCTATGGCACCCGCGCGCGCATCCTCGCGCTGGTGTCGTCGATGGGCGGCCCCGAGGACGGGCCGCCGCGCTCCTTCGGTGCGCCGCTCGCCGAGGTGGTGCCCGAACTGCGGCGCCGCCTGCGCCACGGCGACGCGCCGGTGGCGGGCCCCTCGCCGGGCGCGCGCCGCGTCACGGTGGGCGGGGCGCCGGCCGCGGTGGGCGGGGCACGGTTCGTCCGGCCCTGAACGGGCTTGAAACGGCGTGAACGTCTTCCCAGATCCGACCATGCCGGGGCGCCTCATGGGCTGCCGGCACGAAGCGCCTGTCCCTCCGGGGAAGGCTACCAACCGTTATCGCTCTGAAGGAGGATGACCATATGCGTACGTTCGATCTTGCACCGCTTTACCGGGCCACCGTCGGTTTCGACCGCGTCGCCGACATGATGGATCGGGTCATGGCCAGCGACATGAGCCAGCCCAGCTATCCGCCCTACAACATCGAGAAGACGGCCGAGGACGCCTACCGCATCTCCATCGCGGTGGCCGGTTTCACCGCGGACGACCTGTCGGTCGAGGTGAAGGAAAACGCGCTCGTCGTCTCGGCCCGCAAGGCCGAGAGGGAAGAGGACGAGGGCCGCACTTTCCTTCACCGCGGCATCGCCACCCGCGCGTTCGAGCGCCGGTTCCAGCTTGCCGATCATGTGCGCGTGACCGGCGCGAGCCACACCGACGGCATGCTGCACATCGACCTCAAGCGCGAGATCCCGGAGGCGCTGAAGCCCCGCCGGATCGAGATCGCGAAGGCCGAGGATGCCGCCACCGACAAGGACGTGGTGGACGCGAAAGCGGTCAACTGATCCGGAGGCCGATGGCCCGGACGCGAAAGGGGGGCGCCGAGGCGCCCCCCTTTTTCGTGCCCGGGTCGGAGCTGCCGCGCCTCAGCCGTCATCGCGGAAGACGCGTGCCGGGTGCAGCTCTCCCGCCCGGTAGCGCCCCACGGCCACCGCGCGCCCGTCGCAGGAGGCCCAGCACTCCTCGCCGTAGTCGAGCCCGTTGGCGACCACCGGGGCCGGGTTGCCGTGGCGCAGCCGCGCGGCCGCCTCGGCCGTGGCGCGGGCCTGGGGCAGTTCGGAAAGACCGGCCTCCAGCGGAAGGAGCCGCGCGTCGAGCGCGGGATCTCCCGCCAGCGCCTCCACCTCCTGAAGCGAAAGGCCGTCCTCGGCGACGAAGGGGCCGGACCAGCTGCGGCGCAGCGTCGTCACATGGGCATGGCAGCCCAGCGCGCGGCCGAGATCGCGGGCGAGCGCCCGGACATAGCCGCCCTTGCCGCACACCATCTCCAGCACCGCATGGTCGCGGTCCGGGCGGTCGGCGAGCAGCAACTCCTCCACCCAGAGGGGCCGGGGCGCGAGGTCGAGCGCCGCGCCGCCGCGCGCCAGCGTATGGGCGCGCTGGCCTTCCACCCGGACCGCCGAGTATTGCGGCGGCACCTGCATGATCTCGCCCAGGAAGGCGGGCAGCGCGGCCTTGATCTCCGCGTCGGTGGGGCGCGCGTCGCTTTCCGCGATCACCTTGCCCTCGGCGTCGTCGGTGTCGGTCGCCTGCCCGAAGCGGACGGTGAAGACATACGCCTTGAGCGCATCCGTGACATGGGGAACCGTCTTGGTGGCCTCGCCGAGCGCGACGGCCAGAACCCCTGTCGCCGCCGGGTCAAGCGTTCCCGCATGTCCCGCCTTCTTCGCGTCGAGCGCCCGGCGCACCACGTTGACCACATGGGTGGAGGTGGGTCCCGCGGGTTTGTCCACCACCAGCCAGCCGGAGATGTCGCGCCCCTTGCGCCTGCGTGCCATTTCGTCCCCCGTCCTCTTTCGGAAGCGCCGGGGCGTAACGGCTCCGGCGCGGTCCGTCAATCCGGCGCGGTCCACGCGTCTGGACACCCGCGCCGCCGGACGGTAGCACCGCGCAACATGTCCGATGCCTACGACCCTCCGCAAGAGCCGTTGCAAATCCTCCATGCCGATCACGAGATCGTCGTGGTGGACAAGCCCGCGGGGCTTCTCTCGGTGCCGGGGCGGGGCGCGCATCTCGCCGACTGTCTGCTCGCCCGGGTCCAGGCGGTCTTTCCCGAGGCGCTGCTCGTCCACCGGCTGGACCGCGACACCTCGGGCGTCATGGTCTTTGCGCTCACCGCCCCGGCGCAACGCAATCTCGGGCTGCAGTTCGAGCGGCGGAAGACGCGCAAGACCTATGTCGCGCGGGTGGCCGGGCGGCTCGAGCCGCGCAGCGGCACGGTGGAACTGCCGCTGATCGTGGACTGGCCCAACCGCCCCCGCCAGAAGGTCTGCTTCGAGACCGGCAAGCCCGCGCTGACGGAATGGCGCGTGCAGCGCCGGGAGGAGGGGGAGACGCGGGTGAAACTGATGCCGAAGACGGGGCGGAGCCACCAGCTTCGGGTGCACATGGCCGAGCTGGGCCACTCGATCCTCGGCGATCCGTTCTACGCCGAGGGCGCGGCGCGGGACTGGCCGCGCATGATGCTCCATTCCGAGGAGTTGCGCATCCACCACCCCGATGGCGGGGCGGGCACGAGTTTCCGCGCGCCCGCGCCGTTCTGAGGGCGCCCGGTCAGGCCTCGGCGGAGGCCGGTTCCGGCAGCGGCTCGAGCGTGCGTTCGAGCTCTTCGCGCAGATGGGCGTGTTGCGCGGGCAGGCACAAGGACTGGCCCAGCGTCTCCAACGGCTCGTCGCGGGCGAAGCCGGGCTCGTCGGTGGCCACCTCGAAGAGGATGCCGCCCGGCGTCCGGAAGTAGATCGCGAAGAAGTAGTCGCGGTCGCGCAGCTCGGTCACGCGATGCCCCGCCTGTTCCAGCGCCTCGCGGATCCTCGCCTGCGACGCCCTGTCGGCGGTCCGGAAGGCGACGTGATGGACCGAGCCCGCGCCTTCCTGCGCGGGCGCCATGTCGGGACGGTGGTCGAGCTCGACGATGTGTCCCGCGGTACCGGGCCCGTCGGCGTGGCGCGTGACGGGCCCTTCCGCGCCGGTCTCCTCGAAGCCCATGAAGCGGAGGAGCTTCATCATCGGCTCGCGTTCGGCCACGCGCAGCGAGATGGAATGAAGCCCGCGGATCGCCATGTTCGGCGGGATGCCGCCCTCGAGCCAGGGCGCGCGGTCGTCCTCGGCCTCGACCAGCACGAGGCGCTCGCCGTCGGGGCCGGCGAAGACGAGGCGGGTTTCGTCGAAGAGGCGTTCCTCCGTGCTCTCGACCCCCGCGGCGCGCAGACGTTCGCGCCAGGCCGCCGCGCTGCGCGGCGGGATCGAGAAGGCGACATGCCCGGTCTCCCCGGTGCCGGGCGTGCCGCGCGAGGCGTCCGGAAAGGGGAAATACGTCATCACCGTGCCGGGCGTTCCGATCCGGTCACCGTAATAGAGGTGATAGACGCGGGGATTGTCGAAATTGACCGTGGTCTTGATCCGCCGCAGGCCGAGCACGCGGGTGAAGAAATGGTCGTTGGCCCGCGCGCCGCTGGCCAGCGACGTCACATGGTGTAGCCCGTCGATGTCGGTGAGCATCGCGCCGCCTCCTTTCATGTTCGTCGACTTGAGAGGTAGGGGCGCGGGCGGGGAAGGGAACCGGCGCCACCGCGCCGGTTCTGTGCGCCGATGCGCGGATCAGTCCGCGTCGGGGGTCCAGCCGGAGACCGCCTTGACCTCCATGAAGTCCTCGATGCCCCAGACGCCGCCCTCACGGCCGTTGCCCGACCGCTTCATGCCGCCGAAGGGCGAGCCCGCGGCACGGGACTGGCCGTTCATCTCGACCATGCCGGAGCGGAGTTGTCGGGCGAGGCGGTTGGCCCGCGCCGGGTCGCCCGTCTGGACGTAGTTCGTGAGACCGTACTCGGTATCGTTGGCCAGCCGCACCGCGTCGGCCTCGTCCTCGAAGGCCATGATCGAGAGCACGGGGCCGAAGATCTCCTCGCGGCCGATCGTCATCTCGTGGGTCACGTCGGCGAAGACCGTGGGCCGGACGTAGAAGCCCCGGTTCATGCCTTCGGGACGGCCCACGCCGCCNTCTCCTCGCGGCCGATCGTCATCTCGTGGGTCACGTCGGCGAAGACCGTGGGCCGGACGTAGAAGCCCCGGTTCATGCCTTCGGGACGGCCCACGCCGCCGGCCACGAGGCGCGCGCCCTCGTCGATGCCGGTCTGGATGAGATCCTGGATCTTGTCGAACTGGGTCTCGTTGACCACGGGGCCGATATGCTTGCCCTCTTCCGAGGCAGGCCCGACCGCCACTTTTTCGGCGATCTCGGCGGCGGCCTCCACGGTGCGGTCGTAGACCGAGCGTTCCACGATCATCCGCGAGGGCGCGTTGCAGGACTGGCCGGAGTTGTTCATCATGTGCAGCACGCCGCGCTTGACCGCCTTCTCGTCGGCGTCGGGGAAGATGAGGTTGGCGCCCTTGCCGCCGAGTTCCAGATGGACCTTCTTCAGAGTGTCCGCCGCGTTCTTCGAGATCGCGATGCCCGCGCGGGTGGAGCCCGTGAAGCTGATGATGTCCACATCCGCGTGAGCGGAAAGCTGAGAGCCCACGCCGGCCCCGTCGCCGTTCACGAGGTTGAACACGCCCGGCGGGAAGCCCGCCTCGTCGACCATCTCGGCGAAGAGAAGCGCGTTGAGCGGGCTTTCCTCCGAGGGTTTCAGGACCATGGTGCAGCCCGCCACGACCGCGGCGCCGAATTTCAGCGTGATCTGGTTCATCGGCCAGTTCCACGGCGTGATCATGGCCGCGACGCCGATCGGCTCATAGATGATGCGGTCGTTGGGCGCGTGCTCGCCCAGCGGGCGCTCGAACGCGAACGCCTTGCCCTCGCGCACGAAGTTCTTGAGGTGACCGTAGCCCGCGCCGGCCTGCGCGCTCTGCGCCATGTCGATCGGCGCGCCCATCTCCAGGCTGATCGCCTGCGCCATCTCGTCCCAGCGGCGCTTGTAGATCTCGAGGAGCTTCTCGAGAAGCGCGATGCGCTCGGAGGGCGGCGTCGCCATCCAGCCGGGGAAGGCCGCACGCGCGGCGGCCACGGCGGCGTCGGTGTCGGCCTGACCGCCCAGCGAGATCGCGGCGCAAGGCTCTTCGGTCGAGGGGTCGATGACGTGATGGGTGCGGCCCTCGCGGGGATCGACCCACTTGCCGTCGATGTAGAACTGGTGCTTCTCGATCATTGTCGTCGGTCCTCCTCGGTGCACATTCGACCGTGCGGTCGGGCTTGTGCGGCACTCTGTCACCGCCCCCCTTCCCGTGCAAGGGGCGTGCGAATAGGCTAAGGATGACATATCTCAAACGTGGAATGTAATCCGCGCGATTCGAACAGAAAAGGAGACATCATGGGACTTCGCATCAACGATACCGTGCCGAATTTTACCGCCGAGACGGATCAGGGATCCATCACCTTCCATGACTGGATCGGCGACAGCTGGGCGATCCTCTTTTCTCACCCGAAGGATTTCACCCCGGTCTGCACCACCGAGTTCGGTGCCGTGGCGCAGCTGGCCGATGAATGGGTCAAGCGCAACACCAAGGTGATCGGCCTGTCGGTGGACGATACGGAGGACCACGTGAAGTGGAAGTCCGACATCGAGACCTATGCCGAGACCACGGCCGGTTTTCCGATCATCGCGGACGTGGACCTGGCGGTGTCGAAGCAGTTCGACATGCTGCCGGCCGACGCCTACCTGCCCGACGGCCGCACCGCCGCGGACTCGGCCAGCGTGCGCTCGGTCTACATCATCTCGCCCGACAAGAAGGTGCAGCTCATCATGACCTACCCGATGTCGGTGGGCCGCAACTTCGCCGAGGTGCTGCGCGCGCTCGATGCGCTCCAGGCCACCTACCAGACCCCGATCGCGACCGGCGCGAACTGGGTGCCCGGGCAGGACGTGATCGTGGCGCTGACCGTCTCGGACGAGGAGGCGAAGGAGAAGTTCGGCGACGTGGATTTCAAGCTGCCCTACCTGCGCCTGACCAAGCGCCCGGCCTGAGCCGCAGACCGCCGCCCGCAAGATCCGAAGGGCCCCGCCGCCGGGCGGGGCCCTTTTTCGTGGCCGCGCGGGGACGGCGGGCCGCGCCGCCAAGACGGCTGGACTTGTCCCGCACCGGCCCCTATCCCCGCCCCGGACGACACGGGATGGCGGAGGCGGCAATGTCACCGAAACGCGAGAGCTTCGAACTGGGCGGCCAGACCATCGCGCCGGGCACCCGGCGCACGGTGGACCTGCCGGTCTCGATCCTCTCGGATCATACGCCGGTCACGATGTCGGCCCATGTCGTGCATGGCAGGCGCCCCGGGCCGACGCTGTTCGTCTCGGCGGCGATCCACGGCGACGAGGTGATCGGGGTGGAGGTGGTGCGCCGGCTTCTGCGCGCAAAGCCCCTCGACGCGCTGTCCGGCACGCTGATGGCGGTGCCCATCGTCAACACCTTCGGGTTTCTCAACCATTCCCGCTACCTGCCGGACCGGCGCGATCTGAACCGTTGCTTTCCCGGCCACGCCAGCGGATCGCTCGCCTCGCGCCTGGCCAACCTCTTCATGGAAGAGATCGTGGCGCGGTCCGATCTCGGGATCGACCTGCACTCGGCGGCGATCCGGCGCACGAACCTGCCGCAGATCCGGCTCAACCCGGGCAACGACCGCCTCGTCGAACTGGGCCGGGCCTTCGGCGCGCCGGTGATGATGGAGTCGAAGCTGCGCGATGGCAGCCTGCGCATGGCCGCCGAGGGCGCCGGCGTGGACGTGCTGCTTTACGAGGCGGGAGAGGGGCTTCGCTTCGACGAATACGCCGCGCGGGCGGGCGTTGCCGGGATCCTGCGCGTCATGCGCCACATCGGCATGATCGGATCGAAGGGGGTGCCGAAGCCGAAGGGCAGGCCGGTGCTCTGCCGCAGTTCGACCTGGTACCGCGCCCCGGTGGGCGGGCTCATGCGCGCCTATCGCGGCACCGGCGATCTGGTGGAGGAAGGCATGCTGCTCGCCACCATCTCGGATCCCTTCGGCGAGATGGACGCCGAGGTGACCGCCGAGGAAACGGGCATCGTCGTCGGACGCACCAACATGCCGGTGGTGAACGAGGGCGACGCGCTTTTCCACATCGCGGCGACCCACCGCGCCACCCATGCCGAAGCCGCGCTCGAGGCGATGGAAGCGGAGATCGACGCGCCGCCGCTCTTCGACGAGGACGAGATCATCTGAGCGCGCGACACGCGAGGGCGCACCGGGCGCAAAGGAAACGGGCGCCCCTGGGGGCGCCCGTCCGGTTCCGTGAAAGCTGCGACGCGCGTCAGCCCTGCGCCGACTCCGCCTCCTTGGAGATCTCCTCGCCGGTCTCCTGGTCGACGACCTTCATCGACAGCCGGACCTTGCCGCGATCGTCGAAGCCCAGAAGCTTCACCCAGACCTCCTGGCCTTCCTGAAGAACGTCGGAGGGGTGGTTGAGCCGCTTGGGCGCGATCTGGCTGACATGCACCAGGCCGTCGCGCTTGCCGAAGAAGTTCACGAAGGCGCCGAAATCGACCAGCTTCACCACCTTGCCCTTGTAGATCTTGCCCTCCTCGGGCTCGGCCACGATGGCGTGGATCATGTCATAGGCCTTCTGGATGGCCTCGGCGTTCGGCGAGGCGATCTTGATGATGCCCTCGTCGTTGATGTCCACCTTGGCGCCCGACTCCTCGACGATCTCGCGGATCACCTTGCCGCCGGAGCCGATCACTTCGCGGATCTTGTCCGTCGGGATCTGCATGGTCTCGATGCGCGGCGCGTGGACCGAGAACTCGCCCGCGGACGAGAGTGCCTTGTTCATCTCGGACAGGATGTGCATCCGCCCGTCCTTCGCCTGCGCGAGGGCCTGGCGCATGATCTCGGACGTGATGCCCGCGACCTTGATGTCCATCTGCAGCGAGGTGATGCCCTTCTCGGTGCCGGCCACCTTGAAGTCCATGTCGCCGAGGTGATCCTCGTCGCCGAGAATGTCGGTGAGCACGGCGAAGCGGCCGTCCTCCTCGAGGATGAGGCCCATGGCCACACCCGCGACCGGCGCCTTCAGCGGCACGCCCGCATCCATCATCGACAGCGAGCCGCCGCAGACCGAGGCCATGGAGGAGGAGCCGTTCGACTCGGTGATCTCCGACACGATGCGGATCGTGTAGGGGAAATCCGTCGGCGGCGGCAGAACCGCCTGGAGCGCGCGCCAGGCGAGCTTGCCGTGGCCGATCTCGCGCCGTCCGGGGGGGCCGACGCGGCCGGCCTCGCCCACGGAATAGGGCGGGAAGTTGTAGTGCAGCAGGAAGCTTTGCTTGAAGGTGCCGTGCAGCGCGTCGACGAACTGTTCGTCGTCGCCGGTGCCCAGCGTGGTCACGACAAGCGCCTGCGTCTCGCCGCGGGTGAACAGCGCAGAGCCGTGGGTGCGGGGCAGAAGGCCCACCTCGCTCACGATCGGGCGAACCGTTTCATGGTCCCGCCCGTCGATCCGCGCGCCGCCCTCGATGATGGTGCCGCGCAGGATGGAGGACTCGAGCTTCTTGAAGGCGTCGCCAAGGTTCTCGTGCGCGAGCTCTTCCTCGGTGAGCTGCGCCTTCACCTCCTCGCGGGCGGCCTCGATGGCGTTGCTGCGCTCCTGCTTGTCGGTGATCGCGAAGGCCGCGCGCATCTTCTCCTCGCCGAGCTCCCGCACCCGGGCCGCGATGTCCGTGTAATCCGGCGGCTGGAAGTCGAAGGGGTCCTTGGCCGCGGCTTCGGCCAGATCGACGATCAGGTCGACCACCGGCTTGATCTGCTCATGCGCGAAGGTCACCGCGCCCAGCATCTCGTCCTCGGACAGCTCGTACGCCTCCGACTCGACCATCATCACCGCGTCACGGGTGCCGGCGACCACGAGGTCGAGCCGCTGCTCGGGGTTGAGGCGCAGGTTGTGCATGTCCTCGACATCGGGATTCAGGACATACTCGCCGTCCGCATAGCCCACGCGGCAGCCCGCGATCGGTCCCATGAAGGGCACGCCCGAGAGGGTCAGCGCGGCGGAGGCCGCGATCATCGCCACGATGTCGGGATCGTTCACGAGGTCGTGGCTGAGAACGGTGCACATCACGAGCACCTCGTTCTTGAAGCCGGGCACGAAGAGCGGCCGGATCGGCCGGTCGATCAGCCGCGCGGTCAGCGTCTCCTTCTCGGTGGGACGCGCCTCGCGCTTGAAGAACCCGCCGGGCACCTTGCCCGCCGCGTAATACTTTTCCTGGTAGTGAACCGTCAGCGGCAGGAAATCCATTCCCGGCTTGCGGGCTTTGGCGAATGTCACATTGGCCATGACCGAGGTCTCGCCCAGCGTGGCGATGACGGTCCCGTCGGCCTGACGGGCCACCTTGCCCGTCTCCAGGGTGAGGGTCTCTTCCCCCCACTGCATCGATTTCGTCGTTACGTCGAACATCAGGTATCCTATCCTGGCCGCCGGGGCCCATCCCCCTTGGCCGTTTCGCGTCGGACGGCCCCATTGCCGTCCGGCCCCGTCCTTCAACCTTCCGCGCCGCAGGGGCTGGTGGCGCGGTCGAGCGGATGTTTCGCCGGCTCCGGGGGGCAGGGGCCCCGCGGAAAGCGAGAGAGGCGCGGACTTTCGCCCGCGCCTCCCGGAAACTCTCTCAGCGGCGGATGCCGAGGCGCTTGATCAGGTCCTGATAGCGCGACTCTTCCTTGGCCCTGAGGTAGTCCAGAAGCTTGCGCCGCTGGGCCACCAGCTTGAGCAGGCCGCGGCGGGAGTGGTTGTCCTTCTTGTGCGTCTTGAAGTGCTCGGTGAGCGCCTCGATGCGCGTGGTCAGGATGGCCACCTGGACCTCGGGCGACCCGGTGTCGCCCTCCTTGGTGGCGAAGTCCTTCATGACCTGCGCCTTCTTCTCGACAGTGATCGACATCGTGATCTCCTTTCCGAGAGGTTGCGTTCATGGCGCGAGCCGGGATGTCGTCCAGCAAGGCCCATGGAGACGGTCCGCCCGCGCGGGCGGATGCGGGCGTATAGGGCGAATCCGCCCGGATGAAAAGGAGAAATCGGCCGGCCACCGGCCGGCTCAGCGCGGCGGCACGGTGTCCCGCGACGCGGCGCCCTCCTCGATCTCCTCGATGACCTGGGTGGCCCAGTCGCCGATGATCGGCACGAATTCCACCTGGGACAGCGCCACGACCACGAAGGAGACGAGGATCGAGGCGCCGATCACCGTTCCGAAGCCGAAGGCCAGGCCGCGCATGAACTGGAACAGCAGCACCCGCCAGACGGAGTCGTGGATGCGGACGATGCGGTGCGCCACGATCTCTTCCAGCGCCTCGGCTAGGCGCTTCGCCGTGCCGCGGTCGAGGGGGGCCAGGGGCTCGTCAGCCATGTTCCGTCTCCTGCACGTCGAGATCCCAGGGGCGCGGGCGTGTCGCGTAGGCGACGTAGAGCGGATGTCGCGGGAACCCGCCCTTGGTCAAGCCCAGATGATGCACCGTCACGCCCGCCTCGCGCAGAAGCGCCGCCACGGCCGCCCCGCGCCCGAGATGCGCGCCGTGCGTGCCCCACGCGGCGACGATGATGTCCGCGCCCGCGCAGGCCGCGACGATCGCGGCGTCGTTGCCGGGGCCCACGGGGTCGGGCACCCGGCGCATGGCCGCCGGGTCGGTCTCTCGCCAGGCGAAGATGTTGGTGACGGTGAAGGCGCCGAAGCCCAGCGCCCGCGTGCGCCGTTCGCAGCGTTCCACTGTCGGGTCGTTCTGCAGCTCCGTCGCGGTGGAGGGGTTCAGCATGATGAAATGCGCGCGGCCCGAGGCCGGATCCCAGACCCGCGTCAGGCTGTAGCGATAACGCTCGCAGGGCGAGTAGACGGCGCGCGAGGCCGCGTCGCCCTTGCGGTGCGCCCGTTCGATCAGACCTGCGCCCTCCATCCTGCCCCTCCGGTTCCTGTCGGGCGGCGCGCCTCGGGTGCGCGCCCTCGTCTCGCGCCGGCGCGCTCGGAGACGCCGGCGGCGGGCCTTCCGGGAACCTCATGGGATGCCCGCGCCCGCGATCCGCCGGTCCCGCACCGCCCCCGCGCCACGGCGGCGGTGTTCAGACGCTCGTGCAGACGTACTTCATCTCGAGGAACTCCTCGATCCCGTGATGGCTGCCCTCGCGCCCGAGGCCCGACTGCTTCACGCCGCCGAACGGCGCGACCTCGGTCGAGATGATGCCCGTGTTCACGCCGACGATGCCGTATTCCAGCCCCTCCTGGACGCGGGTCACGCGGCCGATGTCACGGGCGTAGAAATAGGCGGCGAGGCCGAAGATCGTGTCGTTGGCCATGGCGATCACCTCTTCCTCGGTCTTGAAGCGGAAGAGCGGCGCGAGGGGGCCGAAGGTCTCCTCGCGGGCCACCGCCATCTCCTGGGTGGCGCCGGTTACGATCGTGGGCTGCAGGAACGTGCCGGGCATCTGGTCGGTCCGCCCGCCAAGGATCACCTGCGCGCCCTTCGATTCGGCGTCGGCGATGTGGTTCTGCACCTTCTCGATCGCCTCGGTCGAGATCAGCGGGCCGAGATCGGTGCCCTCCTCCAGCCCGTCGCCGACCTTCATCTCGCCCACGCGCGTCGCGAGCTTCTCGGCGAAGGCGTCGTAGACGCCCGCCTGCACGTAGATCCGGTTGGCGCAGACGCAGGTCTGCCCGGCGTTGCGGAACTTGCACAGGATCGCGCCCTCCACCGCCTGGTCGAGGTCCGCGTCGTCGAACACGATGAAGGGCGCGTTGCCGCCAAGCTCCATGGAGCACTTCATCACCTGGTCCGCCGCCTGCCGCAGCAGGATGCGCCCCACCTCGGTCGAGCCGGTGAAGGTCAGCTTGCGCACGACCGGGTTCTCGCAGAACTCCTTGCCGATCTCGGAGGCCGCCTCGGAGGGAACGACGGAGAGAACCCCCGCGGGCACGCCCGCGCGCTCGGCCAGCAGCGCCATCGCCAGCGCCGAAAGCGGCGTCTCGGAGGCGGGCCGCGCCACGAAGCTGCAGCCCGCTGCAAGCGCCGGGCCGGCCTTGCGCGCGATCATGGCGGTCGGGAAGTTCCAGGGCGTGATCGAGGCCGCGACGCCGATGGGCTGCTTGAGCACGGTGATGCGCTTGTCGCGCTGGTGGCCGGGGATCGTCTCGCCGTAGACGCGCTTGGCCTCCTCGCCGAAGAACTCGATGAAACCGGCGCCGTAGGCGATCTCGCCCTTCGCCTCGGCGAGCGGCTTGCCCTGCTCGGCGGTGAGGATCGTGGCCAGGTCGTCCTGGTTCTCCATCATCAGGTCGAACCAGCGGCGCAGGATGGCCGCGCGCTCCTTGCCGGTCATCGCGGCCCAGTCCTTCTGCGCGGCATGGGCCGCTTCGATGGCTTCGGCCGCCTGGGCGCGGCTTGCATCGGCCACCTCGGCGATGACGTCTCCGCGGGCGGGGTTGGTCACGCTGAAGGTCGCGCCGCCCTCTCCGTCGACCCAGGCGCCGCCGACGAAAGCCTGCGTGACCAGAAGCGAGGGGTCCTTCAGAAGTCCGGGCAGGTTGGTGGGCTGGTCCAGCATGGCGTCCTCCGCGCAAGGTTGGGGATGGCACAGGGAAAGCAATTCCGTCTAGGAATGTCCAGTTCCGCGACGAGGGAGGCCCGGGCGATGCAGATGGACGCGGCCTATTCCAACTCCGACCACGTGCCGGGCTCTGCCGACTTCCCGGCGCGCTGGGAGGCGGCGGCAGGGACGTTTCGCGCGGACCTCGGCGACCGGGCCGAACTGGGGCGCAGCTACGGTCCGTCCGAGCGGCAGCGCTTCGACCTCTTCCACCCCGAGGGAGATGCGGCGGGCCTCGTGGTCTTCGTCCATGGCGGCTACTGGAAGTCGATGAACCGGCATTTCTGGTCGCATCTCGCCGCCGGCCCGCTTGCCCGGGGCTGGGCGGTGGCGATGCCGTCCTACGACCTCTGCCCCGAGGTGCGGATCGCCGACATCACCCGGCAGATCGCCGCCGCCGTGACCGCGGCGGCAGCCCGCGTGGCGGGGCCGGTGCGGCTCACCGGCCATTCGGCGGGCGGGCACCTCGTGGCGCGGATGTGCGCGCCGGGGATGCTGCCCGCCCCGGTGGCCGCGCGGCTTGCGCGGGTGGTGCCGATCTCGGCGCTCGCCGATCTCGCGCCGCTGATGGAAACCTCGATGAACGACATCCTCGGGATCGACGCGGCGGAGGCGGCGGCGGAAAGCCCGGTGAACCAGCCGCCGCCGCCGGTGCCGGTGACGGCCTGGGTCGGCGGCGCGGAACTCCCGGCCTTTCTCGACCAGGCGCGCTGGCTGGCCGAGGCGTGGGGCGTCGCCTGGCACGCCGATCCGGGACGGCACCATTTCGACGTGATCGACGCGCTGGCCGCGCCCGGGAGCGACCTCGTGCGCGAACTTCTCGCCTGAACGCGCGCAGGCGCTTGCCGGGGCGCGCGGGGGATGGCAAGAGAGCGCCGGGGCGGGGCGATGGCGTCGTCACGTCCGCGGCGGCGGATGCGCCCCCTGGCCGTCCTGCACGCCGGGACCTTTCTTTCTTCGGAGGGAGGGTCGCTATGACCGAACGTTCCCAGTTCCTGACATTCCACAACGGCGCCAAGGCGCCACTGCCCTTCGGCGCCGAGGAGTACGAGGCCCGCCTCGCCGGGCTGCGCCGGATCCTCGCCGAGGCGGGGCTCGACGCGGCGGTGCTGACCTCGATGCACAACATCGCCTACTACTCTGGCTTCCTCTACTGCGCCTTCGGCCGGCCCTACGGGCTGGTCGTCACGCCCGAGACCTCGGTCACGATCAGCGCCGGCATCGACGGCGGGCAGCCCTGGCGGCGCTGCCACGGCGACAACCTCACCTACACCGACTGGGCGCGCGACAATTTCTGGCGCGCCGTGCGCCATGTCGCGGGCGAAGGCCGCGCCGTAGGCATGGAGGAGGACCACCTGACGCTCGCCGAGGCGGAAAAGCTGCGCGCCTTCCTCGCCCCGCGCGAGCTGCGCGACGTGGCGCGCCCCGCCATGCGCCAGCGCATGGTGAAATCGCCCGCCGAGATCGCGCTCATCCGCGAGGGGGCGCGCATCGCCGACCTGGGCGGCTGGGCGATCCGCGAGGCGATCGCCGAGGGCGCCCGCGAGATCGACGTGGCCATGGCCGGCCGCGACGCGATGGAGCGCGCCATCGCCGACGCCTTCCCCGAGGGCGAGTATCGCGACAGCTGGGTCTGGTTCCAGTCGGGGCTCAACACCGACGGGGCCCACAACCCGGTGACGGCGCGGCGGCTGGCGGCGGGGGACCTCCTGTCGCTCAACACCTTCCCGATGATCTCGGGCTATTACACCGCGCTCGAGCGGACGCTGACGCTCGGCGCGCCGGACGCCGCGACCCGCGCGATCTGGGAGGCCAACGTGGCCGCCCACGAGCTCGGCCTGTCGCTCATCCGTCCCGGCGCGCGCTGCGACGAGATCACCGCCCGGATCAACGCCTTCTTCGCCGAGCGCGACCTCCTGCAATACCGCAGCTTCGGCTACGGCCATTCCTTCGGGATCCTGTCGCATTACTACGGCCGCGAGGCGGGGCTCGAACTGCGCGAGGATGTGGAGACGGTGCTCGAGCCGGGCATGGTCGTCTCGATGGAGCCGATGCTGACGATCCCCGAGGGCCGGCCGGGCGCCGGCGGCTACCGCGAGCACGACATCCTCGTCGTCACCGAGGACGGCGCCGAGAACATCACGGGCTTTCCCTACGGCCCTGACCACAACGTGATCGCCTGAGCGCGCGCGGCCGCGGGGCGTTGCCCCGCGTGCCCGCGGCGCGTATCTCCTTCGGGACGGGGGCCGCTCGCTTGGCGGCAACTCGACACGGGGGAGAGAGCCATGGCGGCGCTTGCACGACTCATCATTTTCGGATTCGTCGCGCTGACGGTGATCTATGTCAGCCTCTCGCTCTGGTCCCGCGCGGTGCGCCGCGAGAAGCTGGAGGAAAGATGGGCCGAGAAGGGCCGGAAAGGCGACCGCGAGGCTTTCGTGCGCCGCGGCCTGGAGCGTTATGACGGCTCCGTCCGGCGAAAGCTCTTGCTCGGTGTCTACGTGGTGCCCATCTGCCTCGTGGCGGCGATCATCTACTTCGTGAACTATCACTGACGGGAGAATGCCATGACCTACGTGAAATGGGGGCTGATCGCGCTGTTCTGGCTCCTCGTGGCGGCGTTCTTCCATTACACGCTGCCGCAGCACGACATCGTGCGCGTCACGGACACCTACGAGAAGCGCGTCGATTTCGGCGAGAACTCGATCTTCTGGACCAACGCGAACACCGGCCAGGCGCAGGGCGTGCCCGGGCGCGACGTGTTCTTCATCCAGGCGCGCAGGCCCAACGATCGCCCGATCATCTACCGCAACGAGGACACGGGCTGGGGCTGGCCGCCCTATTTCAAGTTCGACACCGCCAATCTTCAGGCGGACGCGGCCGATCTGCGCTCCACCCAGGACGACCCGCGCTGGCTCGTGGTGACCCATTACGGCTGGCGGTCGGAAATCCTGTCGATCTATCCGAACGCCGTGGGCATCCGTGCGGCCTCGGGGCCCGACGAGCGGGTGATCCCGTGGGTCAGCATCGTGATCCTGGTCTTCGCCGCGGCGGTCTTCTGGGCGATCTGGGTGCGCTGGCGCCGCTTCCGCCGTAACCGGATCGATCCGATGCTGGAGGATGTCGGCGACAGCGTGGCGGAGCGCCGTCACCGCCTGCGGGACTGGTGGAAGGGTTCGACGGGCTGAACGGTCGCGCGCCTCACCGTGCGCCGTAGTAAAGCCCCACGACATGCTCGGCCTCGGCGAAGAAGAGCCAGCGTGACACCGCGGCGCCGGCCAGGTGCGAAAGCACCGCGACCCCGGCCCCCGCATGGCCCAGTGGCAGCAGCAGCACCGAGGCGGGCAGCAGCGCCATGAGCAGCACCGCGATGACCCGGAGCCGCCCGGCATGCCGGCGGCCCACCACGAACACCATCTCCCGCAACAGGTAGTTGGGCCCGGTATGCGGCGGCTCGAACGCACGCACGGCGCCGCCGAGCCCGGTGGCGGTGCCCATGTCCGTCCCGCCTTCGCCGAAGCGGCGGTCGCCGGTGATCAACCACGCGATCTGCAAGCCCGCGAGGCCCAGCATCAGAAAGCTCGCCAGCCGGGCCTCGCCCGCCAGAAGCGCCCCGCCCACCAGCGCGAAGGCGAGGAAAAGCGCCGGCGTCAGCGCGGTGTGCCAGCGCGGCACCGTGCGCATCTGGGCGTAGATCATGGAGGTCGTGAAGACGGTTCCCAGCGCGCCCGCCGCCCCGATCCAGCCGAGCGGGACGATCCGGGCCTCGAAAAAGACGAGCCCCGCGCCGTAGATCCCCATCACGACAAGCGTTGCGACCGCCGCCCAGGCCTCGCGCGAGAGCCAGCTCGTCCGCCACTGCGTGAAGGCGAGCGACGCGCGCTCGGGGTGGCCCAGGTGCAGCGTGGACGAGAGCAGACCGCCCCCCGCCAGCGCGTAGGCGATCGCGAAGAAGGCGAAGGCGGTCCAGCCGGTCACGCCGGGGATGCCGAGCCCGAGAAAGAAAAGCAGCCCGAACCCGGCGCCCGAAAGCGTGGTGAAGGCGATGAGCGAAGGCGCGGGATGCATCAGTCCTGGCCCCCGGGCAGTCGGTCGAGCGCCCGGTCGAGCCAGCCAAGGAACCCACCGGGCGCGTCGGCCACCGGTTCCAGGGCCGCGGGGGGCGCAGCCTCCAGCCGGTCGCGCGGGCGCGGGGGCAGATACTTGTTCACGGGCTTCGTTCCCTGCTCGGGCATGAGATCGATCCCGCCGCGCTCGGCCACCAGCTTCGAGACGTCGCTCTCGGGGTCGCCCAGGTCGCCGAAATGCCGCGCGCCTGCCGGGCAGGTGCGCACGCAAGCGGGCTCCCGGTCCTCGGGAGCCAGGTTTTCGTTGTAGATGCGGTCCACGCAGAGCGTGCATTTCTTCATCACGCCCTCGGCCTGGTCCATCTCTCGCGCGCCGTAGGGGCAAGCCCAGGCGCAGAGGCCGCAGCCGATGCAGGCGTCCTCGTTCACCAGCACGATCCCGTCCTCGGACCGCTTGTAGGAGGCGCCGGTGGGGCAGACGGTGACGCAGGGTGCCTCCTCGCAATGCAGGCAGGATTTCGGGAAATGCACGAGCTGCGGCGCGCCGTCCGCCGGCGTGATCTCGTAGGAATGCACCCGGTTCAGGAAAGTGCCCGACGGATCGGCGCCATAGGGATCCTGATCGGAGAGCGGCGCGCCGTAGGCCTGCGTGTTCCAGCCCTTGCAGGCCACGACGCAGGCGTGACAGCCCACGCAGGTGTCGAGGTCGATCACGAGGCCGAGCTTGCGCTCGGTCCGTGCGGGCAGTTCGGTCATGCGTGCCTCCCTTCGCGCGTGCGCGGGCCGAGGCTCGCCCGGCTCATCTCCTGCGGGACCTCCGCGCCCATTCTCAGATCTTCCATTTCAGTTCCGCGGGGGGCGCGGGAACGGGCGAGGCGAGCGCGTCGAAGACCGGCAGCGCCTCTTCCGGCGGTTTCGACTTCTCGATCCTCACGCGCAGGTCGAACCATGCCGCCTGTCCGGTCACCGGGTCCGAATTCGACCAGCGCAGCCCGTCGCCGCGCTCGGGCAGAAGCTCGTGGATCAGGTGGTTGAGCAGGAAACCCCGCGTCGCTTCCGGCGCTTCGCGGTCCAGCGCCCAGGCGCCCTTGCGCTTGCCGATGGCGTTCCAGGTCCAGACAGTGTTGGGGTTGAGCGCGGCCATCGCTGCCACGGGCACGGTGATCTCGCCGTGGGGCGAGGCGAGCCGCGCCCAGTCGCCCTCTTCGAGCCCGTGCCGCCGCATCAGGTCGGGATGCATGTAAAGCGGGTTCACCCCGTGGATCTGCCGGAGCCAGGCGTTCTGCGAGCCCCAGGAATGATACATCGCCATGGGCCTCTGGGTGAGCGCGTGGACGGGGTATTCCTCCGGATCGGCGTGCCCGTCCGAGAAGGGCGGGTACCAGGCGGGCAGCGGATCGAGCGTGGCCTTGATCCGTTCGCGCAGGTGTTCGGGCGGCTGGCGTTCGCCATGCCCCTCGGCGGCGAGCTGGAAGCGGCGCAGCGGCTCAGCGTAGAGCTGGAAGAGGTAGGGCTGCGGCGCGTCGTAGAACCCCATGGACACGGCCCAGTCCTGGTAGGCCCGGTTCCAGGGTTTCATGTAGCGCGCGCCCTCGGGCACCTCGGCCAGGAAGAACCCGCCATTGGCGATGTAATTCTCGAGCTGCGCGGCGTTGGGCGCGCCGCGCCCGTGGGAGGGGCCGTGCTTGCCCGTGCGCCAGCCCGCAAGCGGGCCCACGCCGGGGCGGCGCTCGTGGTTGACGATGTAGTCGGCGTAGTCCGCGTATTTCGGCGCGCCGTCATCGGTCACGAAGCCCGGCAGGCCGAGGCGCGCGCCGAGATCGAGCAGCACCGACTGGAAGCCGCACACGTCGCGGTCGGGCGTCACCACGGGCCAGCGAATCGCGTCCGCCGCGGCGTCGGCCTCCGAGATCGGGCGGTCGAGAAGCGAGATGCAGTCGTGCCGCTCGAGGTATGTCGTGTCGGGCAGCACGAGATCCGCGTAGGCCACCATTTCCGACGCATAGGCGTCGGAATAGATGATCCGCGGGATGACGTAGTCGCCCGCCTCGTCGGTGTCGGTCAGCATCTCGACGACGCCGCGCGTGTTCATCGACGAGTTCCACGCCATGTTTGCCATGTAGAGGAAAAGCGTGTCGATCCGGTAGGGATCGCCCGCATGGGCGTTCGAGATCACCATGTGCATCATGCCGTGCGCCGAGAGCGGGTTTTCCCAGGTGAAGGCCTTGTCGATCCTCGCGGGATCGCCCGCCTCGTCGAGGCATAGGTCCTCCGGCCCGAGCGGGAAGCCCAGATGCGGGCCGGCGAGCGGCGCCTCGGGCGCGCAGCGGGCATGGGGTCGGGGATGCGCCTCGGGCGGTTTCGGGTAGGGCGGCTTGAAGCGGAAGCCGCCCGGCCGCTCCACGGTGCCGAGCAGGATCTGCAGCAGGTGAAGCGCGCGGGCCGTCTGGAAGCCGTTGGAATGGGCCGAGATGCCGCGCATCGCGTGAAAGCTCACCGGCCGCGCGGTGACCGTCTCGTGGGTCTCGCCGCGGAAGTCGGTCCATTCCTGCGCGACCTCGAAGGATTCCTCGAAGGCCACCCGGGCGAGTTCCGCGGCGATCGCGCGGATGCGCTCGGCCGGCACGCCGCAGCGCCCGGCCACGGCCTCGGGCGCGTGGGCCGGGTCGAGGTAGCGCTCGGCGATCAGATGCATGACCGTGCGGTGCGTGACCCCCGCCTTCCGCCAGGTGCCGGCGAGGTCGGGGCGCACGCCCGGCGCGTCGAAGGCCGCGGGCTTGCCGGTGCGCCGGTCGATCACCAGCGGGCGGCCCTCGTCGTCGCGCAGGAAAAGCCCGTGTTCGGGCGAGGCCGCGTCCCCGTTCACGAGGACGGGGGCGTTGGTCCACCGCGCGAGGTAATCGAGATCGATCCGGCCCGCCCGCAGAAGCTCGTGCACGAGAGCGAGGATGAAAAGGCCATCCGTGCCGGGCGTGATTCCCACCCAGTCGTCCGCCACCGCGTTGTAGCCGGTGCGGATGGGGTTCACGCCGATCACCCGGGCGCCCCGCGCCTTGATCTCGCCGATGCCCATCTTGATGGGGTTCGAGTCGTGGTCCTCGGCCACGCCGAAGATCATGAAGAGCTTCGTGTGCGCCCAGTCCGGCTGGCCGAACTCCCAGAACGCGCCGCCCATCGTGTAGATGCCCGCCGCCGCCATGTTGACGGAGCAGAACCCGCCATGGGCGGCGTAGTTGGGCGTGCCGAACTGCTGCGCCCAGAAGCTGGTGAGCGACTGGGACTGGTCGCGCCCGGTGAAGAAGGCGAGTTTTTCCGGCGCGGTCTCGCGCAGGGGCTTCATCCAGCCGGCGGCGGTCTCCAGCGCCTCCTCCCAGGTGATCTCCTCGAACTCGCCCGAGCCCCGGGGACCGACCCGGCGCAGCGGCGCGCGCAGCCGCGAGGGCGCGTTGTGCTGCATGATCCCGGCGGAGCCCTTGGCGCAGAGAACGCCGCGGTTCACCGGGTGGTCGCGGTTGCCCTCGATATAGGCGACGCGGCCCTCCTTCATGTGCACGTCGATCCCGCAGCGGCAGGCGCACATGTAGCAGGTTGTCTTGCGGACCTCGTCCGAGACGGGTGGCGAGAGGTCGAGAGGGGGCTGGCGGTGTGTCATCCGTGTCTCGCTGTCTGGGCCAGGGGCACGCTAGGGCAGATCGCCGCCCGGGGCGAGGGCAAACAAGGATGTTCAAAAGGCCTGGGCGCGCATGTCTTCGGGGTTTATTCCTGCGACGGCGACGGGTTTTTTCATTGCGTCGCGGCGGAACGGTTCGCCGAGTTCCTGGTTGATCATCGCCTCGATGAGCGTGGTCTTGCCGTGCTCCATCTGGTCCCTGATCGCCTGGTTCAGCGCGGCGGTGAGCTCCTCCATGGTGCGCGCCACCACGCCCTTCAGCCCGCAGGCCTGCGCGATGCCGGCAAAGCTGACGCCCTCGTCGAGTTCGGTGCCGACGAAATTGTCCTCGAACCAGAGCGTGGAGTTCCGCTTTTCCGCGCCCCACTGGTAGTTGCGGAAGACGATCTGCGTCACGCCGGGCCATTCGGGGCGCCCGATCGCGGTCAGCTCGGTCACCGCGATGCCGAAGGCGCCGTCGCCGGCGAAGCCGACCACCGGCACGTCGGGGCAGCCGATCTTGGCGCCCACGATGGAGGGCAGCCCGTAGCCGCAGGGGCCGAAGAGGCCCGGGGCGAGGTATTTGCGCCCCTCCTCGAAGGACGGGTAGGCGTTGCCGATGGCGCAGTTGTTGCCGATGTCGGAGCTGATGATCGCCTCGCGGGGCAGCGCCGCCTGGATCGCGCGCCACGCCATGCGCGGGCTCATCCAGTCGGGCTTGGCGGCGCGGGCGCGCGCGTTCCAGTCCGTGCCGGGGTCGTCCTCCTCGTGGTCCATCGCGGAGAGCTGCTGCGCCCAGCGCGATTTCGTGTCCGCG
>NZ_JBGFSI010000020.1:0-49680 GCF_041365735.1 Rhodosalinus sp. K401 | reverse complement strand
GTTCGCGGGGCGCGCCGACGCGCCCGGCCGCGTCGGCTCGTGCGGGAGGTGCGTTTCGGGCCGTGCCCGCCGCCGCGCCGGGCGCGCGCCGGGTGCGGGCCCCTCCCACCGTCACGAAGCTGGCCGAAGACCATGCCCGGACGCAAGGGCCGGGAATGCCGCAGGCTGCCGCGCGCCCGCCGCGGCCCTATCAGGACCGCTGGCGTCGGGCGTGACCGGACCGGGCGGGCGGCGCCGCGTCGGAGGGGCGGGCGTCGCGCACGCCCCGATGCCCGTCGTGGATGAAGTCGCGCAGCGACGCGATGAGGCGTTCGTCGGCGTAGGTCGGCAGGGCGTCCGCCGCGGCGTCCTGGCGATCCTGTGCCACGAGCCGGTCCAGGATCTTCGGGATATCCGCTTCGCTCGCGGCGACGGTCAGGCCGCTGCGCTGGCCCAGATGCCGTACGGTCGCGACCTGGTGATCGTTCCTCTGCTCGCCGTATTGCGCGCGCCGCGCGAGCACGACGAGCGGTTTGGAGAGGGTCAGGGACGTGATGATCGTGCCCATGCCCGCGTGGCTGACGATCACGGTCGCCTGTTTCGCCTTCGCCACGAACTCCTGCGGCGTGATCCGCTCCTCGAAGGCGAAGGACGCGGGGCGGTAGCTGTTCGGTCCCAGGCAGCCGACCTGCCCGAAAACCGTCAGGTCGGCGGAGGTCTCCGCGCACCATTCGTCCACCGCCCGGGTCAGGCGGTCGAAGGGAAGCTGCGTGCCGACGGTGAAGAAGATCAAATCACGGACCCCTTGTAATCCGGGCCGTCGGGCGACGCGAGATGCGGCCACTGCGTGAGCCACAGGTCGGCGTGCGGTCCGGCCTTCTTGCCGGAGAGGGACAGTTTCTCGGCATTCGCCATGCTGTCGACCCAGGCGGTCCGCGCGCCCATCAGCCCGCCGAGCCGCACCGCGAAGAAACCCGGCGCCGCGCCGGTCGTGATCACCACGTCGGGCCGCAGGCGCAGCACCGCGAGCGCGGTTTGCAGCAGGCTCAGGACGAGACGGGCCTTCTGCCAGCGGTTCGCCTCCTGCACGACGACGAACCCCGGCCTGGCCTGGCCACGGGCGGCCGCGGCGCTTTCCGCCTCCGACCGCAAACCGGGATCGGTGCTGACGAACGTGACCTCGCAGCCGTCCCAGGCCGGCTGCAGCCGCAAGAGTTGCATCCAGTGGCCCCCGGCGGAGGCGACGGCCATGATGCGGATCGGTCTCTTCATCGCGTTTCGGGCTCCGTCGGCTGCTCGAGGCTCGCATCCATCGGCTGAGGGCTATCCCGCCTTCCTGACCTTTGCGCGGAGACTCTGTGGCGTAAACAGGAAACTGCCAAGGACGGCGCGGGCCGGTCCGGGCCGCCGGGTCAATCGCCGGGGCAGGGCCGGATGTGCCGCGGCCCGATGATCGTCGAGACCAGAGCCCCGCCGAGAAATCCGCCCAGATGCGTCTGCCACGCCAGCACGCCGCCCAGAAGATACCAGAAGATCACGTTGAGGGCTGCGAGCGCGGCGATGTCGCGCCAGACCGGCCAGCGGCTGAGACCCGCGGCGCGCAGCTCGTCCAGTTCCCACGCCTTCCAGGCGCCGGCGAGCCCGAAAAGCGCCCCCGATGCGCCCACCATGGGTTGCGGGCTGTCGCTCAGGACCGCGAAGGCCGCGCCGCCCAGGACCGCCGATGCGAGGTAGATGACCACGAAGCCGCCCTGACCGGCGCGGCGCGCCACGATGCCGCCGAGGATGAGGAGCACCAGCATGTTTCCGGCCAGATGTCCGATGCCGGCATGGAGGAACGCGTAGGTCGCGAACATCGTCGCTGGCTGCAACGGGTAGTTCGGGCGCCAGTTGTCCAGAAGGCCGCCCCAGAAAGCGCCGTTGTGGTAGGCGAGCGTGCGCCAGGCCGGACTGCCCCACCATCCGGCATCCGCGCCCGCGAGACAGGCCTCGACGAGCAGGTTGATCGCGACCAGCGCGAGGACGGCGCCGGGCAGACCGACGCGCCGGCGGGCGCCGGGTCCCGAATGTCTCGTTTCAAAGGGCCTCATGACCGTCTCCTGCAGGCTGACGGCAGGGTTGACAAGAGGCGCCGCGCCGCGCCCCTTGCCGGCCGCACCGGGTCCCGCGCCCATCTGCGGGCTGGACCGGGCAGGACGGCGGATGCGAAAGGTAAGCTGGCCCAGGATTGCATGACCCCAGGGATCGAGACCGAATGACCGAGAGCCGCGCCAGAACCGAAGCCCCGTCGCCGTCGCTGGCCCGTGTCGCGCGCGGCAACCTCTGCGCCGGGTGTGGCGCGTGCGCGATGATCGCGCCCGAGCGCGTCAGCATGAAGATGGAGCCGCCGGGGTTCTTGCGCCCGCGCCAGTCAGGGGCTCTGACCGAGACAGAGGAGCGGCTGATCTCGCAGGTCTGTCCCGGGCTCGGCCAGACGGTGGACGCCGGCGAGCGGCGGGATCACGCGCTGTGGGGGCCCTACCTGGAGATGCGCGCGGGGCATTCGACCGATCCCGGACTTCGCTTCGACGCGTCCTCGGGCGGTGCGCTTTCCGCCCTTCTCGTGCATCTGCTGGCGGAAGGAGAGGTCGACGGTGTGATCCAGACGCGGGCGGCCGAAGCGCCCCCCTACGCCAACACCCCGACGCTCTCCACCAAGGTTTCGGAAATTTGTGAGGCCGCAGGCTCGCGCTATGCGCCCTCCGCGCCGCTGGCGGGCCTCGGCGCGTCTCTCGGAACCGGGCGCCGTTTCGCTTTCGTCGGCAAGCCCTGTGACGTGGCGGCGCTGCGGGCGCTGTCGCGGCAGGATCCGCACATCGCGGAAACCTTTCCCGTGGTCCTTTCCTTCTTCTGCGCCGGCGTGCCGTCGCAAACCGGTGCCGAGGAGGTGGCTCGTGCGCTCGGTCTCGACCCGTCCGGGATCACGGCCTTCCGGTACCGTGGACGGGGCTGGCCCGGCCAGGCCACCGCGACGCGGGCCGATGGCGTCAGCCGCTCGATGAGTTATGCGGAAAGCTGGGGCGGGATCCTCAGCCGCCACGTCCAGCACCGCTGCAAGATCTGTGCGGACGGCACGGGCAAGGCCGCGGACATCGTCTGCGCGGACGCATGGCAGTGCGACGAGCAAGGCTATCCCGTCTTCGAGGAGCGCGACGGCGTCAGCCTCGTGGTCGCGCGCACGAAGACCGGGCAACGCCTTCTCGCGGCTGCCGAGGCCGCGGGCCGGCTGGAAACCACCGCTTTCGACCCGCGCGCGCTGGCGCGGATGCAGCCCGGCCAGTTCAATCGCCGCACCGTGCTTCTGGCGCGTCTCGCGGCGCTTCGGCTTTTCGGCAAGCCCGTGCCGCGCTACCGGGGATTGCGCCTCGGGGCCGCGGCGCGACAGGCCGCTCCGCGGGCGTTCGTGAAGAACTTCGCCGGGATGGCGCGGCGGATCCTTCGCGGCCGCGCGCCGTAAAACCTTCGCTGCGTCCGGGACAGCCACGCGCCGCGGACCGCTCCGCCCGGACGCGGCGTGGAAGAGGCCTGCGCGGCCTTGCCGGCGCATGGGTCGCGGAGCTTCCATGCAGCTTGCGTGTGATCGCGGCGGTCGTTCCAGCCTGCAGGACGGAAGCCTCGGGATCGATTCGCGCGGACGCCGCGGCCGCTGTGGCCAATGGCGCGCGCACCGGGCAATTGATGGGCCCGCGCAAACAGTGGCGGGCGCGCGCGTTGCCCATGTTCCGCCACATTCCGGTTCTCCGATTGTTCACTAATCAGAACCAATCTTTGCAGTATACCCGAACGCATCGGTCGGTCCGGCGCGTGATTACCCGACGAAACGGAAATTATGATGGGTCGGGAGGCTCTTCGTATACGTATGGGGAAACAATGCGGTCCTTTTGCCAGAGGGCGCGACCGTGAAAATCATGGCGAGTAAGCCATTCCGTGACCCCTTTCTTGCCGTTTTTGCGTTTGGGATCGGGGCTGCGCCTTCTACAGTCGCCTTGCGAGGGTCGCGTTGCCCGGGCATGCCCTGCGAGCGGCGCGTGACATGGAACGCCCGAAGGCCGTCAGCGCGCTGCGTTGCGACCCGGGCGCGGAAAGGAAAGCAGGGCGAGCGACGTCCATCGTAAGGATGGGTCGAGAGGGAAAGGTGACGGGCAATGCCCGAACGCGTATTGAGTTGGACATCGCTTGGACCGGCCGCGGAGGCTTCCGGGGAAACGAAGTCGGTCGACCTCGACGGTGTCGCCGTCCAGATCGGCTTTGGCCGTGCCCCCGCGACCGCACCGGCGGAAGCCGGATCGAAGGCATTCGGTCCCGCGCATGGAGACGCCTTCGACCGGGGCTCATGCGTCGCGCTGTCTGGCCACCCGGGGTCCGAACACACGGCGGGTGGGGCCATCGCCACTTTCGATTTCACCGCCACCGACCCTGCCTTCGGGCCCGAGGTCGAGAACGTGTGCTTCCGCATCGCGGCCGATGACGGTCGGGGCGGGCTGCCGGGATCTCATGCAGAGCTGGCCAGCGTGCGCGCCTTCGACGCCACGGGCAAGGCCGTTCCGGTGACCGTCACGCCCGGCGCGGGCGTGCTGCGGTCCGGCGGTCTGCTGACCGGGGCGCAGGATGATGGCGGGGCGGGCCCGGCATCCGCCTCCACGCTGGTGGAAATCCCGGGGCCGGTCGCCCGCATCGAGATCGACGACGCCGACGGCACGGGCGGCGCGCAAGGCATCACGCTGAGCGACATGCATTTCTCGACCCTGCCGCCATGCGCGAACGCCAACGGCTTCGTGGAGGGCACCAAGGGGGACGATCTGATCGACGTCGCCTACACCGGCGACCGTCACGGCGACGTGATCGACGGGGGCGACAACAAGTTTCCCTTCCTCGGGCCCGACGACGACATCGTGAAAGCCCGCGCGGGTGACGATACGGTCCTGGCGGGCGAGGGGAACGACATCGTCGTGGGCGGACGCGGCGACGACGTGCTTCACGGGGAAAGCGGGCACGATCTGCTTTTCGGCGGCGCCGGCGACGATACGCTTTCAGGCGGCAGCGGGGCCGATATCCTGTCCGGCGGTCACGGCCGGGACGTGTTCCGCGACATCACTGACGGCGACAAGATATTCGGCGGCTTCGGCGGCGACGATTTCGACACGCTCGACCTGACGGGCGCGGGTCCGCTGCGGGTGGTGGACACCAGGCCCGACAAGGACGGCAACGGCCTCGACGGACGGGTGGAGTTCCTCGACGGGGACGGTGCCGTGGCCGGCAGCGCGAAGTTCTGGAACATCGAGAAGGTGATTCCGTGTTTCACGCCGGGCACGGTCATCGCGACCCCGCGCGGCGAACGGCTGGTCGAGGATCTGAAGGCGGGCGACCGCGTCATCACCCGCGACAACGGCATCCAGGAAATCGCCTGGATCGGCACACAGACGCTGACCGGGCACCAGATTGCCCGGATGCCGCATCTGAGGCCGATTCTCATCGAGGCGGGCGCGCTCGGCAACGGGCTGCCGGAGCGCGACCTCCTGGTCAGCCCGAACCACCGGGTTCTCGTCGCCAACGACAAGACCACCCTCTACTTCGACGAGCGGGAGGTGCTGGCCGCGGCCAAGCATCTGACCGGGCTCTCCGGGGTGCAGGAGGTCGGAACGCTGGGGGTGACCTACCTGCACTTCATGTTCGAGCACCACGAGGTGGTGCTGTCGAACGGGGCGTGGACGGAAAGCTTCCAGCCCGGCGATTACACTTTGAAGGGCATTGGAAACGCCCAGCGTAACGAAATCCTCGAACTTTTCCCGGAGCTTGCGAAAGAGGGCGCAGATGGCGATTTCCGGGCGGCGCGCCGCACGCTGAAGAAGCACGAGGCGCGGCTGCTGCAGGACTGACTTGCGGCCGGGGCCGGCACCGGCTCCGGGGTCTGCCGGGGGACCATCCCGCGGGCGGCACCTTTCCCGAAACGGAAGGGCCCGCCCGGCGCCGGCCGGCAAACGGCCGGCGCCCCATCCTTCCCCGTGGCCGGACAGGTCCGGCCACGGGGGATGTAACGTGTCTGGTCCTTCGGGGCCGCGTAAATGGAGTTGAGATCATGCCGTTCGCCATCACCTTCACCGAGACCGGCGAGATCGCGCCGGAATGCCGCGACACCGGTGGTTTCGTCGCCACGTCGCGCGGTGGCGAGGCGCTGGAACGTCTCTCCGTCGGCGTGGAGCTTCTGACCCGCGACGCGGGGCCGCGCAAGATCGTGTGGCTTGGGCGGCGGCTTCTGTCGCGCGACCGGCTGGCGGGAACCCCCGAACTGCGCCCGGTCCGGATCCGGGCGGGGGCGTTCGGGCCGGGCCTGCCGGAGCGTGATCTCGTCGTGTCGCCGCAAACGCGGGTCGCCTTCGCGGACGCGCGCACGCTCAGCTGGGTCGGGCAGCGCGAGGTTCCGATGGCGGCGATCCACCTGACCTGTTTCGAAGGGGTGGAGCAGGAACCGGCGCGGGACACGACCTACATCCATCCGATGTTCGTCGGCACGCAGTCCATCAATGCCGATGGCGTCTGGCTCGAGGCCGCGCGCGTCGACGACGAGGCGCTGGGCGACCCGTCGAACCCGATGCGCCAGGAACTTCTGCGCCTCTACCCCGAACTCGTGACGCTGCGCGGCTGGGCGAGGCCATCGACCCCGGCGCCGGGCGCTCAGTCGGTCCTGTCCGCCGCGCGCTGAGCGCGCCATCGCGCCCAGTCCTCCGGCGTGTCGAGGTCGGTGAGCGCGCGCCGGCCCGGCAGCGCCAGGCGGCGCACGCGGTGCGCCTGCGCGCGCAACACCTCGCGCGCGCCGGTATCGCCGGTCACGGCCGCGATCGCGGGCAGGCAGTCGGCGGGAAAGAGCACGGGATGGCCCGGCGTGCCGTCTTCGGCCGCACCCTGCCAGATCGCCTCAGGGGCCTTCGCGAACGCGTCCGCCAGCCGCTGCATGTCCTCCTGCCGGATCTCGGGCATGTCCGCGGGCAGGATCATCAGCCCGCGAATGCCGGGCGGCAGCGCCGCGACGCCCGCGCGCAGGGAGGCGGCCATGCCCTGCCGGGCATCGGGCAGGGCAACGCAGGTCACGTCGAGCGCGGCGAGCGCCGCCCCGCGCGCGCCGGGCGGCTCCGGCAGGGTGACGATCACGGTGTCCGTCACGGCGCGCGCGCGCCCGGCGAGAAGCGCGAGCAGCGGCCGGCCCTCCACCTCCTCGATCAGCTTGTCGCGCCCGCGCATGCGGGACGACGCCCCCGCGGCCGGGATCAGGATCGCGAGGCCCTGTGTCATCCGCGTTCCATCGAAGGCAGACACCCCAATTCCCGGCCCGCACCCTGCGCGGGGTCTCAGCCCCGCAGCCGCGCGCCATCGGGATCGAAGAGCGCGTCTTCCAGCATCCGCGCCGGCCGCATCTCGCCCAAGATCTCGATCTCGACCTCGAGGCCGGGCGCGGCCGCCTCGGAGGGGATCAGCCCCAGGGCCACGGCCTTGTCCGCGTGGTGCGAATAGCCGCCCGAGGTGCAGAAGCCCCGGACTTCGCCGCCGATCCAGATCGGCTCGTAGGCGTGGACGTCGGCGTCGAGCGTGTCCACCTCGAAGGGGCGGAGCGTCCGGGTCGCGCCCTCCGCGCGCTCGGCCTCGGCAGCGGCGCGGCCGATGAAATCCGCGTTCTTCCGGAACGCGATGAAGCGATCGAGCCCGGTTTCGGCGGCGGTGTAATCGGGCGAGAACTCCGATCCCCAGGAGCCGAAAAACCGGTCGAGGCGGAGCGACATCATCGCGCGCATCCCGAAGGGTTTCATGCCGTGGGGCTGCCCGGCCTCCTGAAGCGCCGACCAGAGCGCGCGCTGCTCCATCGGGTCGCAGTAGATCTCGTAGCCGAGATCGCCGGTATAGCTCACGCGCTGTACGAGGCAATCGGCCATGCCGACGGTGAGCCGACGCACGTCAAGGAACGCCATGTCCGCGATGTCGCTGCGCGTGCAGGCGGCCAGCACGTCGCGGGCCAACGGCCCCGCGATCTGGAAGCCGTTCAGCCGGTCCGAGACGTTCTCGATCCGCACGCCCTCCGTCTCGTTCATCTGGAACCAGCGCATGTGGAAGGCCTGCGCGCCGTAGCTCGCGGTCAGCTGGAAGCTCTCCTCGTTGAGGCAGGAGACCGTGAAGTCGCCCCAGAGCCGCCCGCGGGGCGAGAGCATCGGTGTGAGCGAGAGCCGCCCGGGTTTCGGGATGCGCCCGGCCATGATCCGGTCGAGCCAGGCACGCGCGTTCGGCCCCGTCACGAGATACTTGCCGAAGTTGTGGACCTCGTTGATGCCGACGGCCTCGCGGACGGTCTTCACCTCGCGCCGGGTGGCGTCCCAGGCGTTGGAGCGGCGGAAGCTCGGGGTTTCCCAGCGCGGCTCGCCTTCCTCGGCGAAGTAGTTCGCCACCTCGAGCCCGTACTGGTGGCCCCAGACCGCGCCCATGCGATCGAAGATGTCGTACATCGGCGTCTGGCGGAAAGGCCGCGCGGCCGGCAGCTCCTCGTTCGGGTAGGAGACGGAAAAGCGTTTCTGGTAATTCTCGACGACCTTGGGGCGCGTGTAGCCGGGCGTGATCCAGTCGCCGAAGCGGGCGCAGTCCATGGCGAAGGTGTCGCGCTCGCACTCGCCCTCGATCATCCACTGGGCGAGCATCAGCCCCACGCCGCCGCCCTGGCTGAAGCCGGCCATCACGCCGCAGGCGGACCAGTAGTTGCGCATCCCCGGCACCGGGCCCACCAGCGGGTTGCCGTCGGGGGCGAAGGTGAAGGGGCCATGGATCACCGACTTGACGCCCGCGCGCTCCAGCACGGGGAAGCGGCGATAGGCGAAGGCGATCGACTCCTCGATCTTGTCCAGATCGTCGGGCAGCAGCTCGTGGCCGAAATCCCAGGGCGTCCCGTCCACGGCCCAGGGCTTTGCCTGCTGCTCGTAGAAGCCGATGCAAAGGCCGCGCCCCTCCTGGCGAAGATAGCTTTCGCCCGCCGGGTCCATGACATGGGGATGCTCCTCGTCGCGCTCGTAGATCTCGGGTACCTCGTCGGTGACGATGTACTGGTGCTCCATCGGGTGCAGCGGGAAATAGACGCCCGCCATCGCGCCCACCTCGCGCGCCCAGAGGCCGGCGGCGTTCACGAGGTGCTCGGCATGGATCGTGCCCTTGTCGGTCACCACGTCCCAGCTGCCGTCGGCGCGCTGGTTGGTCTCGCGCACCATGCAGTGGGTGACGATCTCGGCGCCGGCCATCCGCGCGGCCTTGGCGTAGGCGTGGGTGGTGCCCGAGGGGTCGAGATGTCCGTCGAGCGGGTCGTAGAGCGCGCCGATGATTCCCTCGAGATTGGTGATGGGCGCGATCTTCCGGATCTCGTCGGGCCCGACGATATGGGTGTCGAGGCCCATGTATCGGTGCTTCGCGCGCTCGGCGAGCAGCATGTCGAAGCGGTCGCGGTCGTCGGCCAGCGTCACGCCGCCCACGTGGTGCAGCCCGCAGGACATGCCGGTGATTTCCTCCAGCTCCTTGTAGAGCCGGATGGTGTAGCCTTGCAGCGCGGCCATGTTGGTGTCCCCGTTGAGGGTGTGAAACCCCCCCGCCGCGTGCCAGGTGGACCCCGAGGTGAGGTCGGACCGCTCGATCAGCATCACGTCGCTCCAGCCGAGCTTGGTCAGGTGATAGAGCACGCTGCAGCCGACGACGCCGCCGCCGATCACGGCGACACGGGTGGTGGTCTTCATGGGGATCCTCCGCGTTGGCTTTGCGCCACCCTCTGAAGCTGCGGGCCGGATGGCAAGCCCGGCTGCGACACGGAATGTCGCGGATGAGGTGCGGCGCCGGGGGCTGGGGCCGCTTGCGCGAAGGCCCATGGCGACATCGAATGTCGGGTTCCGGCGATCCGCGCGGGTCGGCGCGGTGCAGTCTGGCCGAAACCGCGAAGGAACAGGCCTCATGAGAACCCATGCCCAGGCCGTCGTGATCGGCGGCGGCGTCATCGGATGCTCCATCCTCTACCATCTCGCCAGGGCGGGGTGGACGGACGTCGTGCTGCTGGAGCGCGACGAGCTCACCTCGGGGTCCACCTGGCACGCCGCCGCCAACATCCACGGGCTGCACGACAACACCAACATAAGCCGCATCCAGCACTACACGATGCAGCTCTACCGCGAGCTGGAACAGGAGACGGGGCAGGGCTGCGGGGTGTTCCAGCCCGGCTCGCTCTACCTTGCGCAGACCGAGGCGCGCGAGCACCAGCTCCGCCTGCAGGCGGCCAAGGCCCGCCTCTACGGCATGAATTTTCACGAAATCGGCCGCGACGAGGCCGAGAGGCTGCACCCGCTCGTCGATTTCGAGGGCGTGCGCTGCATCATGTACGAGCCCGACGGCGGCAACGTGGATCCCTCGGGCGTCACCGCGGCCTACGCCGCGGGTGCCCGGGCGCGGGGCGCCGAGATCCACCGCTTCGCCCCCGTCACCGCGACCGAGCAGATGCCCGACGGCACCTGGCTCGTCCGGACGGAGAAGGGCGACATCCGCGCGGACTGGGTGGTGAACGCGGCCGGGCTCTGGGGCCGCGAGGTGGCGCGCATGGCCGGCATCGAGCTTCCGCTCCAGCCCACCGAGCACCAGTATTTCGTCACCGAGACGATCCCCGAGATCGCCGCGATAGACCGCCGCCTGCCCTCGGTCGCGGACCGGGACGGGGAATACTACCTCCGCCAGGAAGGGCAGGGGCTTCTCGTGGGTGCCTACGAGCGCGACGTCCGGCTCTGGGCCGAGGAGGGCACGCCGGGGGGCTTCGGCCACGAGCTCTTTGCCGACGACCTCGAGCGCATCGAGGAGAACATGATGCGCGCGATCGAGCGGGTGCCCGCCGTGGGCGAGGCGGGGATCAAGCGCGTGATCAACGGGCCGATGATCTGGTCGCCGGACGCGAACGTGCTGTTCGGGCCGGTGCCGGAGCTGTCGAACTACTTCTGCGCCAACGGCATCATCCCCGGCTTCTCGCAGTCGGGGGGCATGGGGCTGATGGCCGCGCAGTGGATCACCGAGGGCGAGATGCGCCACGACCTCTTCGCCTGGGACGTGGCGCGCTTCGGGGCCTGGGCGGGGCCCGCCTTCACCAGGGCGCGGGTGCGCGACCAGTACGCCCACCGCTTCGCGATCCATTTCCCGAACGAGGAACGCGCGGCCGGCCGTCCGGTGCGCACGCGCCCCGTCTACGACACGCAGAAGGCGATGGGCGCGGTCTTCGGGCTGAACTACGGCTGGGAGCATCCGCTCTGGTTCGCGGACGCGCCGGGCACCGAGGACACGCTGGGCTTCACGCGGCAGAACTGGTGGGCGCCGGTGGGCGAGGAGGCCCGCGCGCTCCGCGAGCGCGCGGGCGTCATCGACATCTCGAACTTCGCCAAGTACCGCGTCGCCGGACCCGGCGCCCATGATTGGTGCGAGGCCGTCTTCGCCAACCGCATTCCCGCGGAACCCGGCCGCTCTTGCCTTGCGCCGCTGATCGGGAAGCGCGGCGGGATCGCGGGCGACTTCACGGTGACCTGCCTCGCGCCGGAGGAATACTGGATCATCGGCTCTGGGCTCGCCGAGCGTTACCACAGCCGCTTCTTCCGCGAGGTGCCGCTGCCGGCGGGCACCGTGTTCGAGTCCCTTACCGATAGCCATTGCGGCTTCAACGTCGCGGGGCCGGAAAGCCGCGCGCTGCTGCAGCGGCTCACCGGCGCCTCGCTCGCCACGCCCGACTTTCCCTTCCTGCGCTCGAAGCGGATCGAGGTCGCGGGCGTCGAGGTGACGGCGCTGCGGGTCTCCTTCACCGGCGATCTGGGCTGGGAGCTGCACTGCCGCGAGGACGACCAGCTCCGCCTCTACGAGGCGCTTCTCGAGGAGGGGCGCGCGCTTGGCGCCGCGCCCGTCGGCTCGCGCGCGCTGATGTCGCTGCGCATCGAGAAGGGCTACGGCTCCTGGGGGCGCGAATACAGTCCGGAATACTGGCCCCAGGAGGTCGGGCTGGAACGGCTCGTGAAGCTCGACAAGCCGTTCCTCAACCGCGACGCCGCCGCCGAGACGATGGGCCGCCCGGCCCGCGAGGCGCTTCGCCTGATCGAGATCGACCACGCCGCCGCAGAGGCCTCGCGGGCTGACGCCACGGGCGGCGAGCCGGTCTTTCACGAAGGCCGCGGCGCGGGCCGCGTGACCTCGGGCGCCTACGGCTACGCGGTCGGGCGCTCGCTCGCCCTGGGCTTCCTCGACGGCGTGGCCCCGGGCGCGGAGGTGGAGGTGATGCTGCTTGGCCGGCCGCACCCGGCCCGCGTGCTGCCGCAGGCCCCGTTCGATCCGCAGGGCGCGCGGCTGAGGGCCTGAGTCCCGGGGACCGCGCCGCGACCGGGGCGAGATTGACCCCGGGCGGGGCTTCTGCCAAGCAGAGGCTTCCGGAAGCAGGGGAGCCCGCTCCACATGAAGGTCATCATCTGCGGTGCGGGGCAGGTCGGCTGGCAGATCGCGCGCCACCTTTCGGGGGAACGCAACGACGTCACGGTGGTGGACAACAACCCGGAGCTGGTACGCCGCGCGACGGACTCGCTCGACGTGCAGGGCATTGCGGGCTTCGCCTCCTACCCCGACATCCTGGAGCGCGCCGGCGCGCGCGACGCGGACATGATCATCGCCGCCACCCATTCCGACGAGGTCAACATGGTGACCTGCCAGGTGGCGCATTCGGTCTTTTCCGTCCCGCGCAAGATCGCTCGGCTGCGGGCCCAGTCCTACATGACGGCGATCTATTCCGACCTCTACCGGCGCGACCACATGCCGATCGACGTGGTCATCAGCCCCGAGCGCGAGGTGGCCGAGGCCGCGCTGCAGCGCCTGTCGGCGCCGTCGACCTTCGACACGGAGACCTTCCTCGACGGCGACGCGCAGCTTCTGGGGCTGCGCATCGGTGAGGCCTGCCCGGTCGTCAACACGCCGCTGCGGCAGTTGACCGACCTCTTCTCCACGCTGCGCGCCGTCGTCGTGGGCGTGCGCCGGGAGGGCACGCTCTTCGCGCCCGAGCCCGGCGACCAGCTCTTTCCGGGCGATCAGGCCTATATCGTCGCCCATGCCAAGGACGTGGGCCGCACGCTCGAGATCTTCGGCAAGGATCACAAGCGCACCGAGCGCGTCGTGCTGATCGGCGGCGGCAATGTCGGGCTGACGGTCGCCCGCGCGCTCGAGGCACGCGCCCAGCGCATCCGCCTGAAGGTGATCGAGCGCGACCGCGCCCAGGCGGAACGCGCGGCGGACGCGCTCGAACGCACCATCGTGCTTTACGGCGACGGTCTCGACGTGGCGCTTCTGCAAGAGGCCAACATCGAACGCGCCGACGCGGTGCTTTGCGTGACCGACGACGACAAGACCAACATGCTCGCCGCGGTGCGCGCGAAGTCGCTGGGCTGCCCGATGGGCATCGCGCTGGTCAACGACCCGACCCTCGAGCCGCTGATGGGCACGCTGGGCGTGGACGCCTACATCAACCCGCGCGCCACCACGGTCAGTTCGATCCTGCGCCATATCCGGCACGGGCGGGTGCGCGGCGTGTATTCCATCGGCGACGCCGAGGCCGAGGTGATCGAGGCGGAGGTTCTGTCGACCTCGCCCCTCGCGGGACAGCGGATCCGCGACATCGACTTTCCCGAGGGCGTCCTCGTCGGCGCGGTCAAGAAGAATGGCGAGGTTCTCAAGCCCACCGGCGGGCTGCGCATAGAGGATGGCGACGTGGTCCTGTTCTTCGCGCTCGCCGGCGACGTGCCCGAGGTGGAGCGCCTGCTCCAGGTCTCGATCGATTTCTTCTGAGCCGGCGATGGGCAGGCTCTACCGTCTTCCGCTTCTGCTGCTGTTGACCGGCGTCGTCGCCCTGTCGATGTACCTTCCCGCGGGGGTGGCGCGGGTGGACGGCGATCACCACGTCGCGCGCACCTTTTTCTATGCCGGCACGCTCGGGCTCATCCTGGTGACGCTCGTGGCCGTGGCGCGCTGGGGTCGCCCGCCCGAGCGCGACACGCTGCGACAGCTGCTGTCGCTGCTCGGCGTGTTCACGCTGCTGCCCACCGCGATGGCGATCCCCTTCCACGAGGCGGTGCGGACCACGTCCTTCCTCAACGCCTATGTCGAGATGGTATCCTGCCTGACGACGACGGGCGCCACGCTTTTCGAGGATCCCGGCCGGCTGGTGCCCGCACTGCATCTGTGGCGCGCGCAGGTCGGCTGGCTGGGCGGCCTCCTGATCTGGGTGGCCGCCGCGTCGATCCTCGCGCCGCTGAACCTCGGCGGCTTCGAGGTGACCGCCTCGGCCGAGCCGGGGCAGGGCGAGGGCCGCCAGCCCCAGATGCATGCCGCCGCGCCCGCGACGCGGCTTGCGCGGGCCACCGCGGCGCTCGCGCCCGTCTATGTCGGGCTGACCGGCGCGCTCTGGGTGATGCTGATGATCATGGGCGAAACGACGCTGCCCGCGCTGGTGCACGCCATGTCGGTGATGTCCACCTCGGGGATCTCCGCGACCGGGGGGCTCGAGGTCTCGGGCGCGGGGCGCGGCGGCGAGATGGTGATCTTCCTGTTCCTGTTTTTCGCCCTGTCGCGGCTCACCTTTTCCAGCGACACGATCGCGACGCAGCGGACCGGGCTGCACAACGATCCGGAATTCCGCCTCGGGCTTCTGATCGTACTGGGCGTGCCCCTCGTTCTGTTCCTGCGACACTGGCTCGGGGCCTTCGATTTCGGCGAGGAGGAAAACCTCGGCGCCGTGCTGCGGGCGCTCTGGGGCGCGATCTTCACCGTGTTGTCGTATCTGACCACCACCGGCTTCATGAGCGCGGACTGGGACGCCGCGCAGAACTGGTCGGGGCTGGAGACGACCGGACTCATCCTGCTCGGGCTCGCGCTCGTGGGGGGCGGCGTGGCCACCACGGCGGGCGGGGTCAAGCTTCTGCGGGTCTACGCGCTCTATCTCAACGGGATGCGCGAGGTGGAAAGGCTTGTTCATCCCTCCTCGGTCGGTCGTGCGAGCGTCTTCTCCCGACGGCTGCGGCGCCGCGGGGCCTTCGTGGCGTGGATCTTCTTCATGCTCTTCGCGCTGAGCCTCGCGCTCGTGACGGTCGTGTTCGCCGCGCTCGGCTCCGGTTTCGAGGAGGCGCTGGTGCTGACCATCGCGGCGCTTTCGACCACCGGGCCGCTCGTCACCTCCGCGCTCGAGACGCCCATCTCGCTCGCCATGCTGCCGGGGGCGGCCAAGCTCGTCTTCTGCGCGGCCATGGTGCTCGGCCGTTTCGAGATGCTTGCCATCATCGCCCTGATCACGCCGGAACTCTGGCGACGGTGAGCGCGCCGCGGCTGGCGGCGGCGCTCGCCCGGATTGGGGCTGGAAACTCCGGGTCATGCAAGACATACTCCGGCCGGGAAAGTGCGCCCGGGCCTCGCGGGGCGGTTGCGCGTGGCCCGATGGAACGGCAACAGAGCAAAAGACCGAAAGAAAACAGGGCAAGAATTCATGGCATCGGACCGACAAAATCTTCAGGACGCCTTTCTCAACCATGTGCGCAAGACCAAGGTTCCGGTGACGGTCTTCCTGATAAACGGCGTGAAGCTTCAGGGCGTGATCACCTGGTTCGACAATTTCTGCGTGCTCCTGCGCCGCGACGGGCAATCGCAGCTCGTCTACAAGCACGCGATTTCCACGGTGATGCCGGCCCAGCCCATCAACCTTTACGACGGCGACGAAAATAGCTGACACCTCGCAAAGCGGGATGACCCCGGCCGCGGTGCTTCATCCGGATATCCGTACGGAGCCTGTGCGCCGCGAGCCCGTCCACGCGCTGGAAGAGGCCGTGGCGCTCGCCGCCGCGCTGCCGGGGCTCGACGTCGAGTGGGCCGAGATCGTGCGGCTACCCAAGGCCCATCCCGGCACGCTCTTCGGGTCCGGGAAGATCGAGGAGCTTGGGCGGCGCTTCACGGAGGACGGCATCGAGCTTGTCCTGATCGACGGGCCGGTGACGCCCGTGCAGCAGCGCAACCTCGAACGTGCCTGGAAGGTGAAACTCCTCGACCGGACGGGGCTGATCCTCGAGATCTTCTCCGACCGCGCCGCGACGCGGGAGGGTGTCCTCCAGGTCGAGATGGCGGCGCTTTCCTACCAGCGCACGCGGCTCGTGCGCGCCTGGACCCACCTCGAGCGTCAGCGCGGCGGCCTCGGTTTCGTGGGCGGCCCCGGCGAAACCCAGATCGAGGCCGACCGCCGCGCCATCGACGAACAGCTCGTGCGTCTGCGCCGCCAGCTCGACAAGGTGGTGAAGACGCGAACGCTGCACCGCGCGGCGCGCGCCAAGGTGCCCTATCCGATCGTTGCGCTGGTGGGCTACACCAACGCCGGAAAGTCGACGCTTTTCAACCGCCTGACAGGCGCGGAGGTGATGGCGAAGGACATGCTCTTCGCCACGCTCGATCCCACCATGCGCGCGATCCGCCTGCCGGACGGGCCCGAAGTGATCCTGTCGGACACGGTGGGATTCATCTCCGACCTGCCGACGGAACTCGTCGCGGCCTTCCGCGCCACGCTCGAAGAGGTGTTGGAAGCCGATCTCATCGTGCATGTGCGCGACATCTCGCACCCCGAGACCGAGGAGCAGGCGCGCGATGTCCGCACCATCCTCGAGGATCTGGGCGTCGTGGAAACGACCCCGCAGATCGAGGTCTGGAACAAGCTCGACCGGATGGCGCCGCCGGCCGTGGACGCCGCGCGCGCCGCGGCGGCGCGGAAACCGGGCGTGGCGATGATCTCGGCCTGGACGGGCGAGGGGCTCGAGGCGCTGACGCAGATGATCTCCCGCGCGCTGGAAGGCGAGCGGCGGACGGAGCGGGTGGATCTGGGGTTCGACGACGGCCGCCGCCGGGCGTGGCTTTTCGACAAGGGTCTCGTCACGGGCGAGACGCAGGACGAAGAGGGCTACCACATCGACGTGCGCTGGAGCCCGCGTCACGCGGCGCAGTTCCGCGCCATGGCAGAGCGTGACCGTCAGGGCTGAGGCCCGGTCGTTCCGGCACGGTCACCCCGTCTCGAAACCGAGCCGCGCCAGCGGGTTGCGGTACCCTTCCGACCACTGCAAGAGCCCGCGGGCGAGCCGGCCGGCGGGTCCATCCTCGGGGTCGCTTTCGCGCATCACGGCCCACCAGTCGAGCGCGACATCCTCCTCGCCCACGGGCCGGGTGACGAGCGTTCCGTCTTTCACCTCGGGCTCCACCGCCCAGCGGCTGAAGAGGCCGACGCCGAAGCCCGCGCGGAGAAGGTCGATGACGGCCTCCGGCGTGGGCATCTGCGTGACGTTGCGCATCGGCGCGTTCGGCCGGCCGATCAGCGTTTCCCATTCGAACCCGGGTTCGGCGGAAATCGGGTAGCTGAAGAGCCGGTCGCCGGCGACGGCGTGGCTGTCCACGATCTCCGCCGCGGCGAGGCGGTGCGTGGGGGCCATGGCCGCCACCAGCGGGTCCGCGCCCAGCAGATACCAGCGCAGCCGGGGCAGGGCCGACGGGCGGCCGTAGACCGTGACGACGTCCACCGCACCCTCGGCGAGGCTGGCGAAGGGCCGCGCCGTCGCCTGGCCGGAAAGATCCACGGTCAGATCCGGCTCGTGCGTGGCGAGGAAGCTCAGGAAATCGGGAAGCCAGTGATACCGGCTGTAGGTCGCCTGGCCGAGCCGGACGAGCCGACGGTCGCCCGCGCGCTCGGCCGCGATCTCGCGCTCGATGCGGGCGAGTTCGCCGAGGCTGCGCGCAGCGAAGTCCCTCAGCCGCTCGCCCTCGGGCGTGAGGTTCAGCCGGCCCCCCGCGCCACGCCGCGTGAGCGGCGCGCCCAGACGTCGCTCGGCCTCTCGCAGGCGGTGCGACACGGCGGATTGAGTCACGCCGAGCCGTGCCGCGGTCGCGGTGAGCGTGCCTGTTTCGGCCAGCGTTTCCAGCACGGCGAGATGGTGAAGATTGAGACGGGGCAGCATCCGGGAAATGAAAACGTTTCATGTGAGGATTGAAACTTAGGAATTTTTCTTGTCGGCTGCAACGGCGTATGGGGGTGGCATGTCACACGCCACGCTTTCCACCCCCCGCCTTGCCAGCCCCGCCGCGGCCACTGCGGCAATCGCGATCGCATCGGTCTGTTTCGGTCTCGTGCCGCTTTTCGCGCGCGAGCTTCAGGCGGCCGGCATGGCGGACGCCTCGATCGCCTTCTATCGCTATGCGCTGTCCACCGCGATCATGCTGCCCTTCCTGCCGCGCACGCGGGCAAAGCGGAAGCCGGCGGCGATCATGGTGGGGACCGGCATGCTCATGAGCCTCGGCTGGCTGGGCTATCTCGATGCGCTCCGGACGCTGCCGGTGGCTTCGGCGGGCGTGATCTACATGAGCTACCCGCTCTTCGCGCTTCTTCTGGGATGGCTGCTGGCCGGCGCCTGGGTGGGTTGGCGCGGCTGGCTCTCGGGCGCGATGATCCTCGGTGGCGCGCTCTTGCTGACCGAAGGCGGGGGGCTTGGTGGCGCGACGCCGCTTGCCGTGCTCAAGGCGCTGGCCGCGCCGCTCACCTTCGGGTTGGGGATCGTGATCATCTCGTCCTTCATGAACGGTCTCACCGCGCCCGAGCGGATGGTGTGCGCGACGCTGGGATCGGTGCTGGGCATGATGCCGCTCGTGGTCGCCGCGCCCGTCGCGACCTTCGTGCCCGTGGGCGCGTCCGCCTGGCTGATGGTCGCGGGGCTGGGCCTAGCCACGGCGCTCGTTCCGCAACTGCTTTACGTGTCGGCCGTGCCGCTGGTCGGGCCGGGCCGGGCGGCGGCGGCCGGAAGCGTCGAGCTGCCCACCATGCTGGCCGTCGGTGCGCTGGCCTTCGGCGAGGCGCTCGGCGCGCGGGAGATGGCGGCGGCGGCGCTGGTGCTCTCGGCGATCCTGATCGCGCCGGCGGTGCGGCCCGGCGAGCCCGGCCTGACCGGCCGGAAGCGCCTGTTCGGCCTATGAGTCGCTCGGCCGCAGCACGGTCACGCCAACGGCGCCCGCCCGCGCGAGGTCGGGGTCGAGCGACATGTTGACGTATTCGCCCCGTCGCCAGAGTTGCCCCAGATCGTCGTAGTGCCGCGACAGGAAGTGCCCGGACTGGCCGGTCGCGGTCACGAAGACCGAACTGTCCGGATCCGCGAAATCGTAGACACCCCGGTAGCCCGCGCCGTGCACGTTGAGAAACGGGTCCGGGTCCTCGCCGGAGGTGAGGCCCCGCATCAGCGTATTGTCGCCGCCGCTGGTGGATTGGCGGATGTTCACGAAGTAGCGCAGCACCGGCACCTCCCCCAGCGCGGCGTGATCATGCGTGGCCTGGTGCGCGTCGCCCCATCGCAGCGACTCGAGTTGCGAGCCGTAACGCTCCGCGATCCGGACCAGCGCGTCATCGAGGGCGAGGCGCGCGATGTCGGTACAGCTTTCCGTCGCGGTGGACTGGCGGATGTCGCACCACGCGCTCGCCCCGTCGACGTCGCGGTAGACCCGCTCGATGAAGAGCGGCTCGACATGGCTGAACGTGTCGGCGAGGGGGCCGAGATCGTCCCGGATGAGCCGGTCCTGCAGCGCACGCAGCCAGGCCGCGTAGATCAGCGGCTCGGGCAGGTGTTCGTTCATCTCGCCGTTCCACTCCGCCAGCAGCAGGAGCGCGCGCTGGCGCAGCCGCTCGGGCGTGCCTTCGGGCGCCGCCTCGCCGGTGAACCACAGATCGCGCCCGATGAGCGGCAGAAGGGAGCGCGCGGTGAAGCTGACGGTGTCGAGTTGCGCCTCGATGAAGCTGTCGCGGGTGTGCACCTCGCGGTTCTGCATCAGCCTTTGCCAGCGGAACACCCGCTGCGTATCGCCCCAGGCATAGGAGACGTGAAGCGGGAACGGCCGCTCCAGCAGCTTGTTGTTGGTGTTGCCGACAATGCCGCCGCGGGGCGCGAGGAACTCGGGGTTCGCGGTCACCGGGAAACGGCCCTGCCAGCGGTTCTCCGGAAGGTAGCCGAAGACCGGAAGCCGCCCGCGGCTCTGGTGTGCGTCGTCCCGCCGGGGCATCGCGCCGATCATCTTGAGCGCGATGGTCTCGGAATCGACGAGGGTGAGGTTCTGCGCAGGCGCGACATAGTATTCGACCGCCCCGAGCGCCTCCTCGACGGAGCTGGCATACATGAGCGCGATGGCCGCGCGCATCGTCGTGTCCTCGGGCTCGAGCGCCGTCCAGGACAGCGCGGCCACGTGACCGGGCGGCGTCACGGTGCCGAGGTCGTATTGCGTGCCGGGAAGGACGGGGCCGTTCGCGCTGTTGCGCAGCGTTATGGTGACCGGCGCCTCGCCCGCGACCTCCACGATGGCGCGGCGCGTCTCGAAGGGTTCCCAGCCATCGGGGGTGCGGTATTCCAAGGCGTCGGCGGGGCTGAGCTCCTCGAGCAGGATGTCCTGGTCGTCGAGATAGGCGGAGGTGAGCCCCCAGCCGAGCTGTGCGCTTCGTCCCGAAAGCACCGCGGGAATACCGGGTATCGTGGCCCCGATCACCCCGCCGGAGGACAGCTCGAGCCGCGCGAGATACCAGGTCGTCGGCGCGGAGAAGCCGAGATGCGGGTCGTTGGCCAGAAGCGTGCCGCCCGCCGCCGAGCGCGAGGGCGCCGCGGCCCAGGCATTCGAGGCCCCGGCGAAGCCTCTCGCCGGCACCGGCGAGAGCGGGTCGCGCGGCGCGCCGCGGGGCGCCTCGGCGTAGCGCGGCAGCCCGGGCACGAGGCTCGCGTAGTCGGGCAGGGCGGCGACCCCCTGGCCCGGAACGTCGGGCAGGATGTCCGCGATCCGTCCGGCCCGGTCCTCGAGCGCGAGGGAGACCCGCGCGCGCAGCACCTCCTCGTTGATATGTCCGGACAGCTGTAGCGCCATCAGCTTCACCATTGCGATCGAATCCGCCGGCTGCCATGGCGCGATCGGCTGGTTGAAGATGAACAGCTCCGGCGCGCCGCGCCCGAGGCTGCCGCGATTGATCTCCTCGAGCCGGGCGTTGACGCCCGCCGCGTAGGCCTCGAGCGCGGCGAGCGTGCGGGCGTCCTGAACGCCCACGGAGCTTTGCGCGCGGCGATAGAGGCCGAGACGGCGCAGAAGCGTGTCGATCTCGAGTGTGCGCCGACCGAACACTTCCGAAAGCCGGCCCTGTACCGTGCGGCGCATGGTGATCATCTGCCAGAGCCGGTCCTGGGCGTGCGCGTAGCCCAGCCCGAAGAAGACATCGGCGTCGGCCTGGCCGAAGATGTGCGGCACGTTGGCCGTGTCGCGGACGATCTCCACGGGCGCGGACAGGCCGGCCACGGTCACGGTCTTGCCGTAGTCGGGCAGCGAGCGCGACGCGAGATAATAGACGATGGTCACCGCCAGGACGACGAGCAGGACGAGTCCGCCCGCGATCCTGAGCAGCCAACCGATGAGACGCGTCATCGCGACCTCCTTGCGCCCTTGTCTTCCATTCCCGGGCGCGAGAGAAACCGGGGACGGGCCGAAAGGCAAGACAGACGCGAGGGGAGGCCGCATGGCGAAGATCGCATTTCTCGGACTGGGCGTCATGGGATACCCCATGGCAGGGCATCTCGCGGCCGCGGGGCATTCCGTCACGGTCTACAACCGCACGGCCTCCAAGGCGGAAGCCTGGGTCGCGCAACATGGCGGCGACCGGGCCGCGACGCCGGCCGCGGCGGCGGCGGGTGCGGAATTCGTGATGGCGTGCGTCGGCAACGACGACGATCTGCGCGCGGTCTGCCTGGGGGAGGAGGGCGCCTTTGCCGGCATGGAGGCAGGCGCGGTCTTCGTGGATCACACCACCGTCTCGGCCCAGGTGACGCGCGAATTGCATGCCGCCGCGCGGGAGGCGGGCCTCGATTTCGTCGACGCGCCGATCTCGGGCGGCCAGGCGGGCGCCGAGAACGGGCAGCTGTCGGTGATGTGCGGTGGCGAGGAGGACGTCTATGCCCGCGCCGAGCCCGTCATCGCGACCTACGCGAAGCTCTGCCGGCGCATCGGCGGCCCGGGGGCAGGCCAGATGACCAAGATGTGCAACCAGATCGCAATCGCCGGTCTCGTCCAGGCGCTGTCCGAGGCGGTGAACTTCGCGGAAAAGGCCGGCCTCGACGGCGAGAAGGTGTTCGAGGTCATCAGCCAGGGTGCGGCCGGGTCGTGGCAGATGGCGAACCGGGCGGAGACGATGCTCGCCGACCGGTTCGATTTCGGCTTCGCAGTGGACTGGATGCGCAAGGACCTCGGGATCTGCCTCGACACGGGCGACGAGATCGGCGCGGCGTTGCCCGTGACGGCGCTGGTGGACCAGTTCTACAAGGACGTGCAGGCGCTGGGTGGCGGGCGCTGGGACACGTCCTCGCTGGTGCGGAGGCTTCGCGCGCTCGACAGCCGCTAACCGGCTCAGGACCCCCGATCCAGGGTCCTGTGCTTGCCGGTCATGCTGTCGGGACGGGACATCCTCGCGGATGCCCCCGCGTCCCGCTCAGGCGAAAAGCTCCGCGAAACGGCCGCGGTAGAGCGCGGAGAGCTCGGCGAGCGGCGCTTCGGCGCCGCCCATCCGCACCGTGTCGCCGGTGAAGCGCCCAACGGCGCGGACCGGCACGCCCGCCCTTCCCGCCGCGATCATCAACGCCTCGGCCTGGTCGAAGTTGCAGGCGACGAGATAGCGCGCCTGGTCCTCGCCGAAGAGGGCGGGCATGTCGCTGTCGTCGAGGACCACGCCCACGCCCGCCGCCTCGGCCATCTCGAAGGCCGCAAGCGCAAGACCGCCGTCGGACAGGTCGGTGCAGGCGCGAATGAACGCGCGGTTTTCGAGGATGAAATCGCCGTTCCGCCGTTCGGCGAGAAGGTCGACATGCGGGGCGTCGCCGTCGGTGCGGTTGAACACCTCCCAAAGCAGCGCGGAGCGCCCGAGATGCCCGGCCGTTTCGCCCACCAGCAGCGCCACGTGCCCGTCCCGCACGGTTCCGGTGATGGCCTCGTCGAGATCTTCGATCAGCCCCACGCCGCCGATCGTGGGCGTGGGCAGGATCGGCTGGCCGTCCGTCTCGTTGTAAAGCGACACGTTGCCCGACACGATCGGCATGTCGAGCGCCCGGCAGGCCGCGCCGATCCCTTCGATCGCGCCGACGAACTGGCCCATGATCCCGGGCTTCTCGGGATTGCCGAAATTCAGGTTGTCGGTCGCGGCGAGCGGCCGCGCGCCCTTGGCGACGAGGTTGCGGAACGCCTCGGCCACCGCCTGCTTGCCGCCCTCGACCGGGTTCGCCTCGACATAGCGGGGCGTCACGTCACAGGTGAAGGCCAGCGCCTTCCCCGTGCCGTGCACCCGCACGATGGCCGCCCCGTGGCCGGGGCCCACCACCGTGTCGGCCATCACCATGTGGTCGTATTGCCGCCAGACCCATTCCCGCGAGCAGTAGTTGGGGCTGGCGATGAGCGCGCGGAGCGCGTCGATCGCGTCCACCTGCGGCACCTCGCCCAGGGGCTCGGGTTCGGGAGCGGGCTCCCAGGCGCGGTCGTATTCCGGCGCCTCGCCCGAGAGCGCACGCAGGGGCAGGTCGGCCTTCACCGCGCCATTGTGCATGACGAGGAAACGATCCTCCGGGATCGTTTCGCCGACGATCGCGAAATCGAGATCCCACTTGTCGAAGACAGCCTTGGCCTCGGCCTCCCGCGCGGGGTCGAGCACCATGAGCATCCGCTCCTGGCTTTCCGAGAGCATCATCTCGTAGGCGGTCATGGCCGCCTCGCGGCAGGGCACGGCGTCGAGGTCGAGCCGGATGCCGAGGCCGCCCTTGTCGCCCATCTCCACCGCCGAGCATGTGAGCCCCGCGGCGCCCATGTCCTGGATGGAGACGACCGCGCCCGTGACCATGAGTTCGAGACAGGCCTCCATCAGCCGCTTCTCGGTGAAGGGATCGCCCACCTGCACGGTGGGGCGCTTCTCCTCCAGCGTCTCGTCGAACTCCGCCGAGGCCATCGTCGCGCCGCCGACGCCGTCGCGGCCCGTCTTCGCGCCGAGATAGACCACCGGGCGCCCCACGCCCGAGGCGGCGGAATAGAAGATCCGGTGGGCGTCGGCGAGTCCCGCGGCGAAGGCGTTGACGAGGCAGTTGCCGTCATAGGCCGGGTGGAAGCGGACCTCCCCGCCCACCGTGGGCACGCCGAAGGCGTTGCCGTAACCGCCGATCCCCTCGACCACCCCGTGGACGAGGGCGCGGGTGCGCGGGTGATCGGGCCGGCCGAAGGAGAGCGCGTTCATCGCCGCGATGGGCCGCGCGCCCATGGTGAAGACGTCGCGCAGGATTCCGCCCACCCCGGTGGCCGCGCCCTGGTAGGGCTCGATGTATGAGGGGTGATTGTGGCTTTCCATCTTGAAGACGACGGCCTGCCCGTCGCCGATGTCCACCACGCCCGCGTTCTCGCCCGGCCCGCAGATCACCTGCGGCCCCTCGGTGGGCAGCGTGCGCAGCCATTTCTTCGACGACTTGTAGGAGCAGTGCTCGTTCCACATGGCCGAGAAGATGCCGAGCTCGGTGAAGGTCGGCTCCCGGTTCAGCAGGCGCAGGATGTTGGCGTATTCCGCGGGCTTCAGCCCGTGGGCTTCGACGATTTCGGGCGTGATGGCCGGTTCCTGCATGCGTCTTCCCAGTTTTCGCCAGTCGGCGCACGTCTTAGGACATGGCTGCGCCCGGGGGAAGGGGCGTTGCCGTGGCGCGCCACACCGTGGTATGCGGGTTCCCGGGAGGACGCCACCGCGATGAGCACCCCGCGGCTGACACTGCTGGTCCCGCTCGCGCGGCGCGCGCGCGACGTCGCCGCCGCGCTCATGGCGCCGTTCTGGCCCGGCGAGGACGTGCAGAGCGTGATTGCCCGCCTCGAGGCGCTGCCGCCCGCAAGACAGGCCGGTGCCGTGGGCGGCGTGCTGGGCCTGCTCTTTCTTCTCAGCCTCTTTTCGGCGCAGTTCGGCCTTCTGGGGCTCGCGATCTTCTGGATTGGCGTCATTCTTCTCGTGGCGTGACAGCCTGCCGCAGCGCAGCACGCAAATGGTTGACGTAACGCGACTTTTGCGCGGTATTCTTTGGCATGCCATTGAAAAAACAGGTTTTTTGGGACTTGTCGCGTGATCCGCGCCTGTGACCGGCGCGTATCTTTACCACAACAGCGCAAAAGGAAAGGATCACGTCATGGACAGCCTTCCAATCATTCTCTGCCTCGGGACGCTCGGCTTCGTGCTCGCGTTCGCCTACATCTCCGCACGGGTGACCGAAAAGCAGCGCCTCGACGGCGGGCGCCCGAAATCCTCTCTCTCGCGGGACGGCATCGAAGAGCGCATGCGCCGCGGGCTCGTGGACCCCTCCTGACCTCCGCCTTGCTGAACGAACCGGCCGCATCCCAGACAGGGTGCGGCCGTTTGCGTTTTACGGCGCGGGCAAAAAAAATGGCCGAGACCAAGTCTCGGCCATAGTCCAACAGGGAGGTGAAGATGATGAGGCCCTTGGGGCCATCAACTTCACTTGCTGAATTAGTGAGCGGTTTCGAGTCGATCAAGCACTAAGCCGGTGCCGGGACGACAATGCCGCCATGCGTTGCCAGCATGCCTCAACACGGTTGCGCTCACTCCGCCGCTTCGGCCCGGCGCTGGCGCCGGTAGGCGGCGATCTCCGACTGGACGAAGTCGCGGAAGGCGGCGATGCGGCGCGACTGCCGCAATTCCTCCGGATAGGCGAGAAAGACCGGCACCTCGTTGCTTTCCACGGTATCGAGTACCCTGACGAGATCCGGGAAGTCGTGCATCAGGTAGTCCGGCAGGACGCCGATCCCGAGATTGCTGAGCACGCCCTGCAGCACGCCGAAATAGTTGTTCACCGTCAGCGTGGAGCGGACGTTGTAGGTCATCAGGTGCTGCACGAGCGTCGCCCCCGCGCTGACCTGGACCGAACTCGGACTCTGGCAGATCAGCCGGTGGCTGGCGATATCGTCAAGCGTTTCGGGACGCCCGGAAGCCTCGAGATAGGCGGGCGAGGCGTAAAGGCGCATCCGCACGCCCATCAGGCGCTTGCGGATCAGGTCGGCCTGCGAGGGTTCCTTCATGCGGATGGCCACGTCGGCCTCTCGCATGGGCAGGTCGAGCACGCGCTCCTCGAGCATCAGGTCGATCTTGAGATCGGGATATTTCTCGTAGAGGCGGTGCAGGCGTCGGCTGAGCCATAGCGAGCCGAACCCCGTCGTGGTGGTGACCCGCAATTCGCCGAAGACCTCTTCCTCGCTGTCGCGGATGCGGGCCGAGGCGGCGTCGAGCCGCTTCGACATGGCCGATGTCGCGTCGAAGAGAAGCTCGCCCTGTTCGGTCAGGATGAGACCCCGCGCATGGCGGTGGAAAAGCGTCGCGTTCAGGCTTTCCTCGAGCGCGCGGATCTGACGGCTTACCGCGGATTGCGACAGGCCCAGCACCTCGCCCGCGTGGGTGAGACTTCCCGCGGCCGCGACCGCGTGAAAGATCCGCAACTTGTCCCAATCCATGATCGTATCGTTCCTCAACTTGCGCCCCCGCTCAAGCCCGTCCCCGACAATCATGCGGACCTTGTCGCATCCAGGTCTCTTTTCCGTGACGAAACGCGATCCGAATGGGCTATACGGGTCATGTGTTATGACCTATTATCCCGAACGGCAAATACTAGGTACCTAGCGTCAGGAGGATGCCAGATGAGCCTTCAGAAGGTTTCCCTGGACGACCGGTTCGACCTGTCGAAATCGCCCGTTCTGCTGAACGGCACCCAGGCGCTCGCGCGCTTGATGCTGATGCAGAAGGCGCGCGATCGCGCGGCGGGACTGAACACCGCAGGCTATGTCACCGGCTACCGGGGCTCCCCGCTTGGCGCCGTGGACATGCAGATGGCCCGGGCCGCGAAGCCGCTCGCCGATGCGGATGTCCTCTTCCAGCCCGGTCTGAACGAGGATCTTGCCGCCACCGCGCTCTGGGGGAGCCAGCAGGCGGAACTGCGCGGCGAGGGGAAATACGACGGCGTCTTCGGGCTCTGGTACGGCAAGGGGCCCGGTGTCGACCGCTCGGGCGACGTGATGCGCCACGCCAACATGGCCGGAACATCGCCCAATGGCGGCGTGCTGATGGCGATGGGCGACGACCACACCGGCGAAAGCTCCACGGTGCTTCACCAGTCCGAGTGGGCGCTCGTGGACGCCTACATGCCCGTGGTGAGCCCGGCCGGCGTGCAGGAGATCCTGGATTACGGCATCTACGGCTGGGCGCTGTCGCGCTTCGCCGGTGTCTGGGTCGGGCTCAAGACGATGAAGGACACGATCGAGGCCACGGCGGTGGTCGATGGCCGGCCCGACCGGATGCAGCTCGTCCGGCCCGAGTTCGACCTGCCCGAGGGCGGGCTCAACATCCGGCTTCAGGACACCCCGCACGCGCAGGAAGCGCGGATGATCGACTTCAAACGCTTCGCCGCCGAAGCCTTCGCCCGCGCCAACAGCATCGACCGGCGCGTCTGGGGCAAGCCCGGCGCGAAGATCGGCTTCGTCGCGGCGGGCAAGAACTGGCTCGACCTCTGCCATGCGCTGTCGCTTCTCGGCATCGACGCGGCCGAAGCCGAGCGGTTGGGCATCACCACCTACAAGGTGGGCCAGACATTTCCGCTCGACATGCAGGGCTTTCACGACTGGGCCGAGGGGCTGGACCTCATCGTCGTCGTGGAGGAGAAGCGCAAGCTCATCGAGGTGCAGATCAAGGAGGCGATCTTCGACGACCGCCGGGGCCGCCGTGTCTATGGCTGGTACAAGGGCGGCGCGGGCTCCATGCACCGAGAGGAGCTTTTCCCGACCCGCGGCGCGCTCGACCCCGTCGGGATCGCCCAGAAGCTGGGCGAGATCCTCGTCGAGGAGGGGCGCGGCACCGACGCGATCCGCGCGGGGCTCGCCACGCTCGCCGAGGCGCGGCGCGCCGACAACGCCGAGGAAATCGCGACGCGCCAGCCCTGGTACTGCGCGGGCTGCCCGCACAACACCTCCACCCGCGTGCCCGAGGGCAGCCGCGCCTATGCGGGCATCGGCTGCCACTACATGGTGCAGTGGATGGACCGGAACACGCTCGGCTTCACCCACATGGGCGGGGAGGGCGCGAACTGGATCGGAGAGACGCCCTTCTCGAAGACGCCGCACGTGTTCCAGAACCTGGGCGACGGCACCTACAATCACTCCGGCGTCCAGGCGATCCGCGCGGCACTCGCGGCGGGCACCAACATCACCTTCAAGATCCTCTACAACGACGCGGTGGCGATGACGGGCGGGCAGACGAACGAGGGCGGCCTCGCCCCCGACCGGATCGCCCGCGAGCTCGACGCGATGGGCGTGGGGCGGATCGCGGTCGTCTTCGACGAGAAGGAAGAACCCGACTGGGCCGGGTTCCCGAAAACCGCGACGCGGCATCCGCGCGCCGACCTCGATACGGTGCAGACGGAATTGCGCGAAGTCCCGGGGGTTTCCGCGATCCTCTACATCCAGACCTGCGCCGCCGAGAAGCGCCGCCGCCGCAAGAAGGGCGCCTTTCCGGACCCGGACAGACGGGTCTTCATCAACCCGGACGTCTGCGAGGGCTGCGGCGATTGCGGAGTGCAGTCGAACTGCGTGGCCATCGTTCCCAAGGAGACGGCGCTCGGCCGCAAGCGCGAGATCGACCAGTCGGCCTGCAACAAGGATTTCTCCTGTCTCAAGGGCTTCTGCCCGTCCTTCGTGACGCTGGAGGGCGCGACGCCGCGCAAGCAGGCCACCGCCGAGCTCGAGCTGCCCGACCTGCCGGACCCGGCGCTGCCGGCGATCCGCGGCACGCACAACCTGATCATCACCGGGGTGGGGGGCACCGGGGTCGTGACCGTGGGCGCGGTGCTCGCGCAGGCCGCGCAGATCGACGGCAAGGGCGCGGCGATGATGGAGATGGCGGGCCTCGCGCAGAAGGGCGGCGCGGTGCACATCCACTGCCGCATCGCCGAACGGCCCGAGGACATCACCGCGATCCGCGTGGCGACCGGCGAGGCCGATGCGCTGATCGGCGGCGATCTGGTGGTGAGCGCGGGCGCCAAGACGCTTGGCCTGACGGCGACGGGGCGCACCGGCGCCGTGGTCAACAGCCACGAGATCATGACCGGCGCCTTTACCCGCGACCCCGAGTTCCAACTGCCCAGCGGGCGGCTCGCGCTCGCGCTTGAGCGCCGTCTGAAGGACGATCTTCTCCTGCTCGACGCATCGGAACTGGCGCGCGCGGTGATGGGTGATTCGATCTTCTCGAACATGATGGTGTTCGGCGCGGCCTGGCAGCGCGGCCTCATCCCCGTCTCGGCCGAGGCGATCGCAGAAGCGATCCGCCTCAACGGCACGGCGGTGACGGCCAATCTTCGCGCCTTCGAGGTGGGTCGCTGGGCTGCGGCGGCGCCGGAAGAGGCGGCGCGGCTTCTCGCCCCCAAGGTGGTGGACCTGCCCGCATCGGCCGAGGACAAGGCCGACTACCGTGAGCGGCACCTGCGCGACTACGCAGGACCGCGGCTCGCCCGGCGCTACCGGCGGCTGGTGGACAGCATCGAGGATGCCGAGCTTCGGGCCGCGGTGGCCGAGGGGTATCACAAGCTCCTGTCCTACAAGGACGAATACGAGGTGGCGCGGCTGCTTCTGTCCTCGCGCGAGAAGGCCGAGGCGGAATTCGACGGCGATTTCCGCATGACCTTCCATCTCGCCCCGCCGCTTCTTCCCGGCAAGGACGCAAACGGGCGGCCGAAGAAGCGCGCCTTCGGGGAGTGGATGGTCTGGCCGCTTCGCGCGCTCCGGCGCTTGCGCGTGCTGCGCGGCACGCCGCTCGATCCCTTCGGCTACACGGCCGAGCGACGGATGGAGCGTGCGCTCCTGCGTCAGTACGAGCGCGACATGGCGGAGGTTCTGCCCAAGGTGGACGACGCCACCCGGGAGATCGCCGTGGACCTCGCCCGGCTTCCGCTTTCGATCCGCGGCTTCGGGCCGGTGAAGCAGGCCAACGAGGCAGAGGCCGCGAAACGCCGCGAGGCGCTTCTCGCCGCCTTCCGCGCGGGCGGCGCGCCCCTCCGGCAGGCGGCCGAGTAGCGCGGCCGTCACCCCGATGTCATGGGAACTGGAAAAAATCCGACTCCAGCTATAACTACGCAGCGACCGACGCGGAGAAAAACCACCCATGGCCAGCCAGCGCCAGATCGCGCGCGACATCAGCTACTACCACTCCGCCCAGACAAAGGGCGGCCGCGCACTCATCAAGATGATGGAAAACCTCACCGGCCGGATCAGCCTGATCCGCCGCGCCAGAGGGTACGAGCACGAGGTGGCCGCCGGCCGGGACTTCTGGGAAGTCATGGTGGAGCGCTACGGCCTCTCGCTCGAGGTGATCGGCGGCACGCTCGATTCCATCCCGCGCAAGGGGCCGCTGATCCTGCTTGCCAACCACCCCTACGGGATCCTCGACGGGCTGATGATGGGATACATCCTGTCGGTGCTGCGGGGCGATTTCCGCATCCTCGCCCACAAGGTCTTTCGCAAGGCGGAGGACCTGAACCGGGTCATCCTGCCGATCAACTTCGACGACACGAAGGACGCGGTGCGCGAGACGCTGGAGACCCGCAAGGAGGCGTTGTCCTACCTCGCCGCGGGCGGCGCGATGGGCGTCTTTCCCGGCGGCACCGTCTCGACGGCGGCGCGGCCCTTCGCGCGGCCGATGGACCCGGGCTGGCGCAGCTTCACGGCGCGGATGGTGGCGAAATCGGGGGCCCAGGTCGTGCCGATCTTCTTCGACGGCACGAATTCGCGCATGTTCCAGCTGGCCAGCCACCTGCATTACACGCTGCGCATGGGGCTTCTGATCTCGGAATTCCGCAAGCGGGTGGACACGCCGGTGCGCGTGGTGATCGGAGAGCCCATCGCGGCCGAAGAACTCGCCGCCCGGGCGCGCGATTCGCGCCAGATGATGGACTTCCTGCGCCGCAAGACCTATGAGCTGTCGCCGGAGCCGCTTGCGTCCTACGACTACGGCTTCGAGTTCGAGGACAGGCACCGCGCCTGAGAAAGCGCAGCACATGGCGGTGGGCATTTTCGATTCGGGTCTCGGCGGGCTGACCGTTCTGGACGCGGTGGCGCGCCGATTGCCGGACGTCCCCTTCGTCTACCTGGGCGACAACGCCCACGCCCCCTACGGCGTGCGCGATGCCGACGACATCACCGAACTCACCAAGCGCGGGGTCGCCCGGCTGTGGGAAGAGGGCTGCGACCTGGTCGTGCTGGCCTGCAACACGGCGTCCGCGGCGGCGCTGCGTCGTCTCCAGGAGACCTGGGTGCCCCCCGACAAGCGCGTGCTCGGCGTGTTCGTGCCGCTGATCGAGGCGTTGACGGAGCGGCAGTGGGGCGACAACTCGCCACCACGCGAGGTCGCCCTGAAGAACGTGGCGCTTTTCGCCACGCCCGCGACGGTGGCGTCCCGCGCGTTCCAGCGCGAGCTTGCGTTCCGCGCGATCGGCGTGGACGTCGAGGCGCAGGCCTGTGGCGGGGTGGTCGACGCCATCGAGGAGGGCGACCTGATCCTTGCCGAGGCGCTGGTCCGCAGCCATGTGGAGGCGCTCTTGCGCAAGATGCCCGATCCCCAGGCGGCGGTGCTGGGTTGCACCCATTATCCGCTGGTCGAGGACGTGTTCCGCGCGGCGCTCGGCCCTCATGTCGCGGTTTATTCCCAGCCCGAGATCGTCGCCGAAAGCCTTGCCGACTACGTTGCCCGGCGCCCCGAGATGGTGGGCCCCGGCGCCACGGCGGGTTTTCTGACCACGGGCGATCCGCGCCGCGTGAGCGATCGCGCGGTGCAGTTTCTTCGACGCGAGATCGCCTTCGCCGCCGTCTGAAATCAACAATGCTTCGGAAGACATTCACATGACAGCGAAAATCGCGATTCTCGGCGCGTCCGGCTACACCGGCGCAGAGCTTGTCCGGCTCATCGCCACCCATGGCGGCATGGAGATCGTGGCGCTGACCGCGGACCGCAAGGCGGGGCAGGCGATGGGGCAGGTCTTTCCGCATCTGCGCCATCTCGGCCTGCCTCCGCTTGCGCGGATCGAAGAGGTCGATTTCGCCGGTATCGACCTGGTCTTCTGCGCGCTGCCCCACGCCACGAGCCAGGCGGTGATCGCCGACCTGCCGCGCGGCGTGAAGATCGTGGACCTTTCCGCCGACTTCCGGCTTCGCAGACCGGAAGACTACGAGACGTGGTACGGAAAGCCCCACGGCGCGCAGGATCTGCAGGCCGAGGCCGTCTACGGTCTGACCGAGTTCTACCGCGAGCAAATTCGCGCCGCGCGGCTGGTCGCCGGCACGGGCTGCAACGCCGCCGCGGGGCAGTATGCGCTGCGTCCGCTCGTGGCGGGCGGACTGATCGACCTCGACGACATCGTTCTCGACCTCAAATGCGCGGTGTCGGGCGCCGGTCGGTCGCTGAAGGAGCCTCTGCTGCATGCCGAACTCTCCGAGGGCTATCATGCCTACGGCTACGGGGGCACGCACCGGCATCTGGGCGAGTTCGACCAGGAGTTCTCGGCCCTCGCGGGCCGTCCCGTTCACGTGCAGTTCACGCCCCACCTCATGCCGGCGAACCGCGGCATCCTCGCCACCGCCTACGTGAAGGGCGAGGCGCCGGCGATCCACGACACGCTGTCGCAGGCCTATCGCGACGAGGCGTTCCTGCAGGTGTTGCCGTTTGGCGAATTGCCGTCGACTCGCCATGTAAGGGGTTCGAATTACTGCCATATCGGCGTCTCTGGCGACCGGGTTCCGGGGCGCGCGATGGTGGTGGCCGCCCTCGACAACCTGACCAAGGGCTCGTCCGGTCAGGCTTTGCAGAACGCGAACCTGATGCTACATATGCCAGAGCATACAGGGCTCACGCTGGCGCCCTGTTTCCCGTGAGATCGAGGGCGGTGCGCGCATGAAAGGCCTGAAAAAGAAACGTCGGATCCAGGTGATCATGGTCGCCGCGTTCGCGCTCGTCCTGTCCACCGGGCTGATCGGCTATGCCATGCGGGACGGCATCAACTTCTTCCGCGCCCCGAGCCAGGTTCTGGCCGAACCGCCCGCGCCGACCGAAACGTTCCGGTTGGGCGGGCTGGTCGAAAGCGGCACGCTGATGCGCGGGCAGGGCGAGACCGTCAGCTTCTCGGTGACGGATGGCGGCGCCTCCATCCCCGTGCGCTTCACCGGGGTCCTGCCCGATCTCTTCGCGGAAAACGAGGGCATGGTCGGGACCGGACGCTTCGTGGACGGCGTGTTCGTGGCCGACGAGATCCTTGCCAAGCATGACGAGACCTACATGCCCAAGGAAGTCGCGGACGCGCTCAAGGAGCAGGGCGTGTACAAGCCCTCCTCCGGCGGGTCCTGACCTGCCCGCGCAGGAACACGCAACGCACGCTCCCCCAGCGCGTTCTTAACCGCAGAGCGCCAGCTTTCCCGCACCACTCAGGCAGAGGTGCGGGACGATGCCAGGCATTCGCGAAATCGCCGAGGAGATCGTCGCCCGGGAAGGCGGTTTCGTGAACGATCCGCATGATCCGGGCGGCGCAACAAATCACGGCGTGACCATCCACACCCTTCGGCGCCTCGGGCGCGACCTCGACGGGGACGGGAGGGTGACGGAAAACGACGTCCGGCGCCTCACGAAGCGCGAGGCGGTCGACATTTTCGTGCGCCACTATTTCGAGAGACCGGGGCTCGCGCGCCTGCCCGACGCGCTTCAGCCGCAGCTCTTCGACATGTACGTCAACGCCGGCGCCAACGCGGTCCGTATCCTTCAGCGGCTTCTGGGCGATATGAGCCTGCGCGTGACGGTGGATGGCATCATCGGGCCCGAGACCGAGGCGGCGGCAACCCGGGCCACGGCGGCCGCGCCCGATCACATCGCCGACGCTTACGGTATTGCGCGGCGCAACTACTATTTGCGGCTCGCCGACGCGCGCCCGGCCAGCCGCAAATACGCCCGAACGCGCACGGGCGGAAAGGGCGGCTGGATCCTTCGGGCCGAGCATTTCATCGCGCCGCGCTTTCGCATGACGGACGAGCAATTCGCGGAAAGGACGTCGGCATGGGACTGATTGGCCGGTTTCTGGACATTCTCTTTGGTGGCGAGCGCAACGTCCTCGCCGATACGGCGGAAGTCTTCCGCGTGAACGCCGAGGCCGAGGCGCGCCGCAACGCCGATTTCCGTCAGGCGGCGCTTGCCCAGTTCGCGGCCGAATTCGCCCTGCCGCGCCGGGGACGTTTCGATCGCTTCATCGACGCCGCCAATCGCATACCGCGCCCGGCCATGGCGCTCGGCACGCTCGCGCTTTTCGGCGCGGCGATGGCGTCGCCCGTCTGGTTCGCCGAGAGGATGCAGGGCCTCGCCGTCGTGCCAGAGCCTCTCTGGTGGCTTCTGGGCGCGATCGTCAGCTTCTATTTCGGCGCGCGCCACCAAGCCAAGGGCCAGGAGTTCCAGCGCGAGGCGGCGCTCGGCCTTGCCCGTGCCCACGAACTGGCAGAGGCGGCGGCGCAGCGCATGACACGCGCGGAGGCGGCAGAGACGGCAGAGACCACAGGCGCGGCGCCGCGCGCCGTGCCTCCGGATGCGGTCGCAGAGAACGCGGCGCTTGCGGAATGGCGTGCCTTGCGCGGGGCCGGCGCGACAAGCTGATGCGGGTGCACCGAATCCGATTGGCCGGACGCGCGCGCCCCGCTATATTCGGGGCATGATTACAGAACTCGGCCACTTCGCCCTCGTCCTCGCCTTTCTGGTCGCAATCTTCCAGACCGTCGTGCCGCTCGTCGGCGCGCACAGGCGCTGGCCCGGCTGGATGGCCGTGGCCGAACCCGCGGCCACCACGCAGTTCATGCTGCTGGCGTTTTCCTTCGCGGCGCTCACCTGGGCGTTCGTGACCTCCGATTTCAGCCTCCGCCTGGTGGTGCTGAACTCGCACTCGGCCAAGCCGCTCATCTACAAGATCACGGGCGTGTGGGGGAATCACGAAGGGTCGATGCTGCTCTGGGTGCTGATCCTCGCGCTCTTCGGCGCGATGGCGGCGTGGTTCGGCAACAACCTGCCGCCCACGCTCCGCGCGCGGGTGCTGGCCGTGCAGGGCATGATCGGCGTCGCCTTCCTGGCCTTCATCCTCTTCACGTCGAACCCCTTCCTGCGCATGGCGGTGCCACCCTTCGACGGGCAGGACCTGAACCCGCTCCTGCAGGACCCCGGCCTCGCGCTGCATCCGCCCTTCCTCTACCTGGGTTACGTGGGCCTCTCGATCTGTTTCAGCTTCGCGGTCGCGGCCCTGATCGAGGGTAGGGTGGACGCCGCATGGGGACGCTGGGTTCGGCCGTGGACCCTCGCGGCCTGGGTTTTCCTGACCATCGGCATCGCGCTCGGCTCCTGGTGGGCGTATTACGAGCTCGGCTGGGGCGGTTTCTGGTTCTGGGACCCGGTGGAAAACGCCTCCTTCATGCCGTGGCTCCTCGCCGTTGCGCTGCTGCATTCGGCGATCGTGGTCGAGAAGCGCGAAGCGTTGAAAAGCTGGACGATCCTTCTTGCCATCCTGGCTTTCGGGTTCTCGCTGATCGGCACGTTCATCGTGCGCTCGGGCCTTCTGACCAGCGTTCACGCCTTCGCCACCGATCCCGAGCGCGGGGTGTTCATCCTGATGATCCTCGCGGCCTTCATGGGCGGCGCACTGATCCTTTTCGCCGCACGCGCCAGCGTGATGGAGGCGCGGGGCGTCTTCGGCGTGGTCAGCCGCGAAAGCGCGCTCGTCGCCAATAACGTGCTGCTGGCCGTGTCCTGTTTCGTCGTCTTCGTGGGGACGCTCTGGCCGATGGTGGCCGAGATGTTCTTCGACCGGAAGCTCAGCGTGGGCCCGCCCTTCTTCGACGCCGCCTTCACGCCCTTCATGGTCGTGCTCGGGGCGATTCTGCCGCTGGGCGCGGTCATGCCCTGGAAGCGGGCCCGGCTTGGCAAGGCGCTGCGCACGCTGACGCCTGCGCTGATCCTCGCCCTTGCGGTGGGCGGGCTTGCCTGGACGATGCAGACGGGCAATTCGCTTCTCGGACCTATCGGTCTCATGCTCGGCGCGTGGCTCGTCTCTGGCGCGTGCGTGGATCTCTGGCAACGCGCGGGACGGCGTGCGATCCGTCTGAGCCGACTGCCGCGGGCCGACTGGGGCCGCGCGGTCGCACATGCCGGGTTCGGCGTCATCATCGTCGGCATCGCCGGGCTGACCGCATGGGAAAAGGAAGACATCCGGGTCGTTCAGGAGGGCGAGAGCTGGAGCGTCGAGAATTTCGTGCTGACGCTCGAGGGGGTCGAGGAGCTGCCCTACGATCCCACTGTCGGCCGGAATTATTACTCCACGATGGCGCGGGTCGCGCTGGCGACCGAAGATGGGGGCCAGGTGGCCACGCTTACGCCCGAAAAGCGGAACTACCCCGTGGCCCGGATGCCCACCACAGAGGCGGCCATCGATTACCGCCTCCTGCGTGACGTCTATGTCGTGATCGGCGATCCGCAGGACAATGGCGGCTGGGCCGTGCGAACCTACATCAAGCCGCTGGCGAACTGGATCTGGGCGGGCTCTGCGCTGATGGCGCTGGGCGGCGCGCTCAGCCTGTCGGACCGTCGCTACCGGGTGGCGGCCGGGGCACGACGCCAGCGTGAGAAGCTGGAGCCGCGCGGAGTGCCGGCGGAATGAGGCGATTGCTGCTTGTCCTGACGCTGGTCCTCGCAACGCCGCTCGCCGCGCTTCAGCCGGACGAGGTGCTGGACGATCCGGCACTGGAGGAACGAGCGCGGGAGTTGTCCGAGGGTCTTCGCTGCCTCGTCTGCCGCAACGAGAGCATCGACGAATCGAACGCCCCGCTTGCCCGCGACCTCCGGCTTCTGGTGCGCGAACGGCTCGTGGCCGGCGACAGCGACGCCGAAGTGGTGGAGTTCGTCGTCGATCGTTACGGCGAATATGTCCTGCTTCGCCCCACGGCAACCGGCGCGAACTGGATCCTGTGGGGCGCCGCGCCCGCCATGCTGCTTGTCGGGCTGCTGATCGCGGGTTTCTACCTGCGGGGCAGGTCGCGAGCGCAGACGCCCTCGGATGAAAGCCTGAGCTCCAACGAGCGGGCGCGCCTCGAAGCCCTGCTGAGAGAGTGAGCGCGGGCACGGCGCGCCTTTTGTCTTTCCTCCGTCGTCCTGTCCGGTAGAACGCGGCAAAGACGCATCGGAGGAGGGGACATGGACTACCAGACCATCACGCTCGAGATCGTGGACGAGACAGCGGTCGTCACGCTGAACCGGCCCGACAAGATGAACGCGCTCAACACCCAGATGCGGGCAGAGATCGGGGACGCGGTCAGCACGGCCGGGACGCAGGCGCGCGTCGTCGTGCTGACCGGCGCGGGGCGCGCCTTTTGTTCCGGGCAGGATCTCGGCGACCGCGCCAATGCCGACGAGATGGATCTGGAACGCGTGCTGCGGGACGAGTATGTACCCATGCTGCGCGCGATCTATGACTGCCCTGTCCCGGTTCTGAGTGCGGTGAACGGTCCCGCCGCCGGGGCCGGCGCGAACCTTGCCTTGTCGGCCGACGTGGTGATCGCCGCCGAGAGCGCGTATTTCGTTCAGGCCTTCACGCGGATCGGGCTGATTCCCGACGCGGGGGGCACCTGGATTCTGCCGCGGCAGATGGGGCTGGCCAAGGCCATGGGCGCCGCCCTCTTCGCCGAGCGCATTCCGGCCCGCCAGGCCGATGCGTGGGGCATGATCTGGGAGGCCGTGGCCGACGACGCCTTTGAGGAGCGCTGGCGCGGACGCGCCGAGCACCTTGCCAAAGGTCCCACGCAGGCGTTCAACGCGGTGCGCCAGGCGATCCGCGGCGCCTTCGAGGCCACGCTGGACGACCAGCTTCTGCTGGAGGCGCGCTTGCAGGGCGAATGCGGCAAGAGCCGGGATTTCAAGGAAGGCGTTCTGGCCTTCCTCGAGAAGCGCCCCGCGACCTTCGAGGGGCGCTGAAGCCGTTCAGTTGCCCGTGCCGCTGGCGTAGGCGTCGGCGAAGCCGTGATTGGTGTCGCGGTGATGCGCCTCGTCGGCGCGCACCGCGATCACGACATCGCGCAGCCGCGCGTCTGGCGGCAGGTCCCAGTACTCGATCGCGATCGCGGGCGCCGGCGGGTTGTCCGCGCGGCCCGCGTCGATCTCTCCCAGGTAGTTCGTGTAGCTTACCACGGCTTCTTCCTCCAGATAGCCAACGACGCGATGCGCGGTGCGCGGCGCGAACAGGTAGAGCCAGAAGTAGAAGTTGTAGAACACCGCCTGCCCGAAGAGGATCAGGCCCCGTTCGACGCGCGTGGGCTGCGCGATCTTGATGAAGGTCATCAGGTGCATCCGCTCGTTTTCCGCCTCGTCCAGCAATTCGCGGATCCAACCCTGGTCGTCGCGGATGTGGCGGATCGCCTTGAGGTGCTGCAAGAGCCCGCCGACCATGCCGGGAACGGCGGCGACGGTTTCCAGCACCACGGCGCGGTGGCCGTAACGGCTTGCGAAGAAACGATCGGCGAAGAAGCGCATCGCCTTGACCACGCGCAGCGCGACGCGATCGTGAACGTCGCGGGGCGCCACATGCACGGGCACGAATTCGGCGCCTTGCGTGTCGATGCGGCGGGGCTGTTCCATCTCTTTCTCCTGTCATCATGTTCCTGACAGAAAAGATAGGAGACTTGGCGCGCTCCGCAGCCTGCGACCGCTGCGGCAAAGCGCAGCAACATGAACGGCAAAGGGCGCGACGTGGCCGCCGCGCCCTTTCTTCGACAGTGGTGCCGGTGCCGCGCGTCGCGGGCGTGGGTCTCAGCGGTCCTCTATGTCCACGTAATCGCGCTTCGTCGCGCCGAGGTAGAGCTGCCGCGGGCGGCCGATCTTCATCTGCGGATCGGCGATCATTTCCTTCCACTGGCTGATCCAGCCCACGGTGCGGGAGACGGCGAAGATCGGCGTGAACATGGAGGTGGGAAAGCCCATCGCCTCGAGGATGATGCCGGAATAGAAATCGACGTTCGGAAAGAGCTTCTTGTCGCGGAAATAGTCGTCGGAGAGGGCGATGCGCTCCAGCTCCTTTGCGACCTGGAGGACCTTGTTGTCGCCCACGCCGAGAAGTTCGAGCACCTCGTCGGCCGACTGCTTCATCACCTTCGCGCGGGGGTCGAAGTTCTTGTAGACCCGGTGCCCGAAGCCCATCAGGCGGAACGGGTCGTCCTTGTCCTTGGCGCGCTCGATGTATTCCGGGATCTGCTCGACCTCCCCGATCTCCTTGAGCATCTCGAGGCAAGCCTGGTTGGCGCCGCCATGGGCCGGCCCCCAGAGACAGGCGATGCCGGCCGCGATGCAGGCGAAGGGGTTGGCCCCCGACGAGGAGGCAAGCCGCACCGTGGAGGTGGAGGCGTTCTGCTCGTGATCGGCGTGCAGCGTGAAGATCCGGTCCATCGCGCGGCTGAGGATCGGGTTCACCACGTAATCCTCGGCCGGCACGGCAAAGCACATCCGCAGGAAGTTCGAGGCGTAGTCCTGATCGTTCCGCGGATAGACGAAGGGCTGGCCGACGGAATACTTGAAGGCCCAGGCCGCGATGGTGGGCATCTTGGCGATGAGCCGGATGGAGGCCACCTCGCGCTGCCAGGGATCCGAGATGTCGGTGCTGTCGTGGTAGAAGGCCGACATCGCGCCGACCACGCCCACCATGATCGCCATCGGATGCGCGTCGCGCCGGAAGCCGCGGAAGAAGTTCTGCATCTGCTCGTGCAGCATCGTGTGGTTGGTCACGCGGCTCTCGAAATCCTCGAGTTGCGCCGCGTCGGGCAGTTCCCCGTAAAGCAGCAGGTAGCAGACCTCGAGGTAGTGCGACTTCTCGGCGAGCTGGTCGATGGGATAGCCGCGATGGAGCAGCTCGCCCTTGCCGCCGTCGATATAGGTGATCGTGCTGTCGCAGGAGGCCGTGGAGGTGAAGCCGGGGTCGTAGGTGAACACGCCCGCCTGGCTGTAGAGCTTGCGGATGTCCACGACGTCGGGCCCCGCCGTCGGGCTGAACATGGGCAGGTCGTAGCTCTGGCCGTCGATGGTGAGCTGTGCCGTCTTCGTGCTCTCAGGCATCTCGGTTCCCTCGTCTCCGGCGCCCGGGACGCGGGCGCATTGCGGTTGGCGACCGGGGCCGGCTGGACCGGCCGCTGCGCGCGCGTGACGTCGAAGCCCCGAGCGCGCCCCGTCTCACTCTTCCCCGGCGCGGGCGGCGTCGGCCAGTCGCGCCACGGTTTCCGCGCGACCGAGAACCAGCATCATGTCGAAGACGCTGGGTGTCGCTGCGCGTCCTGCCAGCGCAGCGCGGAGCGGCGCTGCGAGCTGGCCGAATTTCATGCCCTTTTCCTCTGCGAAGCGGGTCGCGACATCTTCCAGCGCGTCGCGCGACCAGCTAGCACTTTGCACCTGCGGCGTCAATTCTCCCAGTATGCCACGGGATACATTGTCGAGCGCCCGTCCGGCCTTCTCGTCCGGCTCCACGGGGCGGTCGGCGAGGGCGAAATGCGCCTTTTTAAGGAGTTCCGGAAAGGTCTTTGCGCGCTCTTTGAGGTGCGGCATCGCCATGAGGAGGCGCGCGCGCTTCTCGGTGCCGAGCGGCGGACGCCCCGTCGCGGCCAGGAAAGCTTCCAGGTCATGCAGCAGCGCAGCATCCTCCATCGCCGCGATGTGGCGGCCGCTGATGCTGTCGAGCTTCTTCATGTCGAGCCGCGCGGGCGCCTTGTTGATGCCCTCGAGCGAGAACAGGCGCCGAAGCTCCTCGTCGGTAAACACCTCCTGATCGCCGTGGCTCCAGCCGAGGCGGGCGAGATAATTCCGCATCGCCTGCGCCGGATATCCCATGTCGCGGTACTCGGTGAGCGACACCGCGCCGTGGCGCTTCGACAGCTTCTTGCCGTCCGGGCCGTGGATCAGCGGGATATGCGCCCAGACCGGGACGTCCCAGCCCATCGCCCGGTAGATCTGCATCTGACGCGCGGCGTTGTTGAGGTGATCGTCGCCGCGGATCACGTGGGTCACGCCCATGTCGTGATCGTCCACCACCACGGCCAGCATGTAGACGGGCGTTCCGTCCGAGCGCAGAAGCACCATGTCGTCGAGCTGGTCGTTCCGGATCGTGACATCGCCCTGCACCACGTCCGCGATCACGGTCGTTCCCTCGCGCGGCGCCTTCAGGCGGATGACGAAGGGCGCGTCCGCGGGGTGCGTGGCCGGGTCCGCATCGCGCCACGGGCTGCGGTAGAGGGTGGAGCGGCCCTCAGCACGCGCCGCCTCGCGGAACGCGTCGATCTCTTCAGTCGTGGCGAAGCACTTGTAGGCGGTGCCGTCCGCCAGCATCCGGCGGGCCACCTCGGCGTGACGGTCGGCGCCGGCCGCCTGGCTAATCGCCTCGCCGTCATGGTCGAGCCCGAGCCAGTCGAGCCCGTCGAGGATGGCCTGCGTCGCCTCGCGCGTCGAGCGCGCGCGGTCCGTGTCCTCGATCCGCAACAGGAAGCGCCCCGACCGGCCCCGCGCGAAGAGCCAGTTGAAAAGCGCCGTGCGGGCACCCCCGATGTGAAGATACCCGGTGGGCGAGGGGGCAAAGCGGGTGACCACCTGGTCTGTCATTCGGCGCTCTCTCTCGGGGTGCGGTTCGTTCCGGGGCCAGCGTGTCGCCACGCGCGCGCTCCGCGCCTGTCTAGCGAGGCCGGGGCCGCAGGACAAGCCGCGCGGGCGGCGGCCGGGCCTTAACCCCTTGCTAACCATGACGGCGCATTGTGACGCGCGCCGGACGGGCCGGCGGGGACGGTGGAACATGTGGAACGAAGGCGCGCTCGCCCGGGCCTTACTGATGCAGCGCGGGCATCTCTTTCCCTGGTCGGCGGTCCTTTTCGCGCTGGGGATCGGCCTCTATTTCGCCTTGCCGGCAGAACCCTCGGCGCAGACGCTGGGGCTTGCGGGCGTGGCGGCGATCGGTCTGGGCGCGGTGGCCCTGCGCGCGGGCTGGCACGTGGCGCCCGCGCTCTGGGCGGTCGCGCTCGTCGCGGCGGGCTTCGCGGTCGCGGGCGCGCGCGCCCATGTCGTGGCCGCCCCGGTTCTCGAGTTTCGCTACTATGGCGCGGTGGAGGGGCGGGTGCGCGCGATCGATCGCTCCGCTTCGGACGCGCTGCGCCTGACCCTTGACGAGGTGAGGCTGGAACGGATGGCACCGGGCGAAACGCCCGCGAAGGTGCGTGTCGCGCTCCATGGCGCACAGGGGTTCCTCGATCCGGTGCCGGGCACGCGGGTGATCCTCACCGCGTTTCTCTCTCCACCGCAAGGCCCGGTCGAGCCCGGCGGCTTCGACTTCCGGCGCCATGCCTGGTTCCAGGGGCTTGGCGCGGTGGGCTACACGCGCACGCCGGTCCTCGTCCTCGCGCCGCCTTCGGCCGAGATGGCGGCCGCGGTGGCGCGCGCGCGGATGGCGCTCTCGGCACGGGTGCAGGACGCGCTGCCGGGCGAGGCGGGGGGCTTCGCCGCGGCCGTGCTCAGCGGGGACCGTTCGGGCATCGGGCAGGATACGCTTCGCGCCCTGCGCGAGTCGAACCTCGCGCATCTTCTGGCCATTTCGGGACTGCACATGGGGCTTCTCGCGGGCTTCGTCTTCGCGGCGCTGCGCCTCGCCATCCTCGCACTGCCGCGGGCGGGCGTGCGGCTGCCGGCGAAGAAACTCGCGGCCGGCGGCGCGCTCCTGGCCGCTGCGGGCTATCTTGCGCTTTCGGGCGGAAACATCGCCACCGAGCGCGCCTTCGTGATGGCGGCAGTGGCGCTTCTCGCGGTGATGCTCGACCGTCGCGCGATCTCGCTTCGCGCTGTGGCGCTGGCGGCCCTCATCGTGCTCGCGCTTCGGCCCGAGGCGCTGATGGGCCCCGGGTTCCAGATGTCCTTCGCCGCCACGACCGCGCTCGTGGCGGTGTTCGCGGCGCTGCGCGAGCGCAAGGGGCCGCGCCCGCCGCGGTGGCTGGCGCCGGTCCTGGCCGTGGTGATTTCCTCCTCGGTGGCGGGGGCGGCGACGGCCCCCATCGGCGCGGCGCACTTCAACCAGCTGTCGCATTTCGGCTTGCCCGCCAACCTGCTCGCCGTGCCCCTGATGGGGCTGCTCGTCATCCCGGCGGGCGTGGTGGCGATCCTGCTCATGCCGCTCGGCGGCGAGGCCGTGCCACTCCGGGCGATGGGGCTCGGCCTCGACTGGATCCTCGGCGTGGCGCACAGGGCCGCGGGCATGCCGAACGCCGTCGGCCATGTGCCCGCGCCGCCCCCCGCGGTGTTGCCTTTGCTGGCGCTCGGCGGCGCATTCGTCGCGCTTTGGAGGGGCCATGGCCGGTGGGCGGGCCTCGTTCCTGCACTCGTCGCGCTTGCGCTCTGGACCGGAACGGCGCGGCCCCCGGTGCTGGTGGCGGACGAAGGCGCGCTCGTCGGCGTGATGACCGCGGACGGCCGGGCGCTCAGCAAGGAGCGGGGCGCGGGGTTTCCCGCCTCGGTCTGGCTGGAGAACGATGGCGACGGCGCCACGCGGGCAGAGGCCGTGGCGCGCTGGCCCGAGGCGGGACCGGTGCGCCATGTCTGGGGCAAGCGCCATGCGGCGAATTTCGAGGGCTGCGCGCCCGGCGAGATCGTGGTGATGACGGAGCGTTATGACGGGCCCGCGCAGCCTTGCCTGCTGCTGGACGCGCGGCGCCTCGAAGGGGCGGGCAGCCTTGCGATCTGGCCCGATCCCGGCGGTCACATAATCGAAAGCGCGACCCTGCGGGAGGGCCGCAGGCTCTGGACGCCCGCGACCGTGGCGGAGGTGCCCGCTCGGCTTGCCGCGGCGCAGGCTCAGTAGGTGCGGATCAGCCCCACCAGCCGGCCCTGGACCTTCACGCTGCCCTCGGGAAGCACGCGGGTTTCGTAGGCGGCGTTCGCTGCCTCCAGCAGGATCATGTCGCCCTTCCGCTTGAACCGCTTGAGCGTGGCCTCGTAGCCCTCAACCTGCGCGACGACGATGTCGCCGTTCTGCGCCTCCCCGGTTTCGCGGATGATGACCACGTCGCCGTCGTTGATGCCGGCCTCGATCATCGAGTCGCCCTTCACCTCGAGCGCGTAATGCCGGCCCTTGCCCGAGAGCATCGCGCCCGGCACGGCGATCTGGGGCGTCTCGTCGGCGATGGCCTCGATCGGGGTGCCCGCGGCGATGCGGCCCAGAAGCGGAAGCTCCATCGCCTCGGCGCTCTCCACGTCGCGCGCCGCCGCCGGGCGGGGCGGCGCCTCGCCGCGGTCGCCCTCGATCACGCGCGGCACGAAGCCAGAGGCACCGCCGCGCCGGGCCAGCTGGTCGGGCAAGCGCAGGATCTCGATCGCGCGGGCACGATGGGCGAGACGGCGGATGAAGCCGCGCTCTTCCAGTGCGGTGATCAGCCTGTGGATCCCGGATTTCGACCGCAGGTCCAGCGCCTCCTTCATCTCGTCGAAACTCGGCGGTACGCCGTCGCGCTGCAGGCGCGTGTGGATGAAGTCCAGCAGATCCATTTGCTTGCGCGTGAGCATTGGGCGCCCTCCGTCCCGGTGCAGATTGCCGATGTTCTACGCATGTTCCCGTTTTGTGTCAAGCTTATCCACATCAGACCTGTCGCGTTGCGGCCACGCTGCGTCAGGAAAGCGGGATGAAGTCCACGATCTCGCCCGCGGCGCGGGGCCCGTCGGACGCGGGGCGGACGAGAAGCGCGTCCGCCTCGGCCAGCACCGACAGAAGCGCGCTGTCCTGGCTGTCGAAGGGGCAGAGCCCCGTATCCGTGCGGCGTGCGCGCATGTAATGCTCGCGCGGGCCGTTGGCCGCCACCGCCCGGGCAAGCGGGGCCTGCCGGCGCGGCGCGGGGGCTTCGCCGAGGCCCAGCATCTTGCGGATCACCGGGGCCACGAAGACGTGGCCGCAGACGATGGCCGAGACCGGGTTGCCGGGCAGCCCAATCATCGTGGCATCGCCCAGCCGGCCCGCCATGAGCGGCTTTCCCGGCCGCATGGCCACCTTGTAGAACGCCTGCTCCATGCCGAGGTCGGCGGCCACGGGCCCCACGAGGTCGTGGTCGCCCACCGAGGCGCCGCCGACGGTCAGCACGAGATCCGCGCCTTGGGCCAGCTCGAAGCCGGCGCGCAGGGACGCCGTGGTGTCACGCGCGACGGGCAGAAGCCGCGCCTCCGCGCCAAGCGCCTCCAGAAGGGCCTTCAGCGCGTAGCTGTTCGAGGCGATGATCTGGTCGGGGCCCGGGCGCTCGCCGGGCAGCACCAACTCGTCGCCGGTGGCGAGGATCGCCACCTCGGGCCGGCGCGCCACGGTCACCCGCGGCAGGTTCATCGCCGCGAGAAGCGCCGCGTCGGCGGGCGACAGCCGGCGCGGCGCGGCGAGACGGTCGCCCTTGCGGAAATCCGCGCCGGCGGGGCGGACATGCGGGCCCGCGCCGAGGCTGTCGAGGAGCATGACCGTCTCGCCCTCCCGCGCCGTGTCCTCCTGGATGACCACGCGGTCGGCCCCGTCGGGTATCGGCGCGCCAGTGAAGATCCGGACGGCCTCTCCGGGCCCGAGCGCGCCCGCGAAGCGCCGCCCCGCGGCCGCCTCTCCGACCACGCGGAAGCGCGCGCCGGGCCGCGCCTCGGCCGCCGCCACCGCGTAGCCGTCCATCGCCGAGGCGGGGAAGGGCGGCTGATCCCGATCCGCGACGGCGTCCCGTGCCAGCACGCGTCCCGCCGCCCGTTCGAGCGGCACCTCTTCGGCGCCCAGCGGCGCCACGAGGGCGAACAGGCGCGCGAGCGCCTCGTCGACGGTGATCATGGCGCTTCGTACCGGCCCGATTTTCCGCCGTCCTTCAGCGTGACGCGCAGGCCCCCGATCTCCATGCCGCGCTCCGCCGCCTTCAGCATGTCGTAGATGGTGAGCGCGGCGGTGGAGGCCGCGGTCAACGCCTCCATCTCGACGCCGGTCGGGCCGGTCGTCTTGACCGTCGCCGAGATGCGCAGCCCGGGCAGATCGCGGTCGGGCTCGATCTCGACCGTGACCTTCGTGATCGGCAGCGGGTGGCAGAGCGGGATCAGCTCGGCCGTACGCTTTGCGCCCATGATCCCGGCAAGCCGCGCCACACCGATCACGTCGCCCTTTTTCGCGGAGCCTTCTTCAACGATCGCAAGTGTTTCCGCGCGCATCTTCACCCAGGCGGCGGCGGTCGCGGTGCGGGCGGTCGCGGGTTTTCCCGACACGTCCACCATCTGCGCCGCCCCGCTCTCGTCGAAGTGGGTGAGGCTTGCCATCACATGCCTCCACCGGCAAAGAGCGGCTTCGACAGAAGAGCGCGCGTCGCGGCGGCCACGTCGTCCGCACGCATCAGGGTTTCGCCCACGAGGAAGCAGCGCGCGCCATAGCGGGCGAGTTCGGCGAGATCGTCGGAACTGGACAGGCCGCTTTCCGACACGATGATCTTGTCCTCGGGCACCCGCTTCACGAGCTTCCGCGTCACGCCCAGCGACGTCTCGAAACTGTGCAAGTCCCGGTTGTTGATCCCGACGAGGCGCGAGGACAACCTTCCGGCGCGCTCGAGCTCTTCGGCATCGTGGACTTCCACGAGCACGTCCATGCCCCAGCGCGCGGCCTCGGTTTCGAGCGCCGTCGCCTCCTCGTCGGTGACGGCGGCCATGACGATCAGGATACAGTCCGCGCCGATCGCCCGCGCCTCGGCCACCTGGTAGGGGTCGAACATGAAATCCTTGCGCAGGATCGGCAGGCTGCACGCCTCGCGCGCCAGGGTGAGGTCCTCCTTCGAGCCCTGGAAGCTTGGCGCGTCGGTCAGCACCGAGATGCACGCGGCCCCGCCCGCGGCATAGGCGGCCGCCAGCGCTGCGGGATCGAAATCCTCGCGGATGAGCCCCTTGGAGGGCGACGCCTTCTTGATCTCCGCAATCAGGCCGTAGCCCTGTTTCGAGGCCTGCAGCAGCGCGTCCGCGAAGCCGCGCACGGGTGGCGCGTTCTTCGCCGCCGTCTCCACCTCGCCGATGGGCTTGGCGGCCTTGCACGCCTCGACCTCTTCGAGCTTGTAGGCCTTGATGCGGTCGAGAATGGTGTCGGTCATGTCGCCTCCGTGGTGATCCGGGCCAGCGCCTCTACCTTGCCGCGCGCCGCGCCGCTGTCGAGGCTTTCGCGCGCGACCGCCACGCCCTCGCGCTCGTCCGCCGCGCGGCCCGCGACCACCAGCGCGGCGGCCGCGTTCAGGAGCACCGCGTCGCGGTAGGCCGAGGGCGCCCCGTCGAGAAGCGCGCGAAACGCCTGCCCGTTTTCGGCCGGGGTTCCACCCAGGATCGCGTCGAAGGGGTGTACGGGCAAGCCGAAATCTTCCGGGTGGATCTCGGCCTCGCGGATCGCGCCGTCCTCCTCGAGCGCCACGAGACGCGACGGCCCCGCGATCGAGATCTCGTCGGTGCCGTCCGCGCCGTGCACGAGCCACGCCCGCTCGCTGCCAAGCCGCTTGAGCGTTTCCGCCATCGGACGCAGCAGCGTGCCGGCGAATGCGCCGGTCAGCTGGCGCGCGACCCCGGCCGGATTGGTCAGCGGCCCGAGGATGTTGAAGATTGTCCGCGTGCCGAGCTCCGCGCGCACCGGGCCGACATGCGCCATGGCCGGATGGTGCATGGGCGCCATCATGAAGCCGATGCCCGCCTCGGCAAGCGCGCGCTCCACCACGTCTGCGTGGACCATGACGTTCACGCCCATCTGGGCGAGCGCGTCGGCGGCGCCCGATCTCGACGACAGGTTGCGGTTGCCGTGCTTGGCCACCGGCACGCCCGCGCCGGCCACGACGAAGGCCGCGGCGGTCGAGATGTTCAGCGTGCCCTTGCCGTCGCCGCCCGTGCCCACGATGTCCATCGCGCCCGGCGGCGCGACGACCTTGTGGCACTTGGCGCGCATCACGCGGGCGGCGGCGGCGTATTCGTCCACCGTCTCGCCGCGGGTGCGCAGCGCCATGAGAAAGCCGCCGGTCTGCGACGGAGTCGCCTCCCCCTCGAAAAGGCACTGAAAGGCGCGCTCGGCCTCCTCCGAGGTCAGCGCACGATCGGCGGCGGCGCCGATGAGCGGCTTCAGCCCCTCGGTCATGCGGCCACGCGGGTCAGGTCGAGAAAGTTCCGCAGCATCCGGTGGCCGTGCTCCGAGGCGATCGACTCGGGATGGAACTGCACGCCATGCACGGGCAGCTCGCGGTGGGCGAGCCCCATGATCGTGCCGTCGCCCGCCCGTGCGGTCACGGTGAGGCAGTCCGGCAACCCCTCCTCGGCGACGGCGAGGGAGTGGTAGCGCGTGGCCCGGAAGGGCGAGGGCAGCCCCGCGAAGACGCCGGTGCTCTCATGGGCGATCTCGTCCGTCTTGCCATGGACGATCCGCCCCGCGCGCACCACGCGTCCGCCGAAGACCTGCCCGATGGTCTGGTGCCCGAGGCAGACACCCAGAAGCGGCACGCCCGCCTCGGCGGCCGCGCGGGTGAGATCGAGGCAGATCCCCGCGCGGTCCGGGTCGCACGGCCCCGGCGACAGAACGATGCCCTCCGGCCGCATCTCGAGCGCCTCGGCCGGGGTCAGCGCATCGTTGCGCCGCACGACCGTACGGGCGCCTTCCTCGCCGAGAAAATGCACGAGGTTCCAGGTGAAGCTGTCGTAATTGTCGATCAGGAGCAGCATCGAGCGGGCCCGGTGAAACTTGGGGTGGAGGCGCGCCCCCGTGTCGGGCTATACATGCTCAGGCTTGCGCGAAAGCGTCAAGGGGCAGGCAAGCCGCACGGGATCGACCCCGCGGCGGGATAACAAAGAAGAGGCAAGGCCATGGCACGCGGAGCTCTGGCAGGATTTCTGTGGGGAACGGCGCTTTCGGTGGTGGGCGTCGCGGTGCTCTCGGTCTATTCGGACCCGCCGCGGCTGGTGCCCGAAACCGAAGGGGCGCTCGATGTGCCGGCGGGATCGGGGTTCGACCGGGGCGCAGGGGACACACCTGCCACGCTGCCCGGCCCGGAGGATGCGCCCGCCCCCGACGGGGACGCGCCGCGCGCGGATGCGCCCGCGCCCGACGACCTCTCGACGCTCGAGGGCGTGGAGCGCGAAGCGGCCACTCCGCCGGCAACAGGCACGCCGGCGGGCGACATCGCCGTCCCCCCGGAACCCGGCCCCGCGCCCGAGGCCGAGTCCGCGACCGACACGGCGCCAACGATCGCGCAGGCCGGGCAGGGTCCCGGCGCGCCGCAAGGCGAAACGCCGCCCGCCGCCCCGCAAGCGCCCGGGCGTCCCGAGACGGCCGCCCCGGAACGCGCTGCGCTGGCCCCGCCAGCCGAGCCGCCTGCCGAGGCCGCGCCGGATGGGGGCGCACGCGATGCAGCCCCGGACCGGGCGGATGCGCCGGCCAGCGCGCC